>JAAELP010000347.1 GCA_024226535.1 Planctomycetota bacterium | reverse complement strand
GTGGTGTGACTCAGAAGTTCGGTGCCATACCGGCGCGGCATCGTCGTCGCTGGCAAGGCGACGCGACGACGGCATATCCGAAGATACGCCTAGGAGCGGCAACGCAGCCAGCGGCGATGAGGACCGGCGGTATGGTAGCGAACTTCTGAGTCACACCACTAGTCTCTCATGGCAGCCGCCGGCCACGATCGCCGGACGGTTTCATGACGGGGAACCCGCGCGGCCCTTGGAGACACACGCGGGCCCCCCATCTTTTTCCGGACGATTTCTTCGCACGGCTCACTGGCTCGAATCAAAAGAGCAGCGGTCGGGCCAGGCGCCCGACCGTGCTCCGTGGTGGTGTGAACTGTGCCTAGTTCTCCGCCAGCCGCCGGTATTCCGGCAGCAGGCTCTGAATCGTGCGCAACTTCGTGCCCACCTCCTCGTCACTCGTTTGCGGGGCGGTGCGAACCGCGACCACCGCCTCCATGGCCATCACGCAGCACGCCATCGCGTGCTCGCCGAGGTCCTGCGGCTCGATGTCGGGATCGATCTCGCCGGCACACGGCGGGTTCAGGGACGGCGCCTGGCCGGGGTCGAGGACCTGGCTGACCATCGCCTCGGCCTCGTCGATCAGGTCGAGCACCCCCATCTGGTCGCCGAGGTCAGCGGCCGAGTTGCCCTGGAAGATCTGCGCCGCCGCGTCGTCGAGAAGGCGTTTCATCTCCGCGAGCGTCCCCTCGTAGTCGTCGTCGCCGTTGGCGATCGGCTCCACGGTGGCGACGGCGACCCGGGCGTCGGGCAGCAACCCGATCGACCAGGTCGTGGCAACGATGATCGTGAATGCTGTCACGAACACGGACGAGCCGAGATATCCCCTACTACGGGGATTCCGCCGGACGATGGGGTGGATAAGATCGGACAGACGGTTTCCGCGCATGGCGCACCTCCTTGCTCGCCGTCGAGCACCCCGGAGTTCGTGGTTGGATGGGCGGTCTCCCCGAACCGGCCGCCCTCCTCCATCGGCGTAGGCGAGCGCAAGCGTGCCGCTGTGACGGGAAACTCCGTCTTGGTCCGATATTTTTCTGCCCCGCCCATGCCTGGTGGAGTTCGTGCGCTTCCCCGATCAACCACAACCCTCAGGTTCCGGGGAAGATCCGGCCGACCATCGGCACCGAGTACGCCCTGGAGCAGGAGCGGGCGGTTCGGGCAACATCGAGGAACTGCTCGGTCGGATGCGTCGCCACGATGACCGCGAGGCGGCGGCGGCGTTCCTCCAGGAGTACGGCCCGCGGATCCGGCGCCGGATCCGGGGCAAGCTCAGCCCCGCGATGCGCCGGCTCTACGACTCGCAGGACATCCTCTCGACGATCTCCCGGCGGCTGGACATGTACGTTCGCTCGGGGAAGTTGGAGGCGATCAGCGAGCCGCAGCTCTGGGCGCTGGTGTTCCGCATGGCCGACCACGCGGTGATCGACAAAGCGCGCGTCTTCGCCCGCCTCCAACAGGTCGAGGACGAGGACGGGGCCCTCGCCCGTGAGTTCCTTCGCCACCTGCCCCGGGCCGATCACGCCACCGACGCGGAGTTCGCCCTGGAGATCGAGCGGGTCATGATGCTCCTGCCCGACGAGTTGGACCGGAACATCGTCTCCTACTGGATCGAGGGGGCGACGTCGCAGGAGATCGCCGAGCGCGTCGAGCTCAGCGCGGCGGCGGTGCGCAAGCGATGGGAGCGCATCCGCGGGGAACTGCGCGAGCGTCTCGCGGCGGAACCGCCCCGATGACGACCGGCGACCTCTCGCTCACCTACCGGATCATGCAGCTCTACCGGGGCGGCGCCCCGGTGCCGTCCTTCGAGGACGTCGTCAACGGGATCCCCGTGGACAGCGACGCGGACCTCGCCGACGTCATCGAGGCGGACGGCCGCCGACGCATCCAGCTCGGGCTCGCCGTCGAGCTCGACCGCTACCTCGATGCGGTCCCGGACCTCGCCCACCGCCCCGAGTCGCTCGACGCCGCGATCGACATGACCCTGCGCGGCATCGCCCGCCGATCACGCGTGGACACCGACTCGATCGAGCAGCTCGTCGGCGCGCACCCGGACCTCGAGAACGAGATCCGAGAGTGCGCCGCGCTCAACAACGCCGTCTGGTCCACCGGCCGGATCCGCGACCAGTTCGCGGAGTGGGCGGTTCGCACGCTCCCCGCCGACTTCGGCCCGGCCATGGACGACGGCACGCCTCGCTACGAGCTGACCGAGCTGCTCGGCGAGGGTGCGTTCGGACAGGTCTACCTCGCCGTCGATCGCCGGCTCTCCGAGGACGACCACGCCGCGCTGGTCTCGATCAAGATACTGCCGGACATCGCGCGCTCGACGGAGGGCCGGCGGCGTCTCGTGGACGAGGCGACGAAGGCGCGGCGCATCGATCATCCGAACGTCGTCCGAGTGCTCGATCGCGGGGTCTCGGACCAGAACGAGAACTTCATCGTCTACGAGTACGTCGCCGGGGGCGATCTCGGCAAGCGCGTGCGGGGACGGCGGGGCGGCCTTCGCGCCCCGGAAGCGGCGCGTCTCACCGCCGGGCTCGCCCGCGGCGTGCACGCCGCACACATGGCCGGCCTCGTGCACTGCGACCTCAAGCCGAACAACATCGTGGTCACCGACGCCGCCGTGCCCAAGGTCGCGGACTTCGGCATCGCGATCCGGACCGAGGCCATGCCGCCGGGTGACCGCCCCGACGGCGAACGAACCGAGCCGCTGGGGAACCTCGCGTTCATGTCGCCGGAGCAGTACCACATGGAGCCCGGCGCGCTGACGATCCCCACGGACGTCTACGCGCTCGGCGGCATGCTCTACTGGCTGCTCACCGGCGTACTGCCCAACGGCTCGACGCCGGAGGAGATCCGCACCACGCACGATCTCGCCGAAGGTCGGCGCGAGCCGCCGTCGCCGCGGGCGCTCCGGCCCGAGATCGACGCGGACCTCGACGCGATCTGCACCCGGGCGATGGCGCTGCGGGCGCCGGATCGCTATGGCTCCGCCGCGCGTCTCGCCGACGACCTCGACGCGTGGCGCCGCCGCGAGCCGATCGCCTGGACGCAGCCACCGATCTCGCGGCGCCTGCGTCTGTGGGCGGTCCGCAAGCCGGGGCTCGCGATCGTGTCGTGCGTGCTCGCGTTGCTCGTGCTCGCGGCAAGCGGCGTCCTGTGGCGGCTCGCGGTCGTCGCCGAGCAGCGGCACATCGCCGATGCGCGAGCGGAGGCGAAGGAGCAGCAGCGCCAGGAGTCCGGCCGGGTCTTCCTGGAGCACATGCGCAAGCAGACCGAGATGCGGTCGCTCAACCTGCGCTACGAGCTGCTGCCCGACATCTGGCTCGGCGAGTGGCTGCTGGGTCCCTCCGTGCTCGCCACGAACGACGCCACGCGGATCGAACTGTGGGAAACGCGCACGCAGACGGTCGCCGATCTCGTGGAGTACGCGCGGCGAACGGGACGCGGCGATCAGCTCCAGGCCCTCCAGTGGGAGGCGGCGCTGGGCTTCTGGCTCACGGTCGACGGCGACCACGTCAATGCCGAGCCCCTGCTCGCGAAGAACCTCGCCGGGTGGGAGCGACTGTTGGATCCGGACGACGAGTGGCTCGTGCAGGTCCGGGCGATGCGCGCGTGCGCGGCGGTGAGCCGTCTCGCGGAGACCCCGGAGCGGCACGTCGTGGAAGCGAAGGCGCCGGAGATCGTCGCCACCCTCGACACGGCCGATGCGCTGCTCCAGGAGCACGCCCCGGGCTCACCGCTGCACCGGCTGGTGCTGGAGCGGCTGATGCGTCTCTACGAGCCCGATCTGCTGGATCGGCCCGACACCCGGGCCCGGATCGCCCAGCGGTACGCGACGCTGACGGAGTAGCGAGAGGAAGCACGTGCCCGGTCCGAAACGCCCGGAACCATCGCTCGCGACGCTCGGAGAGAGTTGCGCGCAACTCGTGACGCCTAACTGGATTCGTGCCCACAAGCCGTGGGCGCTCGCGCGCCGTGCAGTTCGCGGCTTTTTTCTCCGACATGGGTCGGTGTACTCCTGGAGGATCAGGCTTCTTCAAGGTACACCCCTTCTTCATGTCGTCACCATCCACAACTTTTGGTAACCGTTCACGGGTCAACAGACCACAAGATGTAGTGGTTTGCGCTTTTGCCTGAAGCGCGTTACAACGCGGGCCATGGACAAGGATGTTCGACTCAAGCAGTTGGAAGATGAGAACGCGGCGCTGCGGAAACGGATC
>JAAELP010000346.1 GCA_024226535.1 Planctomycetota bacterium | reverse complement strand
GCCGTGCCGATCCAGCACGCCGTCGTCGTGCATCCGGCAGGCGCAGTTGAGCGCGGTCTGGCCGCCGATGGTGGGCAGCAAGGCGTCGATCGGCGTCCCGCGGCTCGCCTCCTCGACGATGATCTTCTCGACCGCCTCCGGCGTGATCGGTTCGATGTAGGTCCGATCCGAGAATCCCGGGTCGGTCATGATCGTCGCCGGGTTGGAGTTCACGAGGACCACCCGGTAGCCCTCCTCGCGCAGGGCCTTGCACGCCTGGGTGCCGGAGTAGTCGAACTCGCAGCCCTGGCCGATGACGATCGGGCCGGAACCGATGATCAGGATGGTGTGCAGGTCGTCGCGGCGGGGCATTCGTCGGGGCCGGGCGGAGTGCTCACTTGCTCGACGCAGGATAGCCGCTCCGGGGGGCCCCGGTTGACACCCGCGTGCCGAGTCCTGACCCTGTCGCCTCGATGTCGGTTTCCCAGGTGCTTCTCGTCTTCGCGGGCTCGTGGCTCATCATCGTGGGCATCGGGTGGCTCGTGGTCGTGCCGGCGCTCCGCCGGTCGCCCGGGGGCCGCGCGGTGGACGGGCTGATCTGGAACATCGCCCGGCTGTACGCTCGCCTGTGGCACCGGCCCCGGTTCTCCGGGCGGGAGATCCTGCCGGCAACGGACGCGGACCACGACGGGCTCGTCGTCGTCTCCAACCACACCGGGGCCATCGACCCGCTGCTCATCCAGGCCGGCAGCCGCTTCCTGATCCGCTGGATGATGGCCGGGGACATGATGTCGCCGACGCTGGACTGGCTCTGGCAGGATCAATACGTGATCCCCGTCGGCCGGGACGGCAAGGACTCGGGGCCGCTCCGGGAGGCGATCCGGCACGTCAAGGCCGGCGGCGCGGTCGGCATCTTCCCGGAAGGGCGGATCACCGTGCCCCCGCGAGAGCTCCGGCCCTTCCTCCCCGGCGTGGGGCTCGTCGTCACGCGGACCCGGGCCCCGGTGCTCGTGGTCTGGGTCTCCGGCACGCCGGACACGAACAAGATGGGCGAGGCCCTCGCGACCCGCAGCCACGCGCGCGTCGTGTTCGTGGACTTGATGGAGTTCCCCGACGAGCGCGACCCCACGGTGGTGACCGAGAGGCTCCGGCAGCGGATCCACGAGGCGAGCGGCTGGCCGTTCAACGAGGAGATCATCCCCCCGGGCGGCGAGCCGGAAGAAGGCGGGTAGAGCGGCTTCACTCCATCTGTAGCGAAACCGCTCTAGGATGCCCGCATGATCAGCCGGATCGAAGGAGAGCTGGTCGCGGTCGCCGACGGCCGCGCGCATGTCCGCGACGGGGCGCTCACGTACGAGCTGCACGTGCCCGCCGCCGATGAGCAGCGGCTGGCCGCCGTCGTCGGCGAGACCACGGCGTTCCACACCCTCCACTACTTCGAGGGCCAGGGGCAGGGCTCGAGCTTCATTCCACGGCTCATCGGCTTCACGACCGAATCCGATCGCTCGTTCTTCGAGCTGTTCACGACGGTGAAGGGCATGGGCAACCGCAAGGCGCTGCGCGCCCTCGCCCTTCCGTTCGCCGACGTCGCCGAGGCGATCGCCGACCGCGACCTCGACGTCCTCAAGAGCCTCCCGGAGATCGGCAAGCGCACGGCGGAGACCATCGTCGTGGAGTTGCACGGCAAGGTGGATCGGTTCGTCGAGCTGAAGCCGGCGGTGACCGGCCGAACGCCCGTCGCGGGCAGCGGGTTCGCCCGCGACGCGATCGTGATGCTCACGCAGCTTGGCGAGTCGTCGCTGGGTGCCCGCCGCCTCGTCGACCGCGCGCTGACCGTCGATCCCGCGATCGACTCCGCCGAGACGCTGGTTGCCGCGGCGTTCCGCCTCAAGGACTCCGAATGACCCGCTACGCAATGATCATGGCCGGCGGCGCCGGCACCCGGCTGTGGCCGATGAGCCGGCGCACGCGTCCGAAGCAGCTCCTGCCGTTCATCAAGGGCCGCTCGCTCCTCGAGGTCGCGGCCGATCGGCTGGAGGGCGTCGTGCCCGCCGACCGGCGGTACATCTGCACCGGTGAGTCCTACCGGGCCGCGGTGCGCGACGCGTTGCCGCGGTTCGACGACGAGCAGATCCTCGGCGAGCCGGCGGCGCGCAACACGGTCAACGCCGTCGGCTTCACCGCGGCGGTGCTGAGGGAACGCGATCCCGACGCGGTCTTCGCGGTCCTCACGTCCGACCACCTCATCGAGCCCCTCGACGAGTTCCGGCGCCGGCTCGACGTCGGCTTCGCGCTCGTCGAGTCCGACCCGAGCCGCATCGTGACGTTCTCGATCGTGCCCACCTTCGCGGCCACCGGGTACGGTTGGGTGCGGCGCGGCGACGCCATCGACGGCTTTGACGGCGCGTTCGAGGCCACCGGCTTCGAGGAGAAGCCCGAGAAGGTGGAGACGGCCGAGAAGTACCTCGCCTCGGGCGTCTGGGGCTGGAACAGCGGGATGTTCGTCTTCCACGCGGCGCAGTTCATGGATGCGCTGTCGTGGTTCCTGCCCGCGTCGCACGAAGGGCTGTCGCGTATCGGCGCCGCGTGGAACACGCCGGGACGTCGCGGCGAACTGGAAGCGACGTATCCGACGCTTCCGTCGGACAGCGTGGACTACGCCGTGATGGAGCCGGCCGCGGCCGACGACCGGCTGCGGATCGCCGTCGTCCCCATGGACGTCACCTGGAAGGACGTGGGGAGCTGGCCGAGCTACGGCGAGACGCTCGCGGCCGACGACGACGGCAACCGCACCAACGCCCGCACCCTCCACGTGGATTCGCGCAACGTGCTGGCGGTCTCCGACGATCCCGATCACCTGATCGCGACGGTCGGGTGCGAGGACCTGATCGTGATTCGCACCGCGGACGTCACGCTCGTCTGTCCGGCGTCGAAGGCCCAGCAGGTGAAGGCGGCCGCCGAGGCGGCCGACGACGCGCTCAAGTAAGACGCGACCATGCGGTACCTCGCGATCGATCTCGGGCAGAAGCGCACGGGCCTTGCCGTCGGTGACGACGTCACCGGTGTCGTGAGCCCCGTCGGCGTCATCCAGGCGACACCCGGCGAGGCGGTCCTGCGCCGCATCGAGGACGCCCTCGCCGAGCACATGCCCGACGCGATCATCGTCGGCCTGCCCCTGAACATGGATGGCACCGAGGGCGACGCCGCCAGGGGCGCCCGCGGCTTCGGGGCCGTCCTCGCCGAACGCTGTCACGTCCCCGTCCACTACCAGGACGAACGCCTCACGAGCTACGCCGCCGACCAGCAGATGGCCCGGAGCGGGCGGACGCACAAACAGAAGAAGGAACTGCGCGACGCGCTCGCGGCGGCGCAGATCCTCCGGGACTTCCTGGAGGCGGGGCAGTAGCGGGCGCGGCCACGGCTATCCCTACGCCGGCTGAATGAAGCTGAAGTGCATCTCCGCGTGTCGGCAGTGCACACGCTCCCACTCCTCGTGCGTCATCGCGCCGAGGATCGGGCTCCGCTGGGTCATACGCTCGCCGGCGCGGAGGCGCTCCACGCTTCCTCGCAGGCGCGCGACCGCCTCGTCCCAGGTGAGGTTCGAGTCCGGAAGCAGCGGCAGGAATCTCCCCTTGAGCTTGATCCCCGGCGGGAACGTCTTCGACATCATGCGGCCCTTCAGCATCCGGCCGATCACGCGGAACGGAAGCGGGGCGAGGAACTCGGCGCCGTCCAGGGAGATCGTGAGAAGCTCCGAAACGTGCCAGACGATCTGCGCCGGCGTCCAGTTGCCGGTGGCGCGGGCCTCCGGGCCCAGCCGTTCGACGTCGGCCCAGAGATCCTCCATGGTCTGGAAGTTCAGCTCCCGACGGTCCGTGACTTGTTTCGTGTTGATGGTCACCGGCAATCGACTCCGCAGGCAGGCCCGTCCACGTACCACTTCAACTCGCCGTTGATGGGCGAGAGACTTCGCGCCGGCAGGCGGTCGGCCTCGCCGCCACCGGCCGCGAGCCGTTGCACGACGTCCGCGCGGTCCTGTCCCGAGACGAGCACCGCGACGAACCGCGCCGCGTTGATGAACGGATAGGTGAGCGCGATGCGCGGCCCGCCGTCACCGGCCGACTCCACCGCGACGAGATCCTCGGTCGTGTCGTGGGCGGCGACGATCCCCGCCGTCGCGCCGTGGTCGTCCATCGCCAGCAGCACGTAGTCCAGACGGTCCTGGCCCTTCTCGCGCCACCCTAGGGTCTCGCGCACCGCCTCCTGGTATTCCCGGTCCGCGGCGTCGGACTGCGCGAAGATGGGATGGAACTGCTCGGCGGGGATGTCGGCGTGGTCGCCGATCAGCTCGTTGATCATGCGGTAGCACGACGCCTCGTGATCGAAGGGAACGCATCGTTCCTCGACGAGCCAGAGGTGCGTGCGCCGCCACGGGAGCCGGCGGTAGTTCGGGTCGTACATGAGCCGCGCGTAGAGAGCCTCGAACACCGCGCCGCCGGAGAGCGCGAGGTGGAAGTCGCCGAACTCGCGCACGCAGTTCTCCGCGTGCACGACGAGGTCGGCGGCGAGGTGGTCGATCAGCTCGTCGACGTTGGCGGCCGCGATGACCTCCCCGGGAAGGTCCGGCCGGGGCACCGCGGGCTCCTCGAGGCCGTAGACCCCGCGGGGGGGCTTCTCGTGCTGGGAGTCCGGGGTCATGACGGCATCATCATATTGCCGCGACGCGGCGCGGGCGTTCAGCCGGCGTCCGGGCATGACCGATATCGTCCGCGGGGGAACCGCAGCGATCTCGTTCGGCTCGCGGTATGAGGGGTACGATTCGTTTCGCGATGGAGCTTTCATGATGCGATTCCGTAGCCGCCTCGCGGCGTTCACCTGCCTCGGGCTCGCCACCGTGTTCACCGCCGTCCTCGCTTCCGGGGCCGCTGCCCAGACGCCGCCGGAAGACCCGGCGAAGGATCTCGACCCTCGCATCGCTCCGGAGAAGATCGGGCCGGCCGCGCCGGCGCCGCCGCTGCCGGAACGCGTGCTCCTGCCGCTGCCGCCCGCCCACCGGATCGCGGAGCATCCACGGCAGGTCCCGATCGACGAGGAGCACTGGGATCGGGCGATCCGCGCGCTGCGCGGGGGAATCGAGTACCTCCTCGCCGACCAGGACGCGCGGGGGGTGTGGATGAGGCACGTCGGCGCCAGGCCGACGCGCACCGGTCCCGGCGCCGCCAACCCGAAGGCAGCCGGCGCGACGCCGTCCGCGGGCGCGCCGGACGTCGTCACGGCGACCGAGCCGCCTTCCCCCGTCTCGCTGGCGGTGACGGCGCTCGCGGTCAAGGCGCTGATCCAGGCCGATGCCGGCGCGATCGAAACGCCGGCCGTGCGCCGGGGGCTCCGCTGCATCCTCGACGCCGCCGGATCCGATGGTGCCTTCGGCAGCGGCGCGATGACCAACTACGTCACGGCGACGGTGGTTTCGGCGCTCTCGAACGTGGACGAGTTCCGCGACACCGAGCGGCTCCAGGCGAGCGTGCGCTGGCTTCAGCGAGCGCAGTGGGACGATACCGAAGGTGTCTCGCCCAACCAGGACTGGTACGGCGGCGCGGGGTACGGCCGGCGCGGCCGGCCCGATCTCTCCAACACGCAGATGACGCTGGAGGCGTTGTACGACGCGGGGCTCAGCCCCTCGGAGCCCGCGTTCCAGCGCGCGCTCACGTTCCTCAGCCGCACGCAGAACCTGCGCTCGACGAACGCCGCGGCGTGGGCCTCCAACGACGGCGGCTTCGTCTACACCCCGGCGGGCAACGGCGAGTCGATGGCCAGCGAGTACGCGGGAGAAGGCCGGTACGGCGAGCAGATGCCGGAGGGCAGTCCGCGCAGCCTTCGCAGCTACGGCTCGATGACCTACGCGGGCTTCAAGAGCATGCTCTACGCGGGCCTCTCCCCCGACGACGAGCGGGTCCGGGCGGCGTACGAGTGGATCCGCCGTCACTGGACGTTCGAGGAGAACCCCGGCCTCGGCGGGCAGGGCCTCTACTACTACTACCATTCGATGGCCCGCGCCCTGCGTGTCGGCCAGCAGCACGCGGTGATCGACACGGACGGAGCGCGACACAACTGGCGCGAGGAGTTGATCGACGCCCTGGTGACGAGACAGCAGAGCGACGGAAGCTGGGTCAACCACGAGGAGCGTTGGCTCGAGGGCGAGCCCGCCCTCGTGACGGCCTACGCCCTGCTCGCCCTGGAGGAGGCCCTGAAGCCGGTCCACGCGGTGGCCGAGGTTCCCGAATAGCGCCCCCTTCCGAACCGGCGGGGACGTCCTCCATCACTCCGATCATCCCATCGCCCCACCGAAAGTGTCCTTCATTCCCCGGCGCTCCATCCACCAAACGACCCATCGAACAGTCTGGGGATGGGTCGATCGGGCGTCGGGCGTCGGAGGACATTTGCGGTAACCGTTCACGGGTCAACAGACCACAAGATGTAGTGGTTTGCGCTTTTGCCTGAAGCGCGTTACAACGCGGGCCATGGACAAGGATGTTCGACTCAAGCAGTTGGAAGATGAGAACGCGGCGCTGCGGAAACGGATC
>JAAELP010000345.1 GCA_024226535.1 Planctomycetota bacterium | reverse complement strand
GATCCGTTTCCGCAGCGCCGCGTTCTCATCTTCCAACTGCTTGAGTCGAACATCCTTGTCCATGGCCCGCGTTGTAACGCGCTTCAGGCAAAAGCGCAAACCACTACATCTTGTGGTCTGTTGACCCGTGAACGGTTACGTCATTTTATTGCCTCCCAGGCAGAAGTGTCTCTTGGTGTGGGACGCTGTCGTCCTCACCCCTGCAAACGGCTGCCGCGAGGCGATCTGGCTGGTGGAGGTGGATTTTTCTCAGAACACGTCCATGGGGGCTGCCTGGCCGGTCCAGCGCTCGAACTGAAGCGCCGCCTGCCGCACGAACATCTCCACGCCGGTGACGACGCGCGCGCCCCGGGCCTCCGCTTCACGGACGAGCGGCGTCCGCGCGGGCGCATACACCGTGTCGAAGACCGTCGTCTGCTCGTCGAGCGCGATCGACTCCGGAAGCGGCGAGCCGTCGGGGTCGGGCCCGCCTTCCATGCCGACCGGTGTGCAGTTGACGTAGACGTCGAAGCCGCCGGCAAGATCGTCGAGCCCCGCCGATTCGACGCCGCGGCCGAGATCCCGCGCGAGCGCTTCGGCGCGTTGCGCCGTACGGTTGAATACGACGACCCGCATGCCCGCGTCGGCGAGCCCCCCCGCCACGGCTCGCGCGACGCCGCCGGCCCCGAGCACGGCGACGCGCTGGCCGGCGACGGCACCCAGCGTCTCCACCGCCGCGGGCGCGTCGGTGTTCGTACAGCTCAGCGAGCGATCGTCGCCGACGACGAGCGTGTTCGCCGCCCCGAGCCGCGCGGCGAGCGGGTCGACGTGGCCGCCACGCTCGATGACGAACCGGACGAGGTGCTCCTTGTGCGGGATCGTCACGCTCGCCCCGCTGAAGTCGAGCCGCTCGTGATCCACGAGCGCGCCCACGGACGCCTTGAAGTGCTCCCACTCCGGCGGGACCGGCAACGGAAGGTACACGCCGTCGTGATCCACCGCGGCGAAACCCGCGTTGTGCAGGTCCGGCCCCCGCGAGTGCGCGACCGGCCACCCGATCACGCCGTACACCCGCGTGCGCGGACCGATGTCGTCGAAGCGATAGCGCGAGCGCAGCTCGACGAGTGTCGGCTGGCCGGGCGCGCTGGTGGCGCCCGCGTCGAGTACCCCGAAGGTCAGGAAGCCGCCGAACTTGCCGGCGAGCACACGGCTGGGCAGACCGAAGTCGCCCATGCACAACGCGACCATCGGCTTGCGCCGCTCGGCGAGCAGGTCGAACGCCTCGAGGTTGTCCCGAATCGATCGGGCGCGCCACGCAACCTTGACCACCGAGGCGTCGTCCTCGGCCGTCAACGCCTCCACGCGCTGGATCAGGTCCGCGGGGCGGCCGTCGAAATCGTGGCTCGACAGGATCAGGCCCGTCTCGCCGAATCCGGCGAGCACGCCGGCGAAGCCGGACCGTCGATACGCGGCCAGCTCGATGTCCACGTACCGCGGCCGGGCGCCCGTGGCGGCGATCGCCTCCAGCAACTCGACCCGGGTGGCCTCGACGCCGCCGAAACCGCCGCCCTCCCACTCGGGCCGGCACGTGACGAGGCACGGGGCCGG
>JAAELP010000344.1 GCA_024226535.1 Planctomycetota bacterium | reverse complement strand
GATCGGGACCGGAGGCGCCATCGTCGTTAGCCGTGGCGGTATTGGAGATCTGACTGACGCCGCTAGCCAACGGATCGTCAACCACGAAAGCCAGGGTGAAGGGTTGCGCCGGGTCGCCCGCGCCGAGAGCACCCACGGCCAGCGTGCAGGTCGAGGCGTCGCACGTCCAGGCCGGATCGCTGCTTGCGGCGACAAAGGACGTGTGGCTCGGGATGGCGTCGGTGAGCTCCACGCCGGTGGCGTCCTGGTTCCCGGCGTTGCGGATCCTCAAGGTGTAGGCGACGAGACCGCCAGCGTCGACTGTGGCCCCTCCATCGTCTTTGGTGATCAACAGGTCCGGCCCAGTGCCTCCAGGACCGGAGTCGATCGGCGTCGAGTCGGCCGCGGTGTTGTCCGCGGCGTTGAGGTCGGGGCCGGAGGCTCCGTCGTCGGTGGCGGTGGCGGAATTGGAGATCAGGCTGACGCCGCTAGCCAACGGATCGTCGACCACGAAAGCCAGGGTGAAGGACTGCGCCGGGTCGCCCGCGCCGAGAGCGCCCACGGCCAGCGTGCAGGTCGAGGCGTCGCACG
>JAAELP010000343.1 GCA_024226535.1 Planctomycetota bacterium | reverse complement strand
GCGTGCGTGCGTGCGTGCGTGCGTGCGTGCGTGCGTGCGTGCGTGCGTGCGTGCGTGCGTGCGTGCGTGCATGCGTGCGTGCGTGCGTGCGTGCGTGCGTGCGTGCGTGCGTGTGTATGTGTGTATAGTAGGTGGCAGCAAGCAATGTTCTTTAAAACCAACAGAACAAGAGCAGCTTGCTTGGAGAGAAACCAATCCGGGCGACTCCAATTTTGTGAAACAAAAACTTCTCCAACAGTCGGGCATGGGAAAGTGACTGGGGACAGTAGCTGGACAGGAGCTTCCACATACACAGCTTCCTAGGAATTAAAAGAAATACTGATCAACTTACTAAAAATTACAAGGAACTATAAACCTTCTGCTGATAATACACAGCTCACTTTTTATACAAAGCTTGTTGCTCTATGCCTTGTTTTCAACGCGCGTTTTTTCGCCGCCGCCTCAGCGGCGGCGAGATTGTATACGGATCACTTTTCCGTCTGTCTGTCCGTCCGTCCGTCTGTCCATGGTCAATTTTTTGGGCGGGAATTTTTCTGGCACGGCGCCAAATTTTTGGGCGGGAATTTTTGGGCGGGAATTTTCACAGCACCAAATTTTTGGGCGGGCTTGGAGAACATCGGGGTCGGAAGTGGGGGTGGGACATCGGAGTACCATCTCCACGCTTGCGTGGTTACATCCTGGTTCTTATCTACAGCATACTTTCTGGCCCTTTTCGACTTCTTCGACCTTCTGCATCAGCTTGTCATCCAGTTTCAGAAGTTCTTTCTCCATTCGTTGGTCAT
>JAAELP010000342.1 GCA_024226535.1 Planctomycetota bacterium | reverse complement strand
TCGGGCGAGACGATCGACGTCACCTACGACGCGGGCCGGGTCAAGACCCGCGTCACCTCCGGGGGCGAGAGCGAGACCTTCGACTGGAATGCGGTCGGCGATCCGCTCGGTTTCAGCGACCCGACCGGGACCGGTACCTGGTCCTATGACCCGGGGGGTCGGCCGGTGGCCCTGTCCCACTCCGACGGCTCCTCGGTCGCCTGGTCCTGGGACGTCCTGGGCAGGCTCGCCGCGGTCACGGTCACCTCCGGCAGCGGGGCGACGCCGCGGACCACCTCGTATCGTTACAACGCGGCCGGCGATCTGGTGGAAGTCGAAATCCCCGAGTTCGGGGTCTCGAGCTTCGAATACGACGCCGTCCATCGCCTGAGCCGTCGGACGCTGCCCACCGGCGTGGTCAGCGAGTGGACCTACGACCTCCGGGACCGCGTGAGCTCGGTCCGCCACCTGGGCCCTGATGGCGGGGTCCTCGCTGCGTACGTCTACACCCGCGGGCCTCTGGGGCAGATCGATCGCGTCGATCGCGAGGACGGCAGCGCCGTCGAGTGGGACTACGACGCCGCGCTTCGGGTCACGGCGGAGCGCCGTTACGACCCGGCGGGCGCGCTCGAGAGCGAGACGGCGTGGGGCTGGGATGGGGCCGGCAACCGGATCAGCGAGACCCGGTCGGGGGTCGTGGCAGCCGCCTCCTACCTGCCGGGCCAGCGGCTGCAGGAGGTGAGCGTCGGCGGCGTCGCGACCGAGAGCTACGCCTGGGACGCGGACGGGCGACTGGCTTCGATGTCGCGGGAGGGGACGACGTGGACCCTGGGCTACGACTCCAAGGACGCTCTGCGATCGGTCTCCGACGGCGCGACGACGATCGACTACGTCCACGACGCGATCGGCCGGCGCCGCTCGGCCAGTGACGGCACGCGGACGCGGAGTTTCGTCGTCGCGCCCGTGGTACCGGGCGGTCTGGGCGTGGTGCATAACGTGTCGGACGGCAGCGGCGGGTCGCAGGTCGGGTGGGCGGGCACCGAGCCTCTGGCGAGAGTCGACGCCGGCGGCACGGTCAGGTGGTACCTCGGGGACGGCCTCGGT
>JAAELP010000341.1 GCA_024226535.1 Planctomycetota bacterium | reverse complement strand
CGTGCTGCCGGAACTCGTCCGGCGTGCCGGTGAAGACGAGGCGCCCCTCGTGGATCACGATGACGCGGTCGGCCATCGCCTCCACCTCCTGGAGGATGTGCGTGGACAGCAGGACCGTCTTCTGGCGGCCGAGCGTGCGGATCGTCTCGCGCACCTCGTGGATCTGGTTGGGGTCGAGGCCCGCCGTCGGCTCGTCGAGGATCAGCACGTCGGGCTCGTGCAGGAGCACCTGGGCCATGCCCACGCGTTGCCGGTAGCCGCGCGAGAGCTTGCTGATCGCCTTGCCGATAACCGTGCTCAACGCGCACTGGTCGACGACGGCCTCGATGCGTCGCTCGCGCGTCGCGGTGTCCATGCCCCGGGCGCGGGCCATGAACTCCAGGAGACTGCGCGGGGTCATGTCGGCCCACAGCGGCCCGTTCTCCGGCAGGTACCCGAGCCGGGCCGCGGCGGCCATGCGGTCGGCGGCCATGTCGTGGCCGGCGATGAGCGCCCGCCCGGCGGACGGCGCGAGGTAGCCGGTGAGCAGCTTCATCGTCGTGCTCTTGCCGGCACCGTTGGGGCCGAGAAAGGCGACGATCTCGCCCTGCCCGACCTCGAAGCTGACGTCCGCGACGGCGGTGAAGTCACCGTAGAACTTGCTCAGGCCGATCGCCTCGATCATGGCGGCCGACTTGGGCTCCTGGCTCGTCTTCTCGTTCATGCGGGCACCTCGGATGCTCGTGATTCCCCCCGTCGGCGGCGACCGTCGCGTGGACGCGATGATCGGGGGGCATCTTTCGTTGTTCAGCCCCGCGGATCGCACTGCGCGGAACCGGGCAGGCCCGCCGGGGGAGCGAGGGAGTGTACCGGGAATCGCGCGTCCGTGTCCATGCCACGTGATCTGCGTGCTCCTGCCGCATTGGGCCAAACCGGATCTTCCGGTAAGCCGATGGTGTCCGATAGCCGGTCCCCGCCGAAGAGCCCCGCCATGCCCCGATTGCAGCTCGCCGACAATCCGAGCGTGTTCGCCGATACGTGCGACGTCGCCGATCCGTGTCCGCTGCGCGTGGCCATCTTCGGCGCGATGCCCGGCACCGGGGACCTCGGTGTCACGGCGCTGCATCTCAGCCTGCTCGACGGCATCGCCCGACGCGCCCGCACGCCGGTGATCACCATCTTCGACGACGATCCCGGGTGCGCGTCCGACACCGTGCGGGTCGCCGGCGGCGACCTCATCTACGTGCGGTGCGGCGCGATCCCCACGCGGCGCATCTATCACCCCGACAGCCTCTTTCGGATCCGCGCGTCGCGGCGTCTCGGCAGCTTCGGAAGCTCCGCGGTCCACATGCTGTGCTCCGCCGACGCCGTGCTGGACGTCAGCGCCGGCGAAGGCTTCACGGACATCCACGACGAGAAGCACTTCTCCCGCTCGCTGCGGGAGATGCGTCTCGTGGTCGACCAGGGGTGCCCGCTCATCCTCGCTCCGCAGGCCATCGGACCGTTCCGGGACGACCGGGCGCGACGCGCGGCCACGCGCATCCTGCACGCGGCGGCCGTGGTGTGGACCCGCGATCGCCAGAGCCATGATCTTCTCGTCGAAATGCTTGGCGACGCGTACGACCCGTCTCGCCACCGTCGCGGCGTGGATCTGGCGTACCGGCTGGACGCAACCGAACCATCGACGCTGCCCGATCGACTGAAGGCCTGGCTCGCCCCCGACGCGACGACGCGCGTCGCGGGCATCAACGTCAGCGGCCTCCTGCTCAACGACTACGGCGACGTCGTCCGCCGGCTCGTCGGGCGTCTGCTCGACGAGACCGATACCAACGTCCTGCTCGTCCCGCACGTCACGACGACGCCCGGTGACGGCGAGCATGATCCCGACGCGTGTGACGCCGTCGCTCGCGCGTTTGCCGACCGCGCGGGTGATCGTGTCGCCGTGCTGCCGGCCTCGGTGGATCCGCGCGACGTGAAGTGGGTGATCGGACGCACGAGTTGGTTCTGCGGCGCGCGGTTGCACGCCGTGATCGCGGCCCTGTCGTCCGGCGTCCCGGCCGCCGCCCTGGTCCACGCACCCTGGGGGCGTGGCGCTCTGGAGTCCTCGGGCCTCGACGTCTGCGTCACCGACCTCGCCGCGCTCGATACCAACGAGATCGTCGAACGGGTATGGACGTCATGGTGCGAGCGCGACGAAACGCGTCGCCGGCTCGCCGGCGCCCTGCCGGAGGTCGTCGCCCGCGCGGAGGGGCAGATGGACGAGATCGTCGCGTTCTGCCTCGCCTGCCGCCATCTTCGCCTGACGCGCCCGCACGCCGCCTGATCACCGCCGCCCCGAGGAGCCAAGACATGACCACGTCCCACGATCCCATGGTGGTCGTTCACTCCGTGCCCGGATCGTCGCTGCCGCTGACGCAGGGGTGGCTGCTCGAGCAGGTGCGCCGGCTCCCGCCACGGATCGAGTCCCACGTCGTGTCCGACGAGATCGATCAGACCGATCGGATGCCCCTGTCCAACGTGCACACCGCGGATCGCCCGGGATCCCGATCACCGATCGCTCGCCTGCACGGTCGACGCTCCGACGACCTGTTGCGCAAGACGGTGCTCGACGTGCGCGCCGACGTGATCCACTCCCACAGCGGCCCCGAGGGCTGGAACAACCTCCGCACCGCCGAGGCGCTCGACGTCGCGCACGTCGTCTCCTTCCACGGCGCGGACGTGGGCCAGCTTCCGCAACGCCGCCGATGGCGAAGCCGCTATCGCTCGCTCTTCCGAAGCGTGGACCGCGTCCTCTGCGAAGGCGACCACATGGCCGACCGCCTCGCCGAACTGGGCTGCCCACAGGCCAAGCTCCTCGTGCACCGGATCGGCGTGGACCTCGCGTCGCTGGCCTATCGACCCCGAACGTGGGACGGCCACGAGCCGTTGCGCGTGCTGCTGGCGGCGACGTTCCTCGAGAAGAAGGGCCTGCCGCTGGCCGTCGAGGCCCTGGGACGGATCGCCGAAGACGTCGATCTCTCGATCACCATCGTGGGCGACGCCACGCCGACGGCCGCCTCGCGATCGGAGAAGGCGCGCCTCGAAACGGAGCTGGACCGCTCGGGCCTGCGATCGCGCACCACCTGCATCGGCTTCCAGCCGTGGGACGTCCTGCTGGAGGAGGCCTACGCGCACCACCTGCACATCGCCCCGAGCCTGACCGCATCCGACGGAGACACCGAGGGCGGCGCACCGATCACCCTCATCGCGCTCGTCGCGACCGGTATGCCCGTGGTGAGCACGCGTCACTGCGACATCCCCGGCGTGATCTGGCCGGGCGTGACCGGGTACCTCGCCCGCGAGCATGACGTGGACGACCTCGAGCTTCAGATCCGCCGCTCGATCGACGGCGCGCCCCAGTGGCCGAAGATGCTCGATGCCGGCCTCCGCTGGATCGCCGATCACTTCGACGCCGCCGCGCAAGGCGAGCGCCTCGCGGAGCTGTATGAGCGCCTCGTCGGCGGGCCTGCCACGCTCGCGTTCCCGACCCACGCCGTGACCGCGCAACGACGCGCGGCCTGACCGACAGCGAGCCCCGGTGATCGCGGCGGTGATCGCGGCGGTG
>JAAELP010000340.1 GCA_024226535.1 Planctomycetota bacterium | reverse complement strand
GATCAGCGCCTGCGGCCGCTTCGTGGCCTTCCACTCGTTCTTCAAGATCTTCGTCCGCGACCGGGAGGTGGGCACCACCGAGCGCATCGACGTTGACGATCACGGCCAGGGCGGCAACGGCGGCGCCTACTATCACTCCGCGATCAGCGGCGACGGCCGCTACGTGGCTTTCCGCTCCCTCGCCGACAACCTCGCTCCGGGTGATACCAACGGCGGCGCCGACGTCTTCGTCCGCGACCGGCTGAGCGGGACGACGACCCTGATCAGCGTCACCGGTGCCGGCCGCCGCGGGCTAGTCTCGACCTACGATCCCGGCCTCAGCGCCGACGGCCGCTACGCGGTGTTCGACCTCTTCGGCCCCGGTCTGGCCCCGGACGGCACCGGGTATCCCGCATACCGAATCTCATTCATCGAACGTGTCATTCTATCTAAGATGCGTGGAGCAAGCCGGACATACCGATTAGTCGCTCAGACCACCGCCTTGACTCGTTCATGAGGTTTTGGCGCCAAGCTCTG
>JAAELP010000339.1 GCA_024226535.1 Planctomycetota bacterium | reverse complement strand
TCGAACGGGTCGCCGCCGCGGGTGATGTGGTGCAGGTGAAGCACCGCCGATCGCTGGATGATCGGGAGCGCCGCCGCCTGGTCGCGCTCGCGCAGACGCCCGGCCACCTCGACGATGCGCCGGAACAGACGCGCGTCGTGCAGCAACGCGACCTTGACGGCCTCGCTGAGCCCGGCCCGCCAGTCGCGATCCGAAAGCGTCGTGAGGAACCGCTCGTCGTTGATCACCGCCCACGGAACCGAGAAGGTCCCGATGAAGTTCTTCTTGCCGAAGGCGTTGATGCCGTTCTTGACGCCGATCCCCGCGTCGTCCTGCGCGAGCGTGGTCGTCGGCAGACGCACGAGCCGCACCCCGCGGTGCGCTGACGCCGCCGCGAAGCCCGCGGCGTCGAGAACCGCTCCGCCCCCGATGATGATCGCGTAGGAATGGCGGCAGATCCGCGCCTCGTTGATCGCTTCGACGACGGAGTGGAAGACGCTCCAGTCGTTCTTGGCCTGCTCGCCGCCGGGGACGCTGCGCAGCGGACCCTGGATCTTGAGGACGTCGTGGTGGGCGTTCGCGTACCGGGCGACGCGCTCGCCGAGATCGGGCCACGCCTCCGCGACACCGCTGTCGACGAAGACCACCGCGCGGCCCGGCGAGTCGGTGCCGGCCTCGAGGACCGAGCGCAGCACGGGGTTCTCCGGGGCGAACACGTCGGACGTGAACCGGACCCGGTGCACCGTGTTCAGCGCGAAGACCTCGTCCGCGACGCCGTCCGGTGGATGCTGACCGTTGCCGTGAGCTGGATCGTCCGCCGGGGGCACGAGACCTCCTCTGAACTTCAACGATAGGCGCCGCGGCCCTCTCAGCGCCGCGCGGTGACGGGGTGCGCCGCCATCGGCCGCTCCGGCTCGGGCTTCGGCTGCGGGGCCGGCTTCGCCGCACGGTGCGTGAGGTCGAGCACCAGGCTCAGCAGCGGAGGCACGAGCAGCAGCGTGAAGATCGTGGAGACGAGCAGCCCGCCCACGACGACGCTGCCGAGCCCGCGATACAGCTCGGAGCCTGAGCCCGGCATGAGCACGAGCGGCAGCATGCCCCCGACGGAGGTGAGCATGCCCATGAAGATCGGCCGCACGCGTGTGCGCACCGCCTCGGCGATCGCGCTTCGTGGCGTCAACGCCCCGTCACCATCTCTCCCGCCCCAGTCGTACTCGACCTCGGCGTGGCCGCCGAGGAAGTTGAGCGTCTGGTGAACGATCAGGATGGCGTTGTTCACGACGACGCCGATGAGCAGGATGAACCCGAGCATCGTGAGCACGTCGAGCATCTGCATGGGCATGTGCGGGTCCATGGCGCTCCAGATGAACACGGCGAACAACGCCGCGAACCCGCCGAGCGTCGCCAGCGGCACGCTGAACATGATCACCAGCGGCTTGAGGAAGCTCTGGAACAGGACGCACAGGAGCAGGTAGACCACGGTCAGCGCGAGCACGAGCGAGCTGCTCAACGTGCCGAGCGCGGAGCCGTCCCCGAGCAGGGCCGCCCGCACCGCCTGGAGCTTGCTCGCGCTGCCGGCGAGGCTCGTCTCGATCGACGGCGGCAGGACGCCCGATTCGCGGAAGCCCGCGAACATCGTCTCGATGTCGTCGATCACCTGCTCCAGCGGCGTGCCCGGAGGGGGCGTGACCTGGAAGCTCACGGCGCGCCGACGGCCGACTCGCGCGATCTCCTCGGGGCGGTTGACTCGCTGGATCGACGCGATCGACGACAGCGGCACGATGAACCCGTTCGGCGCCGCGATCGGCACGTCGGCGAGGTTGGCGATGTGGTCTTGGTCGACCGCCTCGGCGGAGATGATCTTGAGGTCGATCGTCTCGCCGCCCATGCGGTACTCGTCGATGATCGCGCCGTCGCCGCTGGCCCGCACCGCGAGCCCCACGTCGGACGTGGTCAGCCCCAGCTCGCTCAGCCGCACCAGGTCCGGCCGCACCTGGATCTCCGGCGTGGGCAGCGAGAAGTTCGCCGGCTCCGGCTGGATCGCGCCGAAGCCGTACTTCCCGGCGAGGTCCATGTACACGATCTGCGCGACACGCGTGATCTCCTCGAGGTCGGGGCCCGCGAGCTGCACCTTCACCGCCGAGCCGCTGGAGCCGCCGAGCTGGAACAGCGGCACCTGGAACGGGAAGGCGATGACGCCGGGGACCATCTCGGCCCGCGTGGCGTGGCTGAACAACGGGAGCAGGTCCACCACGCGCTTCGGCTCGTCGGCGATGCCGCCGTGGAACAGGATGTTCTCGAACGAGACGAGGAAGTAGTTCTCGAGCGTCGGCGGCGTGACGGGATCGCCGGGCTGCTGCGTCTTCCAGTCGAACGTGGGGATGTCCGGAAGCTGGGCGACGGCCCGCTCGTAGGCGGCGGGCTCCAGGCGATCGTGACCGGGCTCGTAGAACGGCGCGATCGTCTCCTCGACGCGCTCGCCGATCGACTCCATCTGGTCGATGTTGTAGCCCGGCGGTGGGATGATCAGCCCGAACACGAGGTTCCGGTTGCCCTTGGGGAGGTAGTCGGTCGGCGGCATGAGCTTGATCGTGCCGAAGACCGACACCGCCGTGACCACCACGATCACGCTGACGCGGGCGATCGTCGAGCCGCAGATGGCGTAGGTCATCCGGGCCACCAGCGCCGAGAACCCGCGCGGTCGTCGACCCGGCGCGCTCGTCTCGCCTTTCTTCCGCTGACGCATCAGCCGCGCCGCGGCGGTGGGAATGACGGAGATCGACACCACCAGGCTCAGGCCGACGGCGGCACAGATCGCCAGCGCGATGTCGCGGAAGAGCTGCCCCGCCTCCTCCTGGATCAGCAGGATCGGGATGAACACGACGATCGTCGTCAGCGTCGAGGCGAGCACCGCGCCCCAGACCTCGCGCGCGCCGTCGTAGGCGGCGAGCCGCGCCGGCTTGCCCATCTCCAGGTGCCGGTAGATGTTCTCCAGCACCACGATCGCGTTGTCCACGACCATGCCGACCGCGAAGGCCATCCCGGCGAGGCTCACGACGTTGATGCTGCGGCCGAGCGTGACCATCGCGACCACCGCGCCGATGACGGAGATCGGAATCGCCATCGCGATGATGCCGACGCTCCGCAAGGAGCGCAGGAACAGCAGGAGCACGATGACCGCGAGCCCGCCGCCGAGCCAGATGTTGGTCCGCACGAGGGCGAGCGCGTCGTCGATGTAGACCGTCTGGTCGTACACCTGCGTGAGCGTGAGCGTACCGTCGAGACCGAGGCCGCGGGCCTTCGTCTCCAGCACGCCCCCGCCGGCGTTGAGGTCGGCGACCGCCTCCTTGAGCCCCTTCATCACGTCCATGACGTTGGAGCCCAGCTCCCGCTCGGCGTTGATCGCGATGACCGGCTCGCCGCGCGAGCGGACGAAGCTCGTCGGTTCCTTGTACGTCTCCACGACCTCGGCGACGTCGCGCACGTGCACCGGGCCCGCGTCACCGTGGGCGAGCACCGTGCGTTCGATCGCCTCCGCCGACTCGAACTGGCCGATCGTGCGGAGACGGATGTCGAGCTTGCCGTCGGCGCGCCGGCCGGCGGAGATGTTCTGGTTCGTGTCGACGAGCGCCTGCACGAGGCGTGTCGGCGCGATGCGGTACTGGGCGAGCCGGACGGTGTCGACACGGATCTGGATCTCGCGCTCGCGACCGCCGAGCACGTTGATCTCCGCCACGCCCGGGACGCGTTCGAGGGCCGGCTCGATGCGGTCGACGGCGAAGTCGCGGAGCACGCGGATGTCGAAGTCGGGGTCGGTGGTGCCGAAGACGATCCACGCGATGTAGTCCCGGTTCTCGCGGTCGGTCGCCTCGATCACGGGGTTGTCGACGTTCTCGGGGTAGTCGGGCACCTGGTCGAGCTTCTCGGCGACCTCGCGCAACGCGTCGTCCTTGTCGGTGCCCGTGCGCATCTCCAGGCGGATCCGCCCCATCCCCTGGGACGACGTGCTCGTCATCTGCACGAGGCTGCTCAGCGAGGTGAGCCGCTCCTCCTGCTTGTCGATGATGTTGAGCTCGACCTCCTCCGGGCTCGCCCCCTCCCAGAACGTGTTCACGGTGATGACCGTGCTCTCCACGTTCGGCGTGAGCTGGATCGGCAGACGCGACAGCGAGATCGCGCCCGCGAGGAGGATGAGGATCACGCCGACGGTGACCGTCACCGGTTGCCGGATGGCGAGGCGGATCGGGTCCATCAACGCGCTCCCGCTTCCGCGGAGTGCGCCTCGGGCAGCGTGTACGACACCGGCATCATCGGGAACAGGCGCTCGTTGCCCTCGACCACGACGAGGTCGCCGGCGGCGATCGCCCCGCCCCGCACGGCGACGCGGTCGGAGGTCTGGAAGGCGACGCTGATCGGCGTCGGCACCGCGTCCCCGGTGCCCCCGTTGTCACCACGGGCGACGTAGACATAGAAGCCGGCGTCGTTGCGGAGCAGCGCGTTGCGGGGCACTGTCAGGTACTCGGCCCGCTCCCCGGTCGGCACCCAGCCCGTCACCGACATGCCCGGGACGAGCACGCCGGTCTCGTCCTCGATGCGCAGGAAGACCTGGAACGACCGGCTGGTGCGGTCCACGTTGGGGATGACCACCGGCGCGCCCGGGGGGATGCTCCGATCCACGGCGTCGATCGACACCTGGACGGGTCGCCGCTGCCCGATCACCGCCGCCGCGAAACGCTGCGGCACGTCCAGCCATGCATCGCAGGAGCCGATCGAGACGATCTCCACGATCGCCGCGCCCTCGCCCATCCACTGACCGGATTCGGCCAGCGTGCGCACGACCACGCCGTCGAACGGCGCGGTCACGGTCATGTCCTGAAGACGCGTGCGCACGAGATCGGCGCGGGCCTGGATGACCGCCTGATCCTGCCGCGCCGCCTCGACGCGCGCCGACGCCATGTCGAGTTCCGAGCCGGCGTCGGCCAGTTCCTTGGGATTGCTCGCGCCGCGGGCCTCGACCTCGCGGAGCTTCTCGACGTCGCGCTGCTCCATCTCCAGCTCGGAGTCGCGCGCCGTAACCGTCGCCGCGGCGACCTTGATCTCCGCCTGGAGTCGCTTCAGCTCCAGCTCCAGACGCCGGGCGTCGAGCACGGCGAGCACGTCGCCGGCGCGCACGACCTGTCCCTCCTCGACCGGGCGCCGGATGACCAGCCCGGGCTCGATCGTCGCCACCTGCGAACGCGCGACGGCGCGCAGCTCGCCGGTGACGCGTCGATGCTCCTGGAGCGTCTCGTGACGCACCGCGTCCACGCGCACCGGCGTGGCGGGCGGACCGCCGCCGCCGTCCTGGGCGAGTGCCGCGGCACCGGCGGCGAGCACCCCCACCGCCAGGGCAGCGCGGCCCGCCCCGGCGTTCTTCATGCGTGTCTTCATGCGTACCTCGTCATCCTCATCGTGCGTCAATCGGCCCCCGCACCCTCAAAGTCGAGGTGCATCCTAGACTGCCACACGGCATGAAGACCCTCCGCCTCATCCTCCTCCCCGCTGCCCTGCTCGTCGGCGGTTGCACGTCCACGTACCTGCACCAGTTCGCGTACGTTCCGATGCCGGCGAAGCTCGAGCTGACGGCGAGAGCCGACGAGATGCCGCTCGTGCGGATCCTCGTCTCGGTGATCGGCGTGCGGAGGGCGGACCGGGACGCGGGTCTGCCCGTCACCGTCGAGATGCGGGTCCGCGTCGAGAACCTCGGCACCGACGAGACGCTCACGTTCGATCCCACTTCGCTCACGCTGCTGTCCGGCGACCTGGAGACGTTCTCACCGCCGGTGCTCTCGACCGACGCGCCGATGACCGTGCCGGCGCACGGGGCCTCGACGGTGGAAGCGCTGTTCCCCGTCCCGGGCGACGGGACGACCTCGGCCGTGGACATGGACGGACTGAACCTCCAGTGGACGATCCGCCTGCGCGACCGCGCGATCCCCGGCAGCGTGACCCTCACGCGTCGGCCCCACCCGACCTATGTGTACCGCCCGATCGAGCCAGGCCCGTGGCGAAGGACGCACTACTGGCGGTATTGCCGGTGAACTGATCATCACACCGAAAACCCCCCTGGCTCTCGAGAGGAGAACCAGGGGGGGAGATGGTCATGCCGGTTGCGATCCGTGTGGATCGCGTGGCGGGATTACGGCGTCAGCCACTCCGGCGGCGCCAGCGGCACCGCCCCGCCGAGGGCCTCGATGCCCGCGGTGAGCACGTTATAGGCGTAGGTCGGGTTGTGGATGCCGAGGCTTTCGTCGTTGTGGATGAGGCCCCAGTTCCAGCCGGACTTGACGAGCTCCGGCGCGGCGAAGTCGTAGAGCTGGCCGATCACGACCGGGGTGGCATCGAGCACGTCGATGTCATTGACGCGATACGGCCCGTACTCGGTACCGCTCACCGTGATGCCGAGGGCCTGCCGGCCGTGGTACTCGGTGAACGTGATGTCCTCGACTCCGACCATGCTCGTGAGCATCAGCTCACCGTTGAAGTCGATCGAGTTGCCCAGGCCGATCTGCTCGTCGAGCAAGTCGTACAGCGCGTCCTCGATGAGCTCCTGCAGGACGTCGAGCGTTTCGTGCACGCCGGCCTGGATCGCGTCGGCGCTGTAGCCCTCGCCGTGGCAGTCGGCGCAGATGTCGGTGCCGGCGTAGAACGTGTGGTTCGTCCCGCCGCCGTTGTACGCGAGCTGATCCGGCGGCGGCGTGTTCACCATGTGGCACGCCACGCAGGAGTCGGTGAGGAACGAGTGGTTGCCACGATTGCCCGTGGTGACCAGGTACGCGTTCTCGCCCATCATCACGTCCGCCTGGGCCGAGCCGTGCGGTCCTCGCGACGCCTCGGACGTCTGATAGTGCTCGCTGAACGTGTCGTCGTTGCGCAGGCCGCGCCGCGAGTTGTGACACGTCAGGCAGATCGCTCCGCGCCCCACGCCGAACGCCTGGAACCCGGCGATGAGCGGCGGCGTGTAGCCGCTGATGCGCACCGTCGCATCCGTCTCGACGCCGGACACCGTGCCGATCGCGTGCGGATCGTGGCACACGACGCAGGTCTGCGGATGCGCCTCGTCCGGGGTCCACGTGACCGGGATGCTCGCCGTGGGATCGCCCGGCACGTCGCCGGTCAGGATCGGCAGCCACGCGAGGAAGCCGTTGCCGGTGTGGCACCGCGAGCAGCTCCCGCTCTCGGACTCGTCGATCGCGAGCTCGTAGTTGGCGTGACCGCTGAGCTGCCACTGCTGGAACCGCGCGTGGCGCAGCGGCTCGCCGTGGCAGGTGGCGCAGCCGTCGGACGAGATGGTCACCCGCGGCTCGACCTGGATATGGGCCGGGCTGAACACGCCCGGGTTCCCGTCCTGCGGCCCGTGGCAGTTCTCGCACTGGATGTTGGCGCGACGGGCCACGTCCGGGTACCCGCTGAGAACGCCGAGCCAGTCGCCGCTGCCGATGAGGCCGGAGGCGAGGAACGCCTCGTAGTCGGGCTGGTCTTCGATGCCGTTGTTGGACCCGCCGTCGTCGCCCACGGTGTGGCATGCGAAGCACTGCGGCCCGTAGTAGGACCGCGACAGGTTCTGGACGAAGATGTACGCGTGACCCGTCTGGTTCCACGGCGTGAACTTGTCCTGGGCGATCATGTCGTTGTGGCAGGCCGTGCAGGACGCCTCCACGACGTGCGTGCCGTCGGGGTTCGCGCCCTCGATGACCCCGCGATAGTTGCCGGCCCAGACGCTGAGCTGCACGATGCCCCCGCCGCCGATGTCGGTGATCTGCACGACGTACTCGCCGGGGAGGTCGGGCGTGAACTCGGGCGTCCGCGTGGTGGCGTCGGTGAGCACCGCCGTCGAGCCGGGCGGGGTCGACGAGAAGAGCCAGTTGTAGCTCGCCTGCTCCTTCGCGTGCAGGAGCACGGGCGTGTCCACGCCGACCATGTTGATGCTGAGCGCGGGGATCCACGGGAGGCTGGAGTGCACCTCGCCCTCGCCGTGGTACGCGCCGGAGGAGGTGGTGACCTCCGCCTCGATCTCGACGAGGCCGCCCTCTTCCAGCGCCCACGGGTTCACCCCGACGATCTGGAAGCGGTTCTGGAGACCGCTCGGAAGATCACCGGGTGGAATCGGAACGTTCGGCGGCAGGTCATCGAGGTCGATCGGCGGCTGGTACAGGTTCTCGAAGAGCTGCGCCTTGTACTCGGTGATCGCGCCGAGGTCGATCTCCGCGGTGTTCATGCCGGTCTCGGTGATCACCGCCGGCGTGCCGAAGAGCTGGTGCCACTCGACGTCGAGGAACGTCGAGCCGTCGAGCACGACGATCTCCGCGGTGGCGGTGACCGTGCTGCCGGGCGCCGTGTCGCCGTCGAAGACCACGGTCACGACGACGGCCGCGATGGGCGTCAGCTCCACGTCATACTCCACGGACAGGTCGGGGAACACCACGACACTGCCCTCGAAGGACTCGAAGAGCGAATCCTCGACCGTGACGGTGTACAGGCCGGGCTCGAACGTGTCGGAGTACCGGCCGTCGACGTCGGTAGTCAGGACGGTGGCGCCCACCGTCACCGTCGCCCCCTCCACCGGAGCCGCGTCCCAGAGGTTCGACACTACCCCGCTCAGCGTCGACTGCTGCACCAAGCCGCAGTTGTAGTCGCCGATCACGATGAGAATGTCGGCAAAATCGGCCTGGCCGTTGCCGTTGAGATCCTCGGCGCACCCGGGCGCGCACGGGCCCCACGCGCCGATGATCGCGAGGATGTCGCTGAAGCCGGTCAGCCCATCTCCATCGACGTCACCCACGCAGTTCCCGTCGCCGGGCCCGCCACCTCCTGCTCGTGCATCTGGGGTCATCAGAAGAAGTCCAACGGCCGCCACGATGGTCACGATAAATCTCATCGGCTACCTCCTCTATCAGGTTGTCCGTGCAGGGTGGGTCCATTTCCCCCTGGAACTCCTGCATATCGTGCCACGCTAATGAGGACGCACCGATCGCCCAATGGGGAAACGAGCCCGGAACGGTGGGCCGCCGAGCAGAATGGGGAAACCACCCTAGGGACACACCCTAGGGACCGAGGCAGGATGGCGGGTTTCGGTAAACCGGCTCAGCGCGTGGTGAGCCGGTCGAGGATCCTCGGGTCGACCTCGCGGTCGGCGAGGATGTAGTGACAACTCTGGCAGTCCGTCGTGATCGGCTCGTCCGCCTCGTCACGCAGCAGGCCGTTGTGGCAGCGGAAGCACGCCTGCGTGTGCGGCGTCGCGTGTCCGATGAGCGAGTTGTACGTGTTCCATTCGATCTTCATCGATGGGAACACGAACGAGCGGTGGAGTTCCTGGAGTTCGGGCACGGCGGCGCGGACCCGCTCCCCGTACGTCTCCCAGTGGTCGGGGAAGCGCTCGCGGTACAGGTCGGGCAGACGCGCGATGCCGGCCATCGCCTCTTCGGCCGTCTCGTAGACGGGCGTCAGGACCTCGTACGCGATCTTGCGGATCCACGGGATCTCCGGATCCACGCGATCGGTCATCATCCACTCGTCGAGCGCATCGTCGGGCGAGAGGTAGATGTGCGTGGGCCGGTTGTGGCAGTCCACGCAGTCCATCACGCGTAGATCCGCCTCGGCGGGCTGTTCGACCGGGGCGTCGGGGTTGCTCCACACGCGCCGCGTCCCGTCCTCGCTGAGCTGCTCGACCCAGACGATGTTCTCACGCTTCCGATCGGTGGCGTAGTAGCGCACCTCGTGCTTCTTGCTCACGTGCCAGTGAATGCCGTGGGCATCCACCCCGGGAGTGTCGCCTCCGCCCACGCGCATGTTCAGGACCGAGTACGTGTGCGTGTTCTCCTCGTCGGGCTCGAAGTGCTGCCGGACCCGCAGCAGGTTGCCGTGGAACAAGTCCGGCCGGTGGCAGACCTCGCAGACGTCGCGGGCCGGCCGCAGGTTGTGAACCGGGGTCTCGATCGGCTTCGAGTAGCTGTCGGTGAACACCGCCACGAGCTGCCGGGCCCCGCTGAGCTTGGACTTCACGAACCACTCGGCGCCGGGACCGATGTGGCACTGCACGCAACCCACCTGCGAGTGCGGGGATCGCGAGTACGCCTGGAACTCCGGGTGCATCACCTCGTGACAGAGAGTCCCGCAGAACTCGACCGACTCCGTGTAGTGAAAGCCGCGGTACCCGACGAGCGCGAAGAGCACGATGTTCAGCAGCGTCAGCGTCAGGATGACCTGGAGCAGGTGAGGCACGCTGATGCCCCGCCTCGTGGCGATGGTCTCCACCGCCGCCAGGGAGAAGCCGGCGTGGGCCTTGCGCAGGCGGAGCAGAACGCCGATCGGGATGAGCACCAGCCCGGTGACGAAGAGCCCCGGCAGCGCCATGTACGAGATGATGCCGATGTAGGGGTGGCTCTCGAAGAAGAAGAGCTCCCCGACCACGAGCAGGAACTCCGCGAGGACCGCCGTGGTCACCAGCGCCGCGCCGAGCGTGGCGATCTTGCTCACCGCGATCATCCGCAGGAACGACTTCATTCGTGGCCTGATCATCGGTCGGCCCTTCCGTCCGCGGTCGAGGGGATCGTCATGGGAGATCAGCATATGCGCTGGCGTCCGCGCGAGAAAGCGGCCCGCCTCGCGGATGGTGCTTACAATCGCCGACCGGAATCGAGCCCCCATGACGCCACGCCATCCCGTTCTCCTGATCCTGCTCGCCGCCGTGCTGGTGGGCACCGGCTGCTCCGATGAGCCGCCGAACTCCGACGCACCGACACCGACCATCGCTCGTCCGGTGCCGTCGCCCCCGACCGTGCGCGAGGTCGCCGTGGTGAAGGCCGCGCGTCCCGTCGGCGCGCTGCCGCCGGGCACCTCGTGCTCGACCGCCGAGTGCCACGTATCACTCTCGTCGTCGCGCTTCGTCCACGGCGTGCTCCGAACCGGCGAGAAGTGCTCGAACTGTCACGAGGCGGACCAGGGCGATCACGTCTACCCGCTGAAACGCCCGGGCAACGCGGGATGCACGCACTGCCACGCCGCGACGACCGGTCAGCGGATCCACCAGCACGGCGCGACGGAGGTCGGCTGCGTCACGTGCCACGACCCCCACGCCTCCGACCAGCGTTCGCTGATCCGCGGGGAGTCGGTCGCCGACGTCTGCTCGACCTGTCATCCCGCCGAGCATCCGACCTTCCCCCACGCGCCGTTCGGCAACGGGACCTGCGTGGCATGCCACGATCCGCACGAGTCGGACTTCCCCGCGCTCCTGCGCGGCGGCACTGGAACCGAGCACTGCGCGCTCTGCCACGAACGGATCGTCGACGCGATCGCCACGACCGAGCAGGTCCACCCGCCGGCCAGGCAGGACTGCCTCGTCTGCCACCAGCCGCACGGGTCCGACTTCCCGCACCTGCTGAGCGTGGCGACCGACGACGCCTGCTTCTCCTGCCACACCGACCTCGAGCAGATGATCGCCGGCGCCGAGGCCCCGCACGGCGCCCTGAACACGCAGGCGAGCTGCGCCAACTGCCACGACGCCCACGCGTCGAGCCACCCGAGCCTCCTCAAGGACCGGCAGGACGTGCTCTGCCTGCAATGTCATGATCGGGAGGTCCTCGCGACCGACGGGCGGACCATTCCCGACATGACGTCGAGCATCCGGGACCGCGAGTTCCTGCACGGCCCCGTCGCCTCCGGCGACTGCTCGGCGTGTCACAACGTCCACGGCGGCACCCACTCGCGTCTGCTGCGGGAGCAGTTCACGTCGGCCTTCTACACGTCCTTCGACATCAAGCACTACGCGTTGTGCTTCGAGTGTCACGAGGCCGACCTCGTGACCACGGAGCGCACCGCCGACCTCACGGACTTCCGCGACGGCGACGTGAACCTGCACTACCTGCACGTGAACAAGCCGAAGGGTCGCACCTGCCGGACGTGCCACGAGATCCACGGGAGCAACAAGCCTTCGCACATCGCGGAGACGGTTCCGTTCGAGGGATCGGGATGGGCGTTGCCCATCGGGTTCCGAAAGACGGACACGGGCGGAAGCTGCGCTCCCGGCTGCCACAAGCCGATGGACTACGACCGCGTCGCGCCGATCGCGTCATCCGCGCCGAAAGAACCAGCCGCCACCCAGGAGGAAGCCACGCCATGAAGCACTCCCTGATCGTCATCGCCGTCCTCGGCATGCTGCTGGCGTCACCGTCGGCGATGGGCGACAAGCTTCGGAACGTGAAGATCGGCGAGGAGATCCCGCCGTTCACGGTCACCACCGTCAACGGCAAGGAGGTGAGCAGCGCCGATCTGCGCGGGAAGGTCGTCGTGCTCGTCTTCGTCGCCGCCGAGCAGCGCAGCTCGGAGAGGGCGTCCAAGGTCGCAAGCACGCTCGTGCGCGAGCTTCGGAAGCCCGACGTCGTCGTGCTCTTCATGACGGCGGACGTGACGCGTCTCGAGTTCTTCCGGCAGCAGCGTCTGCGTCTCGGGATCCAGGAGCCGCTCGGGCTCGACGTGGCCCGGAAGGTGTACGGGGGGCTCGGCCTCCTCGTGCTGCCGACCACCATCATCATCGATCGCGAGGGCCGGCTCGCCCACGTCATCTCGTCGGTGAAGGCCGATCACGCCCACGTCCTACGCGCGCGGGTCCGGCACACGCTGGGGGCCCTCGACGACGAGCAACTCGCCGAGGAGCTTACCTCTAAAGGCTTCAAGCGTGATCGCCCGGAGGACCGCATCGCCCGGCGCCGGGCCGCGGCCCGGCTCCTGCGTCGCAACGGTCTGCTCGACGACGCGGCGAAGGAGCTCGCCGCGGCGCTGGAGATCGATCCCGACCACGCCGACGCCCAGCTCGACCTCGCGTCACTGCGTCTCGCCGAGAAGCGCCTCGACGAGGCGGAGGCGATCGTGGAGCGTGTCATGGCCGCCTCCCCGCGTCACCGCCGCGGCACCCTCATCTCGGGCGCCGTGGCCTACTACCGAGGACGCCTGGAGGAGGCGGAGAAGGTCCTGCGCAACGCGTTGCTGTTGAACCCCGATCCGGTGTGGACCCACTACTACCTCGGGCTCACGTGCGAGCGTCAAGGTGACGAGGCCGCGGCGGCGGAGCACTTCAAGGAAGCGCTGAGCCGCGTGCTGGTCGAGCATCCGATGTGACGGCCTGCGCCACCGGCCTCACGGTGACGCGCCGGGCTCCGCCGGCCAGATCCCGCCGCTCCCCGTGTTCATGACCGGGGCGTCGCGGTCGTAGCCGTACGGCTTGTGGCAGCCCGGCGAGCAGCTTCCGCCGGTCTCGGTCTTCTCGAACCCGATGGGCAGCTTCCAGCCGCCGCTCCCGAACGGCACCGAGTCGCGAATGTGCTTCTCAGAGTTGCTCGCGTGCGTCTCGTGGCACGCGCGGCAGGTGCGACCCTTCTTCTCGCGGTTGACGTGCAGGTAGTGCAGGTTGACGTCGCCGTTGCGGAAGTTCGTCAGCGCGGTGGTGCGCGAGTCGTAGACGAGCTGCCGATCGTGGCAACTGAAGCACAGGGCGTAGCGCTCCTCCGCGAACGGGGCGTAGAACTCCGGCGGGTACTCCTGGATGAGCAGCCGGAAGTGATCGCCGCCGTGGATCATGTGGCATGCGGCGCAGTTGCTCTGCGCGACGGGTCCGTGCAGGCTCGTTCCGGCGTCGATCACCGCCTTGATGTTCGCGAGCGTCGTCCCGTCAGGCAGCTCGATGTCCTTGTCGTGGCACTCGTAGCAGAGCGTCTTCATGTCCGTGCGCAGGACGCGCGGGTAGTCGCTCGCGTGCGCGTCGTGGCAGTTGAGGCACTGACGGTCCTTCGTGACCGCCGAGTGCTGCGTGCTCGCTTCCGTCACCGCATGCCGGATCGACTCGTGGCAGGTCAGGCAGAGATCCTGCGGTTCGTGGCTGAGCAGGAGCGGATGATCCGACGCGTGCGGATCGTGGCACGCCTGGCAGTCCACCTGGGCGGGGCCGTGAACGACGCGGAGCGTCTCGAGCTGGCTGCGTGTCGACACGTGGCAGTCCAGGCACAGGTCCCGCGACGGCTTCGACAGCAGGCCCGGATACTTCGACGCGTGTGGATGGTGGCAGACCGAGCAGGCCCGGGCCGCGACCGGCCCGTGCACGAACTCGCGATCCGTGTCGAGATCCTCATGGCAGCCCTGGCAGAGCAGGTCCACGCTGGGCGCCTTGAGCAGCTTGATGTCGGGGCCGCCGTGCGGATCGTGGCACCCCGTGCAATCGCCGGTCCTCAGGGGCTCGTGGATCACCGGCGCGTCAAGGTCCACGTCGTGGCAGAACGTGCACAGCTCGTGGCCCGGACGGGCGAGTTCGTACGTGTGCTCCTCGGCGCTCTCGAGCCGATGGCAGGCGTCGCACGCATTGACGACCACCGGTCCATGCACCGCGTCATGGGCCGAGATGTCGGCGTGGCACTCCAGGCAGGTATCGGCGTCCACCGGTCCGGTGGGACGATCTCCGGACGCCGCCCCGTCCTGGCCGGGGCTTCCGGCGATCGCCCCGAGCACCACTGCTCCCCCGACTACGGTCACCACCGCCATACCGACGCGCATGTTTTCGCTCCTGGCGATCGCGGACGACCCACCGCGACCATCAGACTACAGTACGTGGCTATGAAGAGCGAAACCACGCTCCGAACCGGATCCCCGAGCCGCCACGCCCGCGCCCTCGCGTGCCTTGGCGCGCTCCTGGTCGTATGCGCCGGGTGCGATGAGGGTCCGCAGGTCCGTGCCTACTCGGTCCCCAAGGAGACCCCCCCGCTGCCCGCGGCGAGGGGCATGTCGTCCGCCGCGGCGGCGCCGCGCGGTATGGCGTGGTCGCTCCCCGCCGGCTGGGCCGAGGTCGCCAACACGAGCTCGATGCGCTTCGCGACGCTCGCGGCCGGCACCGACGACGATCGAATAGAGATCGCCATCACGCGGCTCGTCGGCAGCGCGGGAGGCGTGGCCGGGAACGTCAATCGCTGGCGCGACCAGGTCGGGCTGCCCGCCGCCTCCGAGGAGGAGCTGCCCAGCATGGTCGAGCGCATCACGGCCCGGGGAACCGAGGGATTGATGGTGGACCTGATCGGTCCCGCCGGCGAGGGCGCGGAGGCCGCCGCACCGCGCATGCTCGCGGCGATCTTCCCCACGGAAGCCAACACGTGGTTCATCAAGACGGCGGGAGACCGCGCCGTGCTCGACGCCCACCGCGAAGCGTTCGTCGAGTTCTGCTCGTCGGTGACGTTCGGCGGTGCGGCGGCCGCGGCGCCGCCGAGCGCGATGCCGTCGGGCGCGATGCCGGGCGGCGGAGGAGGCGGCGGCGACGGCGCGCCGGTCTGGGATCGTCTGCCCGAAGGCTGGGCCGTCGACGCCTCGCCCAAGTCGATGTCGGTCGCGTCGATCACGGTCTCCGGATCGGACCAGCAGGCGGCGCTCACCATCACGCCGCTCGGCGGCAGCCAGGACATGCTCTCGAACGTCAACCGGTGGCGCCGGCAGGTCGGCCTGGGGCCGCTCGCCAGCCTCGCCGACGATCCCCCCCGGCCGATCGAGGTCGCCGGCGCGCCGGGGCACCTCATCAACGCGGGCGGCGCCGATCAGCGCATCCTCGCCGTGGTCTCCGTGCGCGGCGGGATGACGTGGTTCTACAAGCTCTCGGGACCGGACCCGCTCGTGTCGAGTCAGCTCGACGCCTTCAACGAGTTCATCCGGTCGATTCGTTTCACGGAGGGAGGCAATGCCTGACGTCCTCAAGTCGTACCTCGCGCCGTACGCATCGTTGAAGCTCACGGTCGTGCTGCTGGCGATGGCGACGTTCCTCGTCTTCGCCGGCACCGTTGCGCAGGTCGATCACGGCATCTGGACCGTCGTCGAGGAGTACTTCCGGTGCGCCTTCGCGTGGATCGAGTTCAGCGTGTTCTTCCCGCGTGACTGGAACGTGCCCGGCGGCTTCTGGTTCCCGGGCGGCTGGCTCATCGGCGGGTGCCTGTTCGTGAACGTCCTCGCGGCGCACCTGATCCGCTTCAAGATCAAGGCGTCGGGGGCCCGGCTTCTCGCCGGCTCCGCCCTGCTCATCCTCGGCGGGGTCATCACGTGGCTCATCATCGCCGGCGTGTTCAACCAGGAGATCGCCGCCACCGAGAGCGCCGCGTTCTGGCGGGTGCTCCTCCGGCTGGCCAAGGGCGGCGGAGCGGCGCTCGTCCTGCTCATCGGATGCATCCTCGTGTTCCAGCGGCGGGCGGGGATCGTTCTCCTGCACGGGGGGATCATCCTGCTGCTCGTCTCGGAGTTCGTCACGGGCACGTTCGCCGTCGAGGGTCGCATGCGCATCGAGGCTGGCGAAGCCGTCAACTACATCGAGGAGTCGCGCACGGTGGAGCTGGCGTTCATCGATCGCGGCGATCCCGCCGCCGATCACGTCGTCGTCATTCCCGGCAGCGGGCTCCGGCCGGGCGAACGCGTCAGCGATCCGCAGCTCCCGGTCGACGTGGACGTCATCGCGGTCATGAAGAACTCGCGGCTCTTCGATGCAACGCGGACCAACACGCTCCAGAACCCGGCCACCGCGGGGACCGGGTTGGCGGCGATCGCGGTGGAGCAGTCGGAGGTGAGCGGTACCGACGCGGGCCAGGGCATGGACGTGCCCTCGGCGTACGTCTCGCTCTCGCGCAAGGGCTCCGGCGAACCCATCGGCATCTTCCTCGCGTCGCCGTGGCTCCGCGGCACGGTCGGGGAACGCCAGGAGATCGAGGTGGACGGCAAGACGTACGAGCTTCATCTTCGCGCAACCCGGGCGTACAAGCCGTACCAGATCGAGCTGCTCGAGTTCCGGCACGATAAATACGTCGGCACCGAGAAGCCGAAGAACTTCTCCTCGCTCGTCCGGCTCGTCGACGAGGACAAGGGCGTCGATCGCACGGTGAAGATCTGGATGAACAACCCGCTCCGGTACGCCGGGGAGACGTTCTACCAGTCGTCCTTCGAGCCCGGTCGCGAGGTGACGATTCTCCAGGTCGTCCGCAATGACGGCTGGATGATCCCCTACCTCTCCTGCATGTTCGTCGCCTTCGGCATGTCGCTGCACATGGGCACCGCCCTCATCGCGTTCCTGCAACGGAGGGCCGCCACGTGAAGAACGTCGCCCGCTTCGCTCCCTTCGTCCTCGTCCTGCTCAGCCTCGCGTGGCTCGCGGGCAAGGCGGCTCCGCCGCGCGATGCCGACGGAACCGCGCAGATACATGAGTTCGGACGCCTGCCCGTGGTCTTCCAGGGCCGCGTGAAGCCCTTCGACACGCTCGCCCGCAACAGCCTGATCATCGTCTCCGACCGGCAGTACTGGCGCGACGCCGACGGCAAGCGCCGTCCCGCGATCGAGTGGCTGCTCGACGTCATGTCCGGGTCGCACCGCGCCCGGGAGCACAAGGTCTTCCGCATCCACAACCTCCAGCTCCTGACGCAGCTCGGGCTGGAGAGCCGCAAGGGCTACCGGTTCGCGTTGTCGGAGTTCGAGGACCGGCTGGGAGAGGTCGAGATGCAGGCCTCCCAGGCGAGCCGGCTCGATCCCGGCGAGCGCGACGTGTACGACGTCAAGGTGCTCGAGTTCTACCAGAAGATGATGCGGTATCGCGTGCTGATCGAGGCGCACACGATCCCGAATCTCGGTGACGACCCGCGCGCGGCGCGGGCCGCCGCGCTCCAGCACGTCGAGAGGCTCGAGCGTCTTTCGCTTCCGCACGCGGTGCCGCCGCACGGTGAGGGAACGGAGTGGACGCCGATGATCCGCGCGGTGATCGAGAGCATCGACATCGCCGAGCCGAACCCGGCGATCCGTCCGCTCGCGGGCATGCTCCTCGCCTGGCACGGCGGGGACGTGTCGATGTTCAACACGCAGCTCGCGGTCTACCAGACGCACGTTCAGCAGCACCCGATCCCCGGAGATCCGGCGCTCGCGTTCGAGGCGGCGTTCAACCACTTCGCTCCGTTCTACCACTGCTCGGTGCTGTACGTGTTCGCGTTCCTGCTCGCGTGTCTCGCCTGGCTCGGCTGGGCGGAAGCGCTGCGGCGGTGCGCGTTCTGGCTGCTCGCGGCCACCTTCGTGGTGCACACGCTGGCGATCCTGGCGCGGATCCACATCTCCGGGTACCCGCCGATCACGAACCTCTACGGCACCGCGGTCTTCATCGGCTGGGGGTGCGTCCTGCTGGGGCTCGTGCTCGAACGCATCCACCACCTCGGCATCGGGAACATCCTGGCCTCCGTCGTCGGGTTCCTCACGCTGGTCATCGCTCACTTCCTCGCCGGGGACGGCGACACGCTGGAGATGATGCAGGCGGTCCTGGACACGAAGTTCTGGCTCGCCACGCACGTGATCATCATCAACTTCGGCTACGCGGCGACCTTCCTCGCCGGCGGGCTCGCGGTGCTCTACATCCTGCGCGGCGTGTTCACGAAGTCGCTCGACGCCGACGTCGAGAAGGTGTTCGGGCGCATGATGTACGGCATCCTCTGCTTCGCGCTGCTGCTCAGCTTCGTGGGCACGGTGCTCGGCGGGCTCTGGGCCGACGACTCGTGGGGCCGATTCTGGGGCTGGGATCCGAAGGAGAACGGCGCCCTGATGATCGTGCTCTGGAACGCCCTGATCCTCCACGCCCGCTGGGGCGGCGTCGTGAAGACCCGCGGCATCGCGCTGCTGAGCGTGATGGGCGGGATCATCACCGCCTGGTCGTGGTTCGGCGTGAACCAGCTCGGCGTGGGGCTGCACTCCTACGGCTTCACGGAGCAGGTGACGTTCTGGCTGCTCATCTTCGTGGCGAGCCAGTTCCTGGTCATCGGCCTCGGCATGATCCCACGCCGACTGTGGCGCAGCGGCGAGACCTCACCACGGGCACGGCAGCGCACGGGCAAGGCCTCCGGCGCCGGTGGTACGCCGGCCGTCGCCGGCGGAAAGCCCGGCGGCTGACGATGAGGTCGGCATGAGCAAGTCGGTGCTGATCGTCGAGGACGAGCAGGTGCTCCGTGAGTCGCTCGCGGGCCTGCTGGAGGAGGAGGGCTACGAGGTCCTCCAGGCCGCCGACGGAAACGAAGCGCACACCATCGTGCTCGACCGTCCCGTCGATCTCGTCCTGTCCGACGTGCGCATGCCGGGCATGGACGGTATGACGCTGCTCGAGCACCTCAACCGCACCTGTCCCCAGACGCCCGTGATCATCATCACCGCCTACGGAACGGTGGACAGCGCGGTCGCCGCCATGCGCTCCGGGGCCTGGGACTACCTGCTCAAGCCGGTGAAGTTCGAGGACCTGCTGGTGAAGATCAGCCGGGCCCTCGAATTCGAGGAGCTGACCCACGATCGTCGCGTCATGACGGATCAGCTCGCGGCCGCGAGCACGTTCCACAGCCTCGTCAGCGAGGCGCCGGTCATGCGCTCGCTCTTCGAGCAGGTGCGCAAGCTCTCAACGGTCAAGAGCAGCGTGCTCGTCGTTGGCGAGTCGGGCACGGGTAAGGAGCTGTTCGCGCGGGCGATCCACTACAACGGCCTCACGCGGAACAAGCCGTTCGTGGCGGTGAACAGCGGAGCGATTCCCGAGTCGCTGCTGGAATCGGAGCTGTTCGGGCATCGCCGCGGGGCGTTCACCGGCGCGATCCGCGACAAGACGGGGTTCTTCGAGGCGGCCAACGGCGGCACGATCTTCCTCGACGAGCTGTCGACGCTCCCCCGGAACGTGCAGAGCTCGCTGCTGCGGGTGCTGGAGGAGCGGGTCGTCGTGCCCGTCGGCGACACGAACCCTCGCCCGATCGACGTGCGGGTGATCGGGGCGTCGAACCAGGACCTCGAGCGGATGGTCCGCGACGGCGAGTTCCGGGAGGACCTGCTGTACCGGCTGAACGTGGTCAAGCTCACCCTTCCCCCGCTCCGCGAGCGCAAGGGCGACATCCCGCTGCTGGTGCACCACTTCCTCGACATGTACACGACCGCCATGAACAAGACCGTGCCCGGCGTGACCACTGGCACCATGCGCGCCATGATCAGCCACGAGTGGCGCGGGAACGTTCGGGAGCTTCAGAACGTCATCGAGCGGGCAGTGATCTTTGCCGACGGTCGCGAGGTCACGATCGACGATCTGCCCTTCGCCACCGAGATCGCCGACGACAGCGCCGGAGACGATCTCAAGGAGGCGCTGCGCCAGTTCGAGCGGCAGCACATCATCTACAGCCTCCGGCGGCACGAGTACAACAAGGCGGAGACGGCCAAGCACCTCGGCATCGGGATCTCCAGCCTTTATCGGAAGTTCGAGGAGCTGGAGATACCGAAGAACCTCGAGGATGTGGACGGGGAGCCGTAGCAGGTGCCGCCCGACCGGGAGGCGCACGCGCCGTCCGTTCCCACATCTGGGAATGCAATGCCGCGAAACGGTGAACGGGGCCTGTGTGACGGATCAGATTTCGGGGTCCGCTGGCGCGACGTTTGTTGTTCGTATTTGCGACGCGACAAACACGTCTGGATCTCGCGATGCGCTCGAGCCGGCTCATTCTGGGAGGCCTGGGGATCCTCTTCACCGTGGGGGTCCTGATGATCCTGAGCCTCATGCCCGCCGACGATCCATCCGCCGAACGAGGCGGAGCCGAGATGCGCGCCGGCCTCGCGGCGCCCCTCCGCATCGGCCTGATCCCTGAGCTGGATGTCTTCGCCGAACGGCGCAACCACCGCGCGCTGGCCGCCTACGTTCAGCAGCGGAGCGGCCGGCGGGTCGAGCTGGTGACCGATCGCAGCCACGGCTCGCTCCTGGACCGGTTCGCGCGGAACCGGATCGACGCCGCCCTGCTCGATCCGCTCGTGGCGACGGTGGCCGCCGATCACTGCGGTGCGGTGCTGCTGGCGAGCGTGGAGTTCACCACGCCCAGCGGCTCCCACCGGGCGGTGGTGTTTGCGCGATACGACGCGCCGCTCCGTACGGTCGACGATCTTGGCGGCCGTTCGGTCGCCCTGATCCGGTCGACGATGGCGGGCGAGCTGTACCCGCTCTACCGGATGCAGCAGGCCGCCGTGCTCGGCGGCGACCGGCCCCCCGAGTTGATCCACGAGGACACGCCCGAGGCGGTGATCGCGCACGTGGTCGCCGGCCGGGCTCACGCCGGAGCCGCCCCGCTCGGGGTCCTGGACGCCTACACGCAGCAGCACCCCGAGACGCGATTCCGCCACCTCGACACGAGTGACCCGCTGCCCCGGCGCCTGCTCGTCGCGCGGGCCGGGGACACGGCCGCGGAGCTTCGACGGATCGTCATCGCGATGGAGCACGACCCACAGGGGCGAGCGGCACTGGCCGCGTTCGGCGCCACGCGCTTCGCCGACAGCCCGCCGGAGACGCTGGAGCCCGTCCGGCGCATGATGGCCGTGTCCGAGGGGAACTTGCGAGAGCGGCTCATCGCCGCCGGCGCCGGTCGTGAAGAAGACCAGCCGGCCCCCGGGCGGGGCAATTGATGCTGCGCCGCAAGCTGATCATCCACCTCGGATCTCTCGTCGCCCTGCTGCTGATCTCGGCGTTCACCGCGATCTTCGTGCTGAACAACGTGCTCACGGATCTCAACGAGACGAACGACGCCGCCCTCGCGCGATCAGAGCAAACCGGCGCGATCAACGCGCAGCTCACCTCGATCGAGACCGAGCTGACCGCGCTTCAGCACGGCGAGCACTCGCGTCTCGACGTGCTCGTCGACGCGGTGGAGGAGTTCGACGCGCAGGTGGACCGACTCGTCGAGCGCAACGGCCGCGAGTTCACGGAGCTCGCCGGTGAGCTGGACGCCCTGCGTTCGGAGCTTCGCCGCCGGGTCAACGCCCTGGCCCGTTCCCACGAGCTTCCCGCCATGGCCCGGCACATTCCCCCCGCGCTGGAGATGACCGCGGCGATGCGCGCCGCCACCGCCGAGATCTCCCGGCTGGCGCGGGACCGCACCGATCAGCAGTGGCAGACCGTCACCGGGACCTTCCGGTGGACGGTGTTCTGGCTCGGGCTCGTGTTCCTGGTCGTGATCAACCTCTCGATCCTCGTTCTGCTGCGGGCAGCCTCGATCATCGTGCCACCGATCGAGAAGCTCGTGGAGGCGAGCCGGCGGCTGGCCGAGGAGGATTTCGATCACCGCATCCTGATCGACCGCCGCGACGAGTTCGGCGAGCTGGCCCGGGCCAGCAACAGCCTCGCCGAGCAGCTCAAACGCAACGAGGAACGGAAGATCGAGACGCTCCAGCAGGTCGCCCGGATGCTCAGCCACGAGCTGAACAACGCCATCTCGATCATCGATCTCCAGCTCCAGATGGTGGCCCGGGCCGCGGGGGGCGACGACGCCCAGGCCGAGCGTCTGAAGCAGATCCACCAGACCCTCATGCGGATGAGCGGCACCGTGGACGCCCTGAACAGGGTGCGGCGAATAGTGTTGACCGACTACATCGACGGGATAAAGATGCTTGATCTCCCGCGGTCGGTCGAGGAACCGCAGTCGCCGGGCAACCCCACGGAGCCCGCGACGTCCAGCAGCTCATGACCAATCCCGAGGCCCTGGATCGTCGGACCCCGCTCCACGGCGAGCTGCAGTGGCTCGTGCGTCTGCGGTGGTTCGCCGGTATCACCGTGGCCTTCGCGGCGTTGGCGAGCGCGTTGGCGAGCGGATGGTCCGGGCTGCAGGCCCGGGGCCTGGTGCTGGGCCTGGTCATCCTCGCGTACAACGTGCCGCTCTGGCTCATCATCCGCAACGGCGCCGGCGGCGAGCCCGAACGTCCCTTCGGCCCGGCGCTCGCGTGGATCCAGATCCTCCTGGACCTGCTCTGCCTGACGCTGGTGACGACGTGGACGGGCGGCCTCGATAGCCCGGTGCTCGGGTTCTACGTGCTGCACCTCGTCTTCGCCGGCCTGCTCCTGCCTCCCCTGGCATCGTACGGGTGCGTCATCGCCTCCATGGCGATGCTCTTCACCGCTTTGTGGGTGGCCGACCAGTGGCCGGTCGAGCGCAGCGCGTTCCAGGTCGCGGTGGGATGGTCCGTCACGCTTCTGTTCACAGCGCTGCTCACGGACCACGTCGCCCGCACGATCCGAGACCGGGCGTCCGAGACCCTGCGGCAGAGCCGGCGTCTGAAGGCCATCCTCGACACCGCGGCCGAGGGCATCGTCACGATCGACGACGTGGGCGTGATCCTGACCGTCAACGCCGCGGCCGAGCGCATCTTCGGCTACACCCCCGCGGAGCTGAAGGGGCAGAACATCAGCATCCTCACGCCCGAGCCGCATCGCAGCGCGCACGACGGGTACATCGACGAGTACAAGCGCACCGGGGTCTCCCGGATCATCGGCCTCGGGCGCGAGGTCTGCGGGCAGCGCAAGGACGGCACCGAGATCCCGCTGGAGGTGGCCGTGAGCGAAGTCCGTTTCGGCGCCCAGCGGTTCTTCACGGGGATCGTGCGCGACATCACGGAACGCCGGCAGGCCGAGGAAGAGCTTCACGATCTCAACCACAAGCTGCTTCGGCAGCAGCAAGCGCTCGTCCAGCACGAGAAGATGGCGGCGCTGGGCCAGATGGCGGCCGGGGTCGCCCACGAGATTGCCAACCCGCTGGCGAGCATGGACAGCCTGCTCCAGCTCATCCGGCGCCAGCCCGATCGCCTCCGCGCCGACACGCCGGAGGTGCTCCAGCAGCAGCTCGAGCGGATCAACCGGATCATCCAGCAGATGACGGAATTCGCCCACCCCAACGAGACTGCCTGGGAGACGATCCCCTTGAACACGGTCGTCGCCGGCGCTCTGGACATGGTCCGCTTCGATCAGCGCATCGACCGCGTGGAGGTCGTCCGCGAGTTGTCCCCCACGGTGTACGGCGTGCGCGTGATGCCGCACGCGATCCAGCAGGTCGTCATCAACCTGGTCATGAACGCGATGGACGCCCTCGCCGACGCCCGGGACCCGCGGCTCCGCGTCGCCACGCGGCGCGAAGGCGAGTGGTCGGTGATCGAGGTCGCGGACAACGGCCACGGCATCGCCCCGGAGGACATCGGCCACATCTTCGAGCCCTTCTTCACCACGAAGTCGGTCGGCCAGGGCACGGGCCTCGGCCTGTCGATCAGCTACAGCCTCGTGGAGCGACACGGCGGGCACCTCCAGGTCGAGAGCCCGGCCGGATCGGGGGCGTGCTTCTCCGTCTACCTGCCGGAGGATGGCGAGGGTCTTGGCCGCGGGAAGGCGGACCCCGAGGACATTCCTGATTCCGGGACGTGAACGTATTGCCGGCGCCGCGGGCGGTCGCACCGCTGGCACGTCTGATGCAGTACGCTCTCGGGGTTGTGCGCCGCGAGGAGCCCATGCCCCGACCTCGAGCAGGAACCCCCAAGACCAAGACCAGCATGCCCTCCAGGATCCGGCACGGTACGAGTTTCGTGATCCTCGGCGTCGTCGCCGCCGTCTTCGTCGCGGCCGGGCGGCCGACCCACGCCCAGGTGCCCACCGGCGCCGGCCCGACGGAGTCGTCGAATCGCCGTTGCCTGAGCTGCCACGGCCAGTTGGAGATCGCCGAGCACGGGCCCCTGGAGCGACGCACCATGGTCGTGCGGCCGCCGGAAGGCTACGCCGACGAGGCGACCGAGCCCGCGAAGCGACCCGAGTTGTTCATCGACCACGACCGCGTCTACCGGATCTCGGTGCACGGCCAGACCGCGTGCGTCGCGTGCCACGAGGACTGCACCGAGCTTCCGCACCCGCAGCGAACCGCTCCCGCTCAGTGCGGAACGTGCCACACCGACGAGTACCGCGAATACGTGGGCAGCCGGCACGGGACGGCGACGGCGGACGGGAGCCCTTTCGCCGCCCACTGCTCGGACTGCCACGGCTCCCACGACATCCTCTCGCACATCAACCCGCAGTCGCGCACGTACAAGCTCCAGCTTCCGTTCACCTGCGCGCGGTGCCATTCCAACCCGAGGCTGACGGAGTCGGAGGACATCGCCCAGCCGCTCGCGGCCCAGCAGTACATCGACAGCATGCACGGTCGGGGCCTGCTGCTCGACGGCCTGATCGTCGCGCCGTCGTGCAACGACTGCCACGGGGTTCACGACATCCGCGACCCCAAGGACCCGTTGTCGACGATCCACAAGGACAACATCCCCCACACGTGCGGCAAGTGCCACATCGGCATCGAGTCGGTGTACATGGAGAGCGTGCACGGCCAGTTGCTGGCATCCGGCGACCCCCGCGGCCCGGTGTGCAGCACGTGTCACACCGCCCACGACATCATCAAGCCCGGCGAGATCGCGTTCAAGCTCGCCAGCGACGACCGGTGCGGCTCGTGCCACCAGGACCGGCTCCACCGGTATCGCGAGAGCTTCCACGGCAAGGCGATCGCGCTCGGTCAGCCGGGCGTGGCCGCCTGCTACGACTGTCACGGCCACCACGACATCCTGCCCGCCGACAATCCGGAGAGCCGGCTCTCCGACGCGCGGCGGCTGGAGACCTGCCAGCAGTGCCATCCCGCGGCGACCGCGAACTTCGCCGACTACCAGGCGCACGCGGACCACACGGACAGAGCGAACTACCCGATCCTGTACTGGACGTTCGTGTTCATGACCGCGATCGTCCTGAGCACGTTCACGTTCTTCGGCATTCACACGGCGCTGTGGTTCGTCCGGTCCGCCGTGCTGTACGCCCGCGATCCCGCGGCCTTCAAGAAGGCGAAGATCTCAGCGGCCGCGGACGACGAGACCTTCGTGCGCTTCCGTCCGTTCGAGCGCGTCCTGCACGGGCTGGTCGTCAGCAGCTTCCTGCTGCTCGTCGCGACGGGCATGCCGCTGAAGTTCTACCAGACCGAGTGGGCGCAGGTGCTGGTGAACCTGATGGGCGGCCTCGAGGTGGCGGGTGTGTTGCACCGCTTCGGGGCGGTCATCACGTTCCTGTACTTCAGCCTCCACCTCACGAGCCTCGTCCGCCGGCTGTACCGCCGACGCAGCGAGCTTCGGAGCCCGAAGACGAATCGGTACAGCATTGTGGAACTCGTCCGCCTCGGATTCGGCCCCGACATGCCCATCCCCGGTCCCCAGGACGTGCGCGACTGGTGGGCGCACCAGAAGTGGTTCTTCGGTCGCGGGCCCCGGCCCCAGTTCGACAAGTGGACCTACTGGGAGAAGTTCGATTACTTCGCGGTGTTCTGGGGCGTGGCGATCATCGGGCTCAGCGGCCTGATCATGTGGTTCCCCGAGACGTCCACGCGCTTCCTTCCGGGCTGGATCATCAACGTGGCGCTCATCGTGCACAGCGATGAGGCGTTGCTCGCCGCCGGGTTCATCTTCACGTTCCACTTCTTCAACGTTCACTTCCGGCTCGAGAAGTTCCCCATGGACCCCGTGATCTTCTCCGGCCGCGTCTCCCGCACCGAGATGCTCCACGAGCGTCGCCGGTGGTACGACCGCCTCGTCGCCAACGACCTGCTCGAGGAGCACCGGGTCAAGGACGAGTGGTCGCAGTGGAAGCGCGTGATGCACCCCGTCGGCTTCCTCGCCTTCGGCATCGGCACGGTCCTCCTGGTGCTGATCTTCTACGCGATGGGATCGCGTCTCTTCGCCGGGCACTAAGGCCCCCCGCAGCGGTTACGGCACAAACGTCATGCGCAGCTCGAGCAAGTCGAACCCTCTCCGCACGCACCGCTTCACGGCGGTCCGCCGATCGCTGGCGGCACTGATCGTCCTCGGCGTGCTGTTCGGGACCGCCGCGATCGCCGTGGGCATGCAGCGCGCGACGCCGGGCAACGGTGACAACCGGCGCTGCATGAGCTGCCACGGCGATCCGCGAATCGCCGAGTACGGGCCGGAGGATCGGCGCACGATGGTCAAGGCGTCCCCCGCCGGAGTCGTCCCCGGCGAACCGGCGCCCGCGAACCGGCCCGACCTGTACCTCGATCCGGAGATGCTCGCCAACAGCCTCATCCACGGGCAGCTCCGGTGCGTCGATTGTCACCGGGATTCGGCCGCGCTCCCCCACGCGAGCATCCTCGAGCCTGCCAGTTGCGGAACGTGCCACGTCGAGCCGCTCGCGGCCTTCGAACGCGGGGCCCACGCCGCCGCCCTCGCCCGCAAGGATCCGAACGCGCCGACGTGCGGAAGCTGCCACGGGACGCACCAGATCCTGCCGCCGCACGAGCGCGATGCGCTGACGCATCCGCTCAACGTCGTGCGCGTGTGCAGCGAATGCCACGAGCACCACGCCGGCCAGACGCCGACCGGGCACGACCCGGCCGTCTTCATCCAGTCCTACCTCGACAGCGTCCACGGAAAGGCCGTCAGCCAGGCCGGGCTGCTGGTCGCGGCGACGTGCGCCGACTGCCACGGCCGGCACGACGTGCGCGCCGCGGACGACCCCGTGTCGATGGTGCACCGCGACCAGATCCCGGCGACCTGCGGCACGTGCCACCTCGGCGTCGTCGAGACGTACCGAACGAGCATCCACGGGCAGCGGCTCGAAGAGGGCGACGAGCGAGCACCCGTGTGCACGGACTGCCACACCGCGCACCACATCTCACGCGCGCAGACGCCGGGCTTCATGGTCGACATCGTCAACGAGTGCGGCGACTGCCACGACCAGCCGGAGATGCACGAAGGACGCCGCGTCAGCCTCTACCGGAGCTACCGGGCGAGCTACCACGGCCAGGTGAACAAGCTGGGCCACGCGCGGGCCGCCCGGTGCAGCGACTGCCACGGCGCGCACGACATCCTCCCGATCAGCGACGAGCACTCGCGTCTGTTCGGCGAAGCCCGGGTCGAGACGTGTCGCCAGTGCCACGAGGGAGCCCCCGCGAGCCTCGCCGATTTCGACCCGCACGCGGACTACCTCGACCGGGACCGCTACCCGCTGCTGAACGCGGTGTGGTGGTACTTCGCCATCGTCATCAGCTCAGCGATGGGCTTCTTCGGGCTGCATTCGATCCTCTGGTTCATCCGATCACTCATCGAACGGGTGCGCCACGGCATTCCGGCGCACGCGCAGCGCCCGGCGGTGCCGGCGATCCGGCGCTTCACGCTCCTGAACCGCATCAACCACGCGCTGCTCATCATCCCGTTCTTCGGCCTCACGTTGACGGGGCTGCCGCTGCTGCTCTCCGACCACGCGTGGTCGCAGGCGATGGCCCGCTTCCTCGGCGGCGGGTCGGCGATGGGCATCCTTCACCGGATCTTCGCGATCATGCTGATCGCCAACTTCGCCCTGCACCTCGGCGGCCTCATCATGAAGGCCCGACAGCACGAGGGCTCCCTGCTGCGCGACTGGCTCATCGGGCCCAACAGCATGCTCCCGCGCTGGCGGGACGTCCGGGACTGCGCCGCGATGTTCCGGTGGTTCTTCTTCGGCGGGAAGCATCCGACCTTCGACCGCTGGACGTACTGGGAGAAGTTCGACTACCTCGCCGAGATCGGGGGCACCTTCATCATCGGCGGCTCCGGCCTCATGCTGTGGTTCCCCGGGCTCTTCGCCCTCGTCCTGCCCGGCTGGGCGTTCAACGTGGCCTCCATCGTGCACGGGTACGAGGCGCTGCTCGCGGTCAGCTTCATCTTCACGATCCACTTCTTCAACGCCCACCTGCGGCCGGACAAGTTCCCGGTGGACGACGTGATCTTCTCCGGCAGCCTCTCCGAGGCGGAGCTCAGGCACGAACGTCGAGACGAGTACGATCGCCTCGCGGAGTCGGGTCAGCTCGCCTCGATGCGCGTGCCCGCCACGACGCCGCTGCAGCGAAAGCTCGCGGTGACGGTCGGGATCATCGCGATGCTGATCGGCTTCTCGATGGTCGCGCTGATCATCGCCGCGGGGTTGCAGCAGTTGTAGACGGCTTTCTTCCGTAGTACCCGCCCCGAGCGTTGACGTGCTGGCGATGACCGCGACTTGGGGCGATTGCTGACGCGTGTTAGCGCGAGGGGACGGCGTCCGGGGTATGACCAGATGTTGTGGATGAGGTGAGCGCAGAAAGAAGGCGGCGTATCTTGTGCAAGTACCACCAAGCACAGGAGTCCGCCACCTTGAAGAGAACTGGCTCTTCGCCGGCAGCGACAAAGGCGGCCGCACCGCCGCGACGCTGTTCACGCTGATCGCGTCCGCCGCGCTGCACGAGCTGGATCCGTACCGCTGGCTCCGCGACGCGCTGTCCCGAATCGCCGACACCCCGATCAGCCAGCTCGACGAGCTGCTGCCCGACCGCTGGGCGGGAAGCAGCACGGACTGAGCAGAACTCCGGTATCAGAGCTCTGGCGATTCGGACGCGGTCGGTCGGACGGTTACCGAAGGGCAACGGAAGTCGGGCTGCGTGCCTGGCGATGGTCTTCAAGCTCGCCCAGGCCGCGGAGCGGTCATGGCGCAAGCTCAACGGTCACGAGCAACTCACGCACGTCATCCATGGCGTGCAGTTCATCGACGGAGAACGCAAGGTCGCCGCCTGATCATGCGAGACGCTCATCCACACAATTTGACCATATCCCCGCGCTCATCCTGTAACCCACTTCTTCGACTCGGAACAGCCACCCTCCGTGGAAATCGCTTCTTTATCCGGCTCGATCAAACTGTCTCTCCCCTCGCCGTTTCCGGCGGGCGAAGTTTTTGCACTCGACGGATTTGTTCTCGACCGACATTTCGGAACAAGCGCGTCAGCACACCTCGTCTTGGTCACGGGACTACTTCGAGCACTGCCTCGTGATCCACTTGCTCAAGTACAGTCGCTATGTGAGCTCGCTGTTGCTCTGTACAGGCGATCGCACTCAAGTTGCTGCCCGAACCGACAAGTGCCTCGATCGCAGCCGTGTCGATACTGCACCTGGCGAGATTCACGTCAGTAGCTGTCGTTCTCGCAATGGCCTCGGCCAACTCCACACTAATGGCCTGCCCTTCAAGGTCAATTGACCTGAGGGCGCCGTTCGCTCCTAGTGCTCGGACTACCTCGACGAGCTGACTATCTGCCAAGGAGCCGCAGTACAGCACACTGATGTCGACCCACTCACCGCCGGACGGCCAGCCCTCTTCGGAGTAGCTGCCGCCCACTGACTCCACCAGCGCCGTCCAACGGTGATGAGCCCACGCGTGCCACGTGAGTACTGCCACCGCAACCGCCGCTACGCCTAGCAGCGTGAGCACAGTGATTGGCCACAGTGGTCTTTGTGTTGCTGCCATATTGCTAGACGCTGGACACCCATTAGGGGCACGGGCATCGAATCACTCCCCTACGCCCACTACAGCCATCATCAGACGAACCGCCGCTCGAACTACCTCCTCTACTGCTGCTGCTGCTGCTGGAATCGGGATGGAATTCCGCACAGATGTACCCGCGGCAGTTCCAGCCAATCGGATCATTACCGCGCGTCCAGTTGATCTTGATGCCACACTTCTTAGTTGCGCACTTCAAATGCCAATTGCTGTTCGCACATCCGTGATCCCGCGGGATGTTAAGGCCGGCCCAACGTGCTGGCTCTGCCCGCAGACATTTGCAGACTGAGTCACTGAATCCGCAGTTGTTTGGGCTTAGAGTGCCCGGTAACGGTCTCTTGGGATCCCAGAATCCAGTACCTGGAGAGTGAATAGATCCGCCGGAGCCGTCATAGGAGAAACACCCCGAGTCATCGCAAACGACAAGCCCGCAATGGTAGCCAAGTTTCACCGTATATTCATAGACGGGATGGCATCGGACACGTATGCAACACTTTAGACCTGAAGGGTCAACGCGAGTAGCTGGCGAATTCCTCGCATACCGGTACAGATTGCGATACTCTGCCGACATCGTTGCTTGGGGCGTTGGTGGCCAAGTCGGTCCCGTAGCGCGTGCATCGACCACAGGATCCCTCTCCAACCACCGTCCCAAGCCGGTGTTGTACCACCGATGCCGCACGACGCAGTCGTCCGTCGCCGCATTGTAGACGTACCCATCCCACCCGATCGATCCGTCCGGGCCGTTCGGGTCGCTGAGCATGCCCAGCGCCAGCGCCGCTCGGCCGCCCTTCGCGTTCGTGTAGTCCCAGCGGTCAACCGCGCCGTTGCGGTTCAGGTCCGCGTCCACGTCGTACTCCGGCTCGGAGATGTCGATCGAGCCGTCGGAGGACGGGGGGTACACGATCCCGTAGATGATCGACCGGTCGGCCGTGTCGTGATCGCCGTCGCCG
>JAAELP010000338.1 GCA_024226535.1 Planctomycetota bacterium | reverse complement strand
TGTAGCGTCCTGAGTGCGATGCTCTTCGTCGTGGTGGCGTTGCCGAAGCGCTGGCATATTCGAGGATACGTCGAGCTTCGGCAACGTCGCCATGGCGGAGATGATCGTGCTCAGGACGCTACAGATGGAGTGTGGCTGCTCTAGACCTGCTCAGCGTCTCCGGAACCGCAGGCAGTAGTTCTCCTCGAGCCCGTCGACGTCGATCTCTTCGACCAGCTCGAAGCCGGAGGCGACGATCTCGGCGGTGAACACGTCCTTGCCGGCGCGCACGTGACCGAAGATCCACTCCCGCGAGACGCCGGGGATCCGCTCGAAGTCGATGATGACGAGGTGGCCGCCGGGGCGCAACGCCTCGTGGATCGAGCGGAGGCTCGACTGCGGGTACTCGAAGTGGTGGTACGTGTCGCAGACGAACGCGGCGTCGATCGACGCGCGGGGCAGGTCGACGGAATCCTCGCGACAGAGCCTCGACTCGACCTGCGTCAGCCCCGCGGCGCGGGCCCGCTCGTCGATGTGCGCGACGAAGTTCGGCGCGATGTCGACGGCGAAGACGCGACCCCCGCGTCCCACGGCGTGGGCGAACGGCTCGACGAAGAGCCCCGTGCCCGCCCCCACGTCGGCGACCGCCATGCCGGGACGCAGGCCCGCGGCGGCGACGATCTCGTGCCGCGCCGTGTAGATCTCGCGGCTCTCGACCTCGAAGCGGTTGACCCAATCCTCGGGATCGAGATCGGCAGCGAGGTACCGTTCGTTGATCCCGGGCTTGACGCTCTGTTCGACGGCGGTCGTGGTCGCCGGGGGCGTCTCGGTCGGTGCCGTCGCGCAGGCGACGAGGCTCGCGGTGGCGAGGACCGGAAGGAGGGCGCGGGTGAAGACGGCAAGGCGGAGCGCGTTTCGTGGCATCATGTCACCGCCGATGGTACCTCAACGCACCGCCGGTGTGCTGCTCAGCCCGCCACGACCTGCACCGCGAACGACTCGGTGACGTCGTGCTCCGGGCTCGAGTCGTGGACGGCGCGTCGGTACGCGGTGGTCACGTCGACCATCGCACCGTTCAGAAGCCGGAGGCGGGCGCGGGCGGCCGCCGCGGAGCCGGGATGGTCGTGCCCCGACGCCCCGTGCCCGTCGCCGTCGAACAGCACGTGGATCGCGCGGCGTCCGTTGCGCCCGGCGAGACGCAGCAGGGTGCCGTCGCCCATCGGTTTGGCGCGATCGAAGCCGGCGCGGCGCAGCGCGCGGTCGATCGGGTCGAGTCCGTCGCCGGTGACGCGCACCGCCACCCGCACCGCCGTGTGCAGCGTGTTCGTTTCGGCGAGGAAGACCTCCGCCGCGACGGCGCTGCCCTCGACCACGGTGTACCGCAGGCCGTCACCGGTGAGCGTGGCCCGCAACTCGGCGAGGTGCCGCTCGACGCACGCCGCCGCCTGCGCCCGGCGCTCCGCCGACACATCACGGTACGCGCGGCTCACGCCGGTTGCTCCCAGCGTCGCGCCCGGTCCAGCGCCTCGGACCAGCGCGATCGCGATCGCGTCACCGCGCCGGCGTCCATGGCCGGCTCGAAGCGCCGATCGACCTCGCGCCACGGCGCGTTCTCGTCGTCATCCGGCCAGAAACCGACGGCGCGGGCGGCGAGCCGGGCGGCGCCGAGCGCCGTGGTCTCCGTGACGCGGGGGCGAACGATCGTGACGCCGGCGATGTCCGCCTGGATCTGCATGAGCAGGTCGTTGGCCGCCGCGCCGCCGTCCACGCGGATTTCGCGGATCTCCAGGGCGGCGTCGGACTGCATGGCCGCGAGCACGTCGGCGACCTGGTGTGCGATCCCCTCCAGCGCCGCCCGCGCGACGTGGGCGGACGTGGTGCCGCGGGTCAGCCCGACGAGCGCGCCGCGCGCGTGCGGATCCCAGTGCGGAGCGCCGAGCCCGGCGAACGCGGGCACGAGGACCACGCCGCCGCTGTCGTCGACGGAACGAGCGAGCGGCTCGATCTCCTCCGCGGCGCCGATGATCCCCAGCCCGTCACGCAGCCACTGCACGACGGCGCCCCCGATGAAGACGCTGCCTTCCAGCGCATACTCGAGCCGATCGCCGAGCTTCCACGCCACGGTGGTCAGCAGCCGGCTCTCGGATTCGACGGGGCGATCGCCGGTGTTCAGGAGCATGAAGCACCCGGTCCCGTACGTGGTCTTCGCCAGCCCGGGCCGGAAGCACGACTGGCCGTACAACGCCGCCTGCTGGTCGCCGGCGATTCCCGCGATCGGGGCGGCGAGCGACAGGTCCGGCGCCGAGGTCTCGGCGTAGACCTCGCTCGATCCGCGGACACCGGGGAGCATGCTCCGCGGGATCCCGAACACGCCGAGCAGCTCGTCGTCCCACGCGCCGCGGTTGATGTCGAAGAGCATCGTGCGTGACGCGTTGCTCGCTTCCGTGACGTGCACGCGCCCGCCGGTGAGCTTCCACGCGAGCCAGGTGTCCACGGTTCCGAAGGCGAGGTGCCCCGCCTCGGCATCGGCCCGCGCGCCGGGCACGTGCTCGAGGATCCACGCCACCTTGCTCGCCGAGAAGTACGCGTCGACGACGAGGCCCGTCCGTTCGGTGATGAGCGGCGCATGACCGTCGGCCACGAGGCGCTCGCACGCGTCGGCCGTGCGCCGATCCTGCCAGACGATCGCGTTCATGACCGGCACGCCGGTCCGTCGGTCCCAGACGATGGTCGTCTCTCGCTGGTTCGTGATGCCGATGGCCGCGATGTCGCCCGGTCCGACGCGGGCGCGTTCCAGCACCTCCGTGATCACGTCGCGCTGGCTCGACCAGATCTCCTCCGGGTCGTGCTCGACCCAGCCGGGGGCGGGGAAGATCTGGCGGAACTCGCGCTGGCCGATGTCGACGAGGGAGCCGTCTCGATCGAACAGGACCGCGCGTGAGCTGGTCGTTCCCTGGTCGACCGCGAGGACGTAGCTCATCTCAGCGCTCCGCTTCGTCCGCGTCTTCCACGTCATGCGCGCTTCGGGCTTCGTTGGCGAGACGGGCCCGCTCCTGCTCGTACGCCTGCTCGCGCTCGTCGAGCTGGTTCTTCACGGCGTCGAGCTGCTCGTCGGCGACCTTCTGCGCCTCGCGTGTCGGGATCCCGAGACGCGGGTGACCGAGAAGCTGCTCGAGCTCCATGGCCATGATCAGCGCGACGGAGTCGGCGTCGACGATCGGCTCGCCGGCCGCCGCGGAGACACGGTCGAGCGCTTCCAACTCGTCGACCATGCGGCGGGTGTCCTTCTCGCGGTCGAACTGGTCGCCGAACAGGAGCAGCGCCTGGCGCGTCTGGTAGCGGCGGGCCTCGATGTCGTCCTCGAGCGCCTCGGCCTCCGCCAGCACCTCCTTCTCGCGCGCGGTCACGGAGATCGGCGCGGGCGGGACGACGAAGTCGCCGGGGTCGACGCGATCGCCGCGCCGCATCACGCGGCAGAACCAGCCCGACAACTGGTGGGCATCGCGGAGCCGCCGCAGAGCGGTCGGGGCGGGCATCTCACGTCCGTGCACGGCCGCGTTGCCGTCGCGGCGGATCGCGTGCATCGCGTCCGCGCGTTTGCGCGGCACGGTGCCTTCGTGCTCGAGCGACTTAAGCATCGTGCCGAGATCGGCGGAGAGCAGTTGCGGGCGTTGCATCTCGATCATCCGGCGCGCCATCGTCTCGACCATGAGACGCAGCTTGAAGAGGCACGACTCCGGGTCCGTGTGCACGTACGTCTCCGCCTGCCGCGCGAGGCGCTCGACGTCGGTGTCGTAGCGCCGCAGAAAGTCGAAGTTGCTGCCGGATGGGGGAAGGCTCACAGGTCCGGCGCCTCCCCGCGCGGGCGGAGCATGGCCGCGATGACCCGGGCCGACGCGCAGATCCGCTGGAACTCGTCGGTGGTGAGACCGGCGGCGGAGGCGAGCATCGACGCCCACCGCACCTCGAGCGTGGCCATGCGCCGGTCGGCGTACGCCACCATCATCACGCCGGTGATGATCTTCTCCTGGACGCCGTGGGGCAGCCGGCTCACGGCCGAGAGGCAGTCCACGAGCGTGAGGACGCCCATCTTCTCCTGGCTCTTCGCCTCCAGGCACGCCTCCTCGGAGACGCCGAGGATCGCCTGGGCGTACAGACCGGCCGACGCGTTCTCCGATGCCGGCGCCTGGCCGCTCGCGATGTACATCGCCCGAGCGGCGAGGAACCACACGGCGGCGAGATCGGCTTCGGGGAGATCGGTGGCGGTCGTCACGACCACCACGATAGCGGAGAGGGGGGCCAATGAAAAAGGCACGAAGTGAAGCCCTTCGTGCCTTCGTGCCCCAGTGCCTCTCCTAGAAGGTGTACTGAAGCTGCGTGTAGAAGAAGTTGATGTCGTCGGCGGGGCCGGTCTGGCTGATGAAGTCGCCGGCGAAGAAGTAGCTGTAGCCGAACAGCGCCGTGAGGTGGCGGTCGAAGGCGTACTTCACGGTGAGATCGATCTCCTGGCCGATCTCGCTGTCGGTGCCGATGCCCGGCGCCCGCACCACGCCGCCGCCGGCGTTGTAGAGGGCGTCGGTGTCCTCGGCGCGCCAGAAGAAGTGGCCGGTGATCCCGACCGTCATCTTCTCCATGGGCTTGAGCGTGGCGCCGAGGTTGAAGTCGATCGCGTTCTGCCGGCCGACGACGTCGATGTAGCCGAGGTACGCGTGGCCGAGCGGGAAGAGGTGGTTGAACGTCTCCACGTCACCGCCGGGTGCGTCGTCGCCGGAGGCGTAGTCGTAGCCGATGAAGAACCGCGGCGCGCCCCACCAGTCCGTGGGCTTGTAGCCGAACTGGCTGCCGATCATGAACGCGTTCACGTCGCCGGGGCCGACCTCGCCGAACTGGTACGCGCCTTCGAAGTCGTAGTCGAAGCCGCTGTCGCCGCACTTGCCGAACAGGCGGCCGCCGATCGTGTAGCGCTCCTCCGGTCCGGTCGTGCCGTTGAAGGTCCTCGGGTCGTCACGGTCGAGGCCGAGGAAGTAGAGATCGGTGCCGACGCTCGAGTCGCGGAACTTCCCCGTCGCGTAGACGCCGAAGAACTGCGTCTGGGCGTCGGGATCGTTGAACGAGTACTTCTGCACGGGTGCGAACTGCGTCCAGAAGCCGTGGATCTTCCAGTCCCATGCGTTCAGGATGGCGCTGACGCCGTCCCACCGTCGCATCGTGTTGCTCCAGGCGAGCGGGCTGACGAGCCGCTGCTTGCCGAGCAGGAGTTGCTGGCGTCCGGGGCGGACCGTGAGCCGGGCGTCGCCGCCGAGATCGAAGCCGATGTCCACGAACGCCTGCTCGAGGTCGAGGCTGTCGACGTCCAGCCCGCGGCGGCCGCCGGCGAGATCGCGGTTGTTCGCGATCGCCGACTTGCCCTCGAAGAACGCCCGCAGGTTCTCGCCGAAGTGGAAGTCCCCGTGCAGCGTCATGCGCCACAGCACGTGCGCGTCGTCGTTGCGACCCGTCGGCATGCCGAAGCCGAAGTTCTGCCAGTCCTCGAAGCGCAGACGCGCGTGCCCGCCGAAGCTCGCCCAGTTCGAACCATCCTCGTTGAGCGGCACGAACTTGATCGGATCCCAGAAGTCCGTCGGCGCGCCGGGCGGGATGTCGTCCATGACCGACCAGTCCTCCATCCAGCGAAGGAACTTGTACTTCGGTCGATCGAACGACGGCGCGGCGGTCTCGGCTGCGGGGGCCGTGGCCGGCGCGGTGTCCGGCATCGACTGGGCCGGTGACGGCGCCGCGATGAGCGCGACGAGTGGAGCGGCGACGCAGAGTGCGTAGGTGGTGCGCATGGTGGGGTCTCCGATCGGCGGAGTGTACGAAAGGTCCCGCCCGACCGGAGCGGCGGTCGGGCGGGGCATCTTCAATCGGGGTCGAATTCCCATGCACCGCATCGCGCGGCGTTCGTTAGGCGAGCGCTCCGGCGGCGGTGCGGCTGTCGGTGACGAGGTGCGTGATCAGCCGGTCCTTCAGGGCGAGAATCGTCCTGAGCAGTTCGGTCCGTGATTGGTTGCACGCGCGACACGGCCCGAGCATGAACAGCACGGCCTTGTGCTGGGCGATGTGATCCACGAGGTCGGTCAGCTCGATCAGGGTCATCGCGCGGATCTTCGTGCTCTTCGTGATCGGCCCCTGCTCGCTGATCGGACGCCAGAGGATGTCGCCGACGCAGCCGGCCTTCTCCAGCACCTTCATCGAGTCCGGGCAGTGGCTCATGTAGTCGCGGAGCATGCTGTCGGAGCAGGGGTTCTCCCAGCTCGCCCCGGAGGTCACGATGATGTCGAGGTCCTTCGCGAGCTTGAAGGACTGCTCGATCTGCGTCACCGCCTTCAGGTCGCGGATCTGGGCGGGCTTGACGATCGGCGGCGCGTAGAGCCCGACGAACCTGGTCTTCATCGGGATGGCGGGATCGTCGTACAGGTAGGTGAAGAACGCGTTCGGGTCGGTCGTCGGCTCGTGGACGTCGAACCCCGACACGAGCGCATGGAAGGTGACCGTCTCCGGCATCCCCGCCGCCGGCTCGCGGAGCATCATCGCGAGCTGCTGGGCGACGGTCCGCATCGCGTGGCCGCCGGCGAAGCCGACGTGGACCTCGGTCTGGTTGTGCGGGGCGCTGGCGCGTGCGCGGAGCAGATCGATGAGGGCGCCCGCCGTCTTGCGGGCGACGTCGACGAGCGACGCCGTGTGGGCGACCTGCACGCCCTGGAGCCAGGGATGAGCCTGCTCCAGGCCCACCCGGAGGGCATGATCGGGCGGGGCGTTGAACTGGATCCACCCGTGGCGGGCGGCGTAGGCGATGTAGCGGTAGGGCTCCTCGCGGTGCAGCTCGATGCCCATGTCCTGCTTGATCTTCCTGGCGATCTCCGGGGGCGTGACGCCTTTGTTGAGGTAGTTGCAGACGTGGCTCACCAGCTCCAGGTTGGTGAGCTCCTCCTGCGTGGCGGCGGACCGCTTCAGCTTCCTGACGCGGACCTGGGGTTTCGCTTCCTGCGCGGCGGCGGACTTGGGCACGGTGTTCCTCCCTGACACAGATGACATCCTTGAAGCCTGACTTGTAACTTTATCTCCGACAGCCTCGAACCCGGCCCGCTGGTGTGTGGCGGGCCGGGCGACAGTATGCCCGTTCCGACCGCGGTGTGTAACACAAATCTCGTGATTTGAAGCACTTTTTGATCATCAGTGCGAAACTCCGAAGAAGACCGTTGACGGGATCGGCGGGGTCGTCGTACGCTCTGAGGCTCCTTCGGTCGGCGGCCTCGTCGGGGTCGGTTGGGGCATGGTATCACAAGTGTAACAGTAGTGGATCGGCGACCGAGGGGCCCCGACAGGTCCCCCGACACACCGGGCAAAGAGCCCGAAAGGAGATGCAGCCATGGTGGCAACGATCACGCGTCCGAAGAGCCCGTCTCACGATTCCGGCCTGAGGCCGCAGTCCACGCCGAAGACCCCGGGCACCAAGGTGCTCGACCGGGTCGACGAGGCGATCGGTCGAGCGCCCGGAGGGGAGCGCTTCACCCAGCGCGCCCGTCAGGCGACCGGAGAGTGAGCGGGCGGGGGGGAGCGAGGAGCGGGTCCACGTGATCCGCACCGCCGCGCGGGCTTGGCGAGGCCCGCGCGGCGGCCTCTCGGGGGGGGCAGGAGGGGGGAAGGAGGGGGGCAGGAGGAGGACGAGGATGGCGCTGGGAGGCGTGGAGACGGAATACGGGCCGGCCTGCTTCGGCGAGAAGCGGCTCTCGCCGGGGGACGTGGCCGCCCGGGTCCTGGCTCGGGCGATCGAGGTGCTCCCGCACATGCGCGACCGCTGTGGCGGGATCTTCCTCGGATCCGGCGGCCGACTGCTCATCGACGGGGGGGCCCACCTCGAGTACTGCACGCCGGAGACGCTGTCCCCGGCGGGCCAGGTCGTCGCGATCCGTGCCGGCGAGGCGATCGTCGAGGATCTCGTCCGCACCGTCCCGGGTGGCGTGCTCGCGCGAACGAACCATTGCTACCTGAGCGGGGCGACGTACGGCTCGCACGAGAACCACTGCCTCGAGCGGCAGATCGGCCTGATGTACCGCTACCTCACGCCGCACCTCGTCTCGCGGATCATCTACACGGGCGCCGGCGGGCTCGACCCGACCCACCGGGGGATCCGCTACGTGATCTCGCCGCGGGCGACCCATTACGACGCCGGCAACGGGCGGCGGTGCCGGTCGATCGCGAACAAGCGGGAGGAGCCGCACGCGGAAGGCTACCACCGGTTGCACATCACCTGCGGCGACACGCTCGCCCTCGACCGACCCCTGTACCTGCGTCTGGGCACGACGGCCCTGCTCGCGGCGCTCGTCGACGCCGATCTGCTCTCGCTCGCGGAGGTGCCGGTCCTCGCCAGCGCGCCGGAGGCCATCGGCCTGATCAACCGCGACCCGTCGCTGCGTCAACGCGTCCGTCTTCGCGGCGGCGACTCGGTCACCGCGCTGGAGATCCAGGAGCGTCTGCTGGAGATGGCCGAGCGCGGCGTCGACCGGAGCCCCGGTACGGTGCCGGCGTGGTCCGGGGCGATGCTCGCCGAGTGGCGGCGAATGCTCGACACGCTCGCCCGGCGGCCGGAGGAGGCGGTCGTCGATTGGGCGGTCAAGCGCCGCGTGTTCGACGACCAGGTTCGACGGGCGGGGTTCACCGCCGAGGAGATCGAGGAGGCCAACCACCGCACCGGGCGGCGGACCAAGACCGACATGGCGATGGAAGCGTTGCTGGAGACGATCCCCGGCGAGACGCCGCCGTCGGGTGCGACCGATCCGCGCGTCGCCCGCATGCGGTCGCTGCGGCAGCGACTGTGCCGGATCGACTTCTTCTTCACCGTGCTCCCCGGCGGGCTCATCGACGAACTGCGCGACGGTCTCGACGACGACGTGCCCGGGGTTGACGCCGAGACGATCCGCCGGGCGATGCGCCAACCCCCGGAGCCGACCCGCGCGCTGCTCCGCTCACGGTACGTCCGCCGGCACGCGCGCTCCTCGGTGCGCTACTGGGCGACGTGGGACATGATCGGAGACCGCCGTGAGAACCGGATCCTGCCGATGCGCGATCCGTATTCGTTGAAGACGCGCTGGGAGTCGGCGCCGCCGGAGCCGGATCGGCGCAGCGTGTTCACGTTGCCGACGCTCTCCCATGCGTACAACCGCGGCGACTACCGCATGCTCAAGCGTCTCCTGCGCGAGCTGTTCAGCGGCGACGACGGGGACACGGCCATGGAGCACTCGTTCCTGACCTACCAGGCGTGGGCCGAGAGCCGCACCGGCAACCTCGCCGCCGCGGAACGAGCCGCTGCCCGGTACCGGGAGACGTCCAGCGACGGCGAGATCCCCGGGCTCTACGCCGCCATCTACCGGTTCCGCGGGTTGTGGCCGTCACCGAGGATCTGGCGGTGGATTCGTCGCGGCGACCGCATCCCGACCAGCGCGTGGACGGACTCCGGGTACGTGTGCTTCCTGGGCCACAAGGGCGTCGCCCTGAAGTGCGCGGGGCGCATCGACGAGGCGATCGATGTCCTGCGGCGCTCCGTCGAGGTTGCCCTCGTGCCCCCGAACCACCAGCGTATCCACGCCCGCAACCAGTGCGACCTCGCCGACTGCCTGCGGATCGCCGGTCACCCGCGCTCCGCGCGGCTGCACCTGGCGACGGCGGGACGGATCCTCCAGCAGCACGGCTACTCGGGCGAGTTCGCGGACCACTATCTGATGACGCGGGCGAAGCTCACCACGCACCCGCGGGCGGCCCTCACGCTGCTTGCCCGCGCCCGCCGCATCCTCGAACGCAACGGCAACCCGGTCGGCGTCGCCCGAACCCAGGTGCTGCGGGCGCGTATTGCTCGTGACCGTCGCGTCATCGAGCACGCCCGGCAGGCGATTCTCGCCCAGCGCGCCCGCGTGCCCGACCTCGCGACCTGCCCGAAGCTGACGAGCATCCTGCGTCGGTGGGACAAGTGGACCCTGCGACCGACGGACGAACGCGGACCGGACCGGTTCTGGTTCGTGTGACGGGACGCGCGCCGGTGTGCGTCAACCCCCCGGAATCACCGTCAGGTACCCGATCGACCCCACGTGCGTCGATCCGTCCGGTTTCTCGATCTCGAACCACCAGGCGCCGCCCGGGGGCAGGGGATCGGGCGCCTCGGCATGGATGTCGTAGTCGTCGTGCGCGGCGGCGTAGTCGCCCTTGCCGACGAGCGCGGCGGACCGATCCTCGGTACCGATCCACGCGCGGACGATCGTCGCGCCGGAGTCGCTGTAGGGGAGCTTGATCACGAGGTGACCGAGCGCGCCGGCGGTCAGGGCGCCGTGACCCTGCAAGGCCTCGATCTTCATGCCGTCCACGGTGACCGCGCCCAGCGGCGCCTCGGCCCCGTGTGCGTGGCCACCGGCCGGCGGTGGCGGTGGCGTTGGAACGGTGGTCTTCGCCGTACCGCCGTCGCCGCCGTCGCCGCCGTTGCCGCCGTTGCCGCCGCCGCACGCGGTCAGCAGCACGAGCGCGGCACCTGCCGCGACGGCCTTCATGTACGAACTTCTCATGGAGTGTCTCCCTTGGAAGAGTCTTCGCGGACACCGTGGATCGCCGCGTAGCCCGCGGGCACGACCACGAGATTGAGGAACGTGGAGCTGAGCAGCCCGCCGAGGATCACCACCGAAAGCGGGGCGAGGATCTCGTTGCCGGGCCGCTCGCCCTTGAGGATGATCGGGATCACCGCCAGCGCCGCGGTCAGCGCCGTCATCAGGATCGGGACGAGTCGCTCGAGCGATCCCTGGACGATCGCCTCGTGCTGCGTCCTGCCTTCGTGCTCGATCAGGTGGCGATAGTGGTTGACGAGCAGGATGCCGTTGCGCACCGCGATCCCGAAGAGCGCGATGAAGCCGACGAGGCTCGCGATCGAGATCACCGGCGCCGTGTACCGCCCGCCGAGGCCGAACAACGCCAGCGTGTTCGCGGGCACGCTCGGCGACTCCGTCAGGTAGATCGCGGCGATGCCCCCGATGAGCGCCAGCGGCAGGTTCACGAGCACGAGCAGCGCCACGCGTGTCGAACCGACGGCGACCTGGAGCAGCACGATGATCACGATCACCACGAGGCCGGTGAAGACGAGGATGGTCCGCGTCGCCGATCGCTGCGCCTCGAACTGCCCGCCGTAGTGCACGCTGTACCCGTACCCGTGGACGATCGGATCGACGAGCGTGCGGATCTCGTCGACGAGGTGCCCGAGGTTGTACCCCTCGGCCACGTTCAGGGAGACCACCGCCTTGCGCTGGGCGTTCTCGCGGGTAATCAGGTTGCTCGTCAGCTCCGGGCCGATGTCCGCGACCTCCTCGAGACGCACGAGCGCTCCTCCGGTGCCTCGCAGCACGAGCCGGTGCAGGTCGCGTACGTCGCGGCGCTCCGACTCGTCGAGACGCACCGTCAGGTCGTAGCGACGGACGCCTTCGTTCACCTCGGCCACGGTCACGCCGTACAACGCGTCGCGCACCTGCTGCGCCGCGTCCTGCGGGGTCAGCCCGTAGGCGGCGAGATCCGCGGGGCGGTAGTTCACGGGCAGCGACCGGATCAGGACCTCGCGGTTGGCGGTCACGTCGCGCGCCCCCGGAACGGTGGAGATCACCGATTCGATCTCCTTCGCGATCAGGCGCAGCGTTGGCAGGCTCTCCCCGTAGACGTTGATCGCGATCGCCGCTGGCGTGCCGGAGAGGATGTGGCTCATCCGGTGCTCGATGGGCTGGCCGATGCTCGTCGTGACGCCTGGGACCTCGTCGAGGATCCGCGAGATCTCCGACCGCAGGTCGTTCCGGCGATACCCCGGCGCGATCGTCACCTCGATCTCGGAGTTGCTCACGGGCTCGGCGTGCTCGTCGCGCTCCGCGCGCCCGGTGCGCCGCGTGACGCTGCGGACGCCTTCGACCTCGATGAGCCGCTGCTCCATCGCGCGGGCGAGCCGGTCGCTGGTCTCCAGCGAGGTGCCGGGCGGCGCCATCAGGAACACGGTGAACGTGCCCTCGTTGAACTCCGGAAGGAAGCTCCGGCCGAACGTGCTGCCGAGCCAGAGGCTGAGGGCAGTCACGATCATCGCCGTTCCGAGGACGGCCCAGCGGAACCGGAGCGAGATCCGGACGGTCGGTTCGTAGATCCTCTTGAGCCCGCGCACGACGAGGCCCTCGCGTTCGGCCCGGACCGAGCGGCCGCCGAGCAGGTACCGGCAGAGGACCGGCGTGACCGTCAGGGCCACCGCGAGGGAGGCCATGATCGAGACGATGAACGCGATGCCGAGGGGGCGGAAGAAGCGACCCTCGATGCCGTGCAGGAAGAACAGCGGCAGGAAGACGATCGCGATGATGATCGTCGCGAAGACGATCGACGGTCGGATCTCCTCGATCGCGTCGAACACCACGTCCCGCTTGGACGCCTGCCGCTCCTTGGGCAGGGCGGCGTTCTGCCGCAGGCGGCGGAACGCGTTCTCGGTGCCGATGATCGCGTCGTCGATGAGGCTGCCGACGGCGATTGCGAAGCCGCCGAGGGTCATGACGTTGATCGTCATCTCCATGAAGCCGAGGACCATCAGCCCGACCGCGAGCGAGAGTGGGATCGCCACGAGCGTGATGAACGTCGTGCGGAGGTTCACGAGGAACATCAGTAGCAGGACGGTGACGATGATCCCCGCGTCGCGCAACGCGTGGAGGATGTTGTCCACCGACAGGTTGATGAAGTCCGACTGCCGGAAGATCTGGCGGTTGAGCTCGATCCCCTCCGGCATGAGCGGCTCGATCGCGTCGAGGGCGTCGTCGACCTCCCGTGTGATGACCAGCGTGTTCGTTCCCGGCGCCTTCTGCACCGTCATCACGACGGCGGCGTGGCCTTCGTCGGCGGCGGTGCCCCGCTTCAGCGCCGGCCCGAGCCGCACCATGGCGACCTGGCCGATCGTGACCGGGGCGCCGGCGTGGTACTTGATGACGGTGCCCGCGATGTCCTTGACCGAGCGCACCTTGCCGCTCTGGCGGATCGGCAGCTCGAAGCCGTCCACGTTCGCGAGGTAGCCCGCGCTCAGCGTGCTGTGGGAGGCGCCGGCCGCGGCGACGACGTCCTGCACCGTCAGGTCGTAGAGCCGGAGCTTCTCCTGCTGCACGAGCACCTGGTACTCGGGCAGCTCGCCGCCGATGACGGAGACCTGGGCGATGCCCGGGATCGCCAGGAGCCGGTTGCGGAGGTCGTACTCGGCGTAGGCGCGGAGATCGAGATCGTTCACCGAGCCGTCGGGCGACGAGAGCGCCAGCAGCATGATCTCGCCGGTGATCGAGGTGATCGGCGTCATCTCGACGTGGGCGCCGGGCACCATGTCCTCGCGAACGGTGTCGAGACGCTCGGAGACGAGCTGCCGCGCCCGGTAGATGTCGCTGCCCCAGTCGAACTCGATGAAGGCGATCGACAGGCCGATCGCGCTCGACGAGCGGACGCGGCGCACGCCGGTGAGCCCGTTGACGGCCGTCTCGATCGGGAACGTGACGTACTGCTCGACCTCGTCGGCCGCGAGCCCGGGCGCCTCGGTCATGACGACGACGGTCGGGGCGTTCAGCTCGGGGAAGACGTCCACCGGCATCCGGTCGAGCCGCGACCCCGCGTACACGAGCAGCGCCGCGGCGAACACCACGATCAGCGACGGGTTGTCGAGAGAGAACCTGATGAGCTTCGTCAGCACGGTGCGATCCTCGTCAGTGCGCTTCGCCGTGGAAGGTGCCGTCGGCGTGGAAGTGTCCGCCCTGTTGCGATGTCCCGCTCTGCGACGTGGCGAGCTGCAGTTCGAACGCGCCGTCGAGGACGACCTCGTCCCCGGCGCGCACGCCGCTCCTGATGACGACCCACCGGCCGTCGTCGACCCCGAGATCGGCCTCGATGCGGATCGCTTCGTCCGGATTGCGGGGATCGCGCCGGAAGAGCACGTGCCTGAGCCCGTCCTTCACCACGGCGGAACGCGGGACGGCGAGCGCCGGCGAGGCCGACCGCTCCACGACGACCTCGAGGAATGCCGACACGCCGGGTCGCGTCCACGGGCGCGCTTCGCTCGGGATGGCGATGAGCGTGATCGTCCGCTGGTCCGGATTCGCCTCGAGGCCGAGGCTGAGCTGTGCGTCCACGCCGTCGCTCGCGCCGAAGACGGGCGACTGCGGCGGGACGATGCGGGCGGAGAGCTCGCCGGTGAACCGCGGGATGTCGCTCTGGAGCCCCATCGCACGGAACCGCACCTTGGTGGGATCGACGGTGGAGATCACGAGCGAGTGGGCCTGGACCCACGCCCCGTCGGTGACCGCAAGCGTCTCGACGATCCCGTACTCGGTCGCGTGCACGTGGATCCAGTCGATGACCTCGTACCGCTGCGGCGCGTCGGGCCCGCTCCCGAGGTGCTCCACCAGCGCCGCTTCCGTGAGTCCGATCGCCGCCGCCGCCCGGTGCATCGCATGCTCGTACGTGCGCGTCGCGTTCGCGAGCTTGGTCTTCGAGAGGCCCAGCTCCGACTCGAGTCGGGGCAGGCTCGCCTCCAGCTCGGCCGCCTGCGTCTCCAGTTCGGCGCGCCGGAACTCCGCGGCCGCGAGGGCTTCGATGCGATCGCGCACCGATTCGAGACGCCGTCGAGACTCCGCCAGCCGTGCGGTGGCCACGTCGATCTCGGCGGTGGCGGAATCCATCGCCTGCTCGCCCGTGATGATCTCGTGCTGAAGCTCCGGCCATTGCGGCGAGCGGAAGCTGTAGAGCAGCGTGCCGGGCGCGATCCGCTGGTACTGCTCGACCTCGAACTGGACGCGCCCCTCGAGGATCATCCGGTACTCGTGGCGGGCCAGCGGCTGGAGCTCGAAGCTGCCCGGCACGCGGATGGTCGCGGCGACGTCGCGTTGCTCGACCTTCGCAAGCGTGATCCCGAGGTTGCGACGCACGGTGGCAGGGATCGACACGCGGTTCGTCGGCGCGGGGGGCGGGGTGGTCGCGGCGGTGTTCCCGGGTGCCGCGCCGTCGCCGGCGCCGTCGGTGCAGCCGATCAGCAGGAACGTCATGCAGGCGATGAGCGTGGGACGTGCGATCATGGCGATTCCTCTTCGGAGTCGATGGGGCTCTTGTCGGGGCCGAGCAGCTCGGCGATCTCGACGATCGCGTCGGCTTCGGTGCGGCGGGCGTCGACGAGTCTCAGTTTCACCTCGTGTGCCCTGGACAGGCTCTCCAGCAGCACGAGCGCGCTGCCTTCGCCGAGCTCCACGAGCGTGCGGGCGTCGTCGACCTGGCGGTCGGCGAGTGGCACGACCGTGGACGACAGGAGCTTGCGTCGGTCGCGCGCCGCGCCGAGGCGCGAACGCGCGATCGCGTGGCGGGCAACGAGTCGCTCGTACCCGGTCTCGAACGCGGCGCGGGCGAGTTCGCGCTCGGCACGAGCCTCCGCGATGCCCTGCTTGTTCGCGTTCAGGATCGGGATCGGCAGGCCGGCAAGGAAGCCGATCCTCGACTGCCCTTCGTCGAGTTCGTATGCCGGACCGAGCGTGAGGTCCGGGATCTGCTTGCGGATCTCCAGATCGAGGGCATGCTCGGCGACGTCGTAACGCGTGCGGAGCATGTCGAGCTGGAGATTGCGCTCACCGATGCGATCGACCTGCTCGCGCGCGGTACCGGGCGGCTCGGCGATCTTGAGCGTCGGCTGCAGCTCGACGTCGGCGGCCGGCGCGAGCCCGAGCAGCGATCGGATCGTCTGCTCGTGAGCTGCGATGCGTCCTTCGAGGTCGGCGAGCGTAGCCCGGAGCGTGTCCTGCTCCAGCGCGAAGAGCGTCGCTTCCGTGCGCGCCAGCTCGCCCGCCTCGGCGAGTCGGCTGGTGGACGCCACCACGGAGTCGAGACGCGTGATGATCTCGACGGTCGCCTCGGCCTCGAGCCGGTCCGCGGACCACGCGAGCCACGCGAGACGCAGCTTCGCGACCGTGCTCCACTCGTCGGCGGCGACTACCTCCAGCGCCGCGGCGGCCTCGGCGCCCGCCCGCTCCTTCTCGACGTCGAGCCGACCGGATATCGGGATCGTGATGGCCAGGCCCGCCGTGACCACCCACCGGTCGGGCACGCTTTCGGTGATGCGCAGGACGTTGGCGCTGATCACCGGGTCATCGGGCAGGCCCGCGACTTCCGCGACGGCGGTGACCACGCCGGCGCGTTGCCGCGCCAGCCGCAGGTCGGGGTTGTACACGAGCGCGAGCAGCTCCGCTTCGGCGAGCGCGAGGCCGTCGCTCGGGTCATACCGATCCGGGGCGTCGTCATCGAGACGACCGAGCCGATCGGCAAACCGGCGCACCTCTTCGTCGCCGGGCGCGCGGTTCTCCCACGTCGCGCGGTGCGCGGGGAGGTCGAGCGGCCGGGGCTCGTAGGTCTGGCAGCCGCCAAGACCCGCGACGAGCGCGAGGACGGGCAGGCAGTGGGTTCGGAATCTGCGGAGCACGGGTCTTCTCCGGACGGGTCGTGCCGACGGCACGGAACAGCAACGCGCGCACGAACGTTGGCGCGCAGGGATGCCGCGTCTCAGAACGGACTCGATCTAGATGAGCAGGAGGGTCGAGCGTCGGTGCAGGTCGGCCCAGGCGCCGGGTGGGCCGAGGCAGCGGGTGGCGCGGTGGCCTTCGCGGGCGGCGAGGCGGCGCGGCCCTGGCGTCACTGCGGTCGACGGCGTCTCGAGCGTCGTCGGTGTCGCCGGCGACCAGTCCGAGCGCGAGCGAGGGAGGACCACGAGACTCGCCGGGGAGGGATGCCCGTGCTCGTCGCAGTCGTGGTCGGCCGCGACGCAGGGCAGCGTGCCGTCGGTCTCCGGCTCGTGGGTCGAGCACGTCCCGTGGTGGTCGTGATGATGGTGATGTACGTGGGCGTGCACGCGGCCGTCGAGCTGATGCACGTGCATGTGCACGTGACCCGCGCCCTCGTCATGGGCGAAGCAGGGCATCTCGATCCCACCCTGGCTGCGCAGCAGCACCGCCAGCAGGAGCGCCCCGATCAAGATGTGGGTTCGATGGCCCATGGCGTTTCGATGGTACGTGGTACGTCCCCGGCGGACCAGTATTGCCCCGGGGGGGGCAGATTCAGTCGTCCTTGTTCGTCACCGACGCCAGGTTCGTTGCCCCGAACTCGATGTTGGTCTCGATCCGAAGCTGGGGAACCGGGCTGTCTCGGTGGGCGAGGCTGAACGACAGCCAGTACTGGGCTCCCGGCTGGAGGCAGAGACGATCGAGGTCGATCCGCTGATCGAGGGAGCCGTGGATGCCGCCGGCGTCGATGCCGAGGCGATCGCCGACGTAGGCCCACACGTCGCTGTTTCCCACGTACGTCAGGAACTGGCCTTGCTGGTAGGTGAACCGAGCCGAGAAGTGCAGCGTGAAGTGCAGGTTGTGCGGGTTGCCCTCGTTGCCGAAGAGTTGGTCGTCGATGGGGTAGAAGCCACCGAGGTCGGCGAAGCGGGGGTCGATGTCGTTGTCGAACACGAACGTGCCACCCGCTTGCTGCACGAGGGGGATGTCGAGCGCCGCGGACAGGTTCGTGCCTGGCACGTCGTTGAGCCACTCGTCGAACGAGCCGGGCGACGTCACGGCCACCGGGCTCGGGTTCGGGTCGAGCGTGGCGGTGTGGTCGCCGGCGCGCCGTCCGGTGCACGCATCGTCGCCACCCGCGCCAATGGTGGAGGTCGCGCCGGCGGCGAGGTGCGGTGCGATGGTGCGCCCCTGCGCGTCCGTCGCCGATGTGAGCACCTTGTGACCACCGCCGGTGAACGTCGGATCCGCGCCGGGCGCTTCCAGACGCAGGGGCACCATGCCGGCGTAGTGGCCCGCGCCGGCCGCGGGGACGACGTCGAAGTCGGGATGGGCGGCGTGGAAGTCACGCACGATACCGGTGACGTGGATCGTCGGCCGCATCGGCTCCGCGGCGATCGTCTGGCCCCGCGTCGCCGGGAAGAACATCGCCATCCCGATGCCGGCCCCGATGATCACCGCGACGAAGAAGATGGCCGCCTTGTTTCGGCTATTCATGACGCACTCCCGCGGATCCGTCGGCGTTTCCCGGGAGCGCCTTGATCGGGAACCACGGGGGACCGATAAGCGGCCTGCGTCGGTGCCACGGACCACGAGCGCAGCGAGTAGTCCGTGTCCGCGTCCGCTACCCCTCCTCCATCTCCTCGACGGTCCGCGGCCACTCGTTCTTCAGCAACCGCGACAACGACCGGTCCGCGAGGACGCGGCCGGCGGTCTGGCACGTCGGGCAGTAGTTGGTCTCGCGGTTGGCGTAGACGATCCGCTGCACGGATGTTCCGCATTCGGGGCACGGTTCGCCGAAGCGCCCGTGGACGGCCATGTCGGGGCGGAAGGCGGTGACCTGACCGGGGCCCGGGAAGTCGTCGCCGATGTCGGCGATGAGCCGGTCACGCCAGTCGGCGAGGGTGGACCGTGTCGCGTCGAACAGCTCGGCGACCTGCTCGTCGGTGAGCTTCCCGGTCAGCGCCAGCGGGGAGAGCCGCGCGCGGTGGAGGATCTCGTCGGAGTACGCGTTGCCGATGCCGCTGAAGAGGCGGGGATCGCACAGCGCACGCTTGACGGTGTGGCTCTCCGAACGCAGGCGCCCGGTGAACGCGTCGAGATCGATCTCGTGCACCTCGAGCCCACCTCGGTCGTGCCCGGCGAGCGCGGCGGCGCCACGCACGACATGCGCGGTGGCTCGTTTCTTCGTTCCCGCCTCGGTGAGCCACAGCGTGCCGTTCGGGAACGTGAGCGAGAGGTGCCCGATCTTCGGACGCGACGGCGGGTCCTTGCCGCCGGTGTCGTACCAGCGCAGGCGACCGGCGATCATGAGGTGGATCACGAGGAACAGGTCGCCGTCGAGCGCGAGCACGAGACGTTTGCCGAGCCGGCGCGCCTCGTGTACGACGAGGCCCTCGACGTCGTCGATCGGGGGATCGAACGTGCGCAGCACCGACGGGCTGGCGATACGCACGCGCTCGACACGCCGACCGACGACGCGGGGTCTCAGGCAGTGCAGGTACAGTTCGACGTCCGGAAGCTCCGGCATACCGAGAATGTTACGAAGATCGACGGACCTTGCGATCGAGGAACGAACGCATCAGGCCGGCGATGCGTGCGCCGTCCTCCTCGAGCGCGAAGTGGCCGGTGTCGAGGAGGTGGAACTCGAGGTCCTTCAGGTCACGCCGGTAGGGGTGCGCGCCATCGGCGGGGAAGATGTGATCGTTCGCGCCCCACACGATCAGCGTCGGCGGCTGCCGGTCGCGGAGGTACTGCTGCCATGCCGGGTACAGCGGCACGTTCGTGCGATAGTCGTGGAACAGCGCGAGCTGGATCTCCTGGTTCCCGGGACGATCGAGCAGCGGCTGATCGACGTTCCAGTTGTCGGGGCTGATCGTGGTGACGTCGCGCACGCCGTGCGTGTACTGCCACTTCGTGGCGTCGAGCGTGAGGAGACCTCGCAGCGCCTCGGCGTTGGAGGCGGTGGGCTCGGCCCAGTGGGCCTTGATCGGATCCCAGAAATCGCGCAGGCCCTCTTCATACGCGTTGCCGTTCTGGATGATCAGCGCGTCGACGCGCTCGGGATGCGCGGTGGCGAGACGGAAGCCGACCGGCGCGCCGTAGTCCATCAGGTACAGGCTGTACCGGTCGAGCCCGAGCGTCTCGGTGAACGACGACACGATCCCGGCGAGACGGTCGAACGTGTAGTCGAACTCGTCGACGGTGGGCATCGAGCTGTTGCCGTAGCCGGGGTAGTCGGGCGCGACGACGTGGTAGCGGTCGGCGAGCCGGCCGATGAGGTCGCGGAACATGTGCGACGAGGTCGGAAAGCCGTGCAGGAGCAGCACCGTCGGGTTATGCGGCGCGCCGGCCTCGCGGTAGAAGATCTCCAGTCCGTCGATCTCGATCGTCCGGTGATGGACCGCGGTGGCGGCCGGGGGGGTGGGGGTGGAGGCGACCGGGGCCGACGGCTTGGCGGGGGCGCCCCATCCGCCGATCAGGGCGGCGACGAGGGCGGCGGCCAGCACGGTGCCGGTGGCGAGGGTGGTTCGAGCGTTCATCAGGAACTCCTTGCTTGAGGGTCGAGAGTGCTTGTTCGTGACTTCTGGGCATACTATACTGATCAGTCAGTATAGTCCAGGGCGAGTTGACGGGAATCTATACTGCTCAATCAGTATGTAGGAGTCCGATCCATGCCCCCCAGCCGCCGCGATGAGCTGATCGACGCCGCCATGCGGGTCTTCTACCGCCACGGCTTTCACGCCACCAACATCGACCGCGTGCTCCAGGAGGGGGGGATCTCGCGGATGACGCTCTACAACCACTTCAAGAGCAAGGACGACCTGATCGTCGCCGCGCTGCATCGTCGTGACGAGCTGTTCCGGGCCGATCTCCTGAAGTACGTGACGTCCCGTGCCGACGACCCGCGGGCCCGGCTGCTCGCCGTCGTGGACTTCCTCGAGCAGTGGCTGACCGGCAACGAGTTCCGCGGCTGCATGTTCATCAACGCCGCGGCGGAGTACGAGGACGCCGCGAGCCCGCAGCGGGGCGTCGCGCTCGATCACAAGCGCGCGATCGTCTCATTCCTCCGTGATCACTGCGAGGCGGCCGGCCTTGCGCAACCTGATGAACTCGCCGAGCAGATCAACCTGCTCATCGAGGGCGCGACGGTCACCGCGCAGATCGACCGCGGTCGCGCTACCGAAGTCGCGAACCTCGCGCGCTCCGCGATCGTTCGCCTCGTCGACGGCGCGGCGTAGCGCCCGCGCGCATGCCCCCGCACGGACTGCTCGCTGCGCTCGCGGTCCGTGGCACCGTTCGTCCTACGCCCGCGCGTACTTGATCTCCATCCCCTTCATCTCGCCCTCGGGCGTCGCGAAGTACATCTCGAGAGTGTGGTGGTCGTTGTCGACGAGCGTGATCACCGACCTCTTCTCCATGGGGTGTCCGCCGGGACCGGTCATCGACCCGTGCATGGTCCAGACCCTGCCGGAGTCGTCGACCTGGCCCTGTTCGTTCTGCATGAAGGTGCAGGCGGTGTCGATCCAGAAGCCTTCGTAGCGGCTGTCGACCGTGTTGTAGCCCCAGTAGCCGATTCCCTCGAAGCCGGGGAACGGTCCACCCTCGTGACCCTTGTAGATCTGCTGGAGGAAGCGGCCGCCGTTGACCATCGAGTTGGTCATGACGCCGGTGGAGCAGGCCGGCTCGCCCGGGCCCATCCACATCCTGACTTCCGCGTCGAAGGTGCCGACGAACGGCTGGAACCTGTCGTGGGCATCGGTCGTCGCGCTCATCGCGGCGCACGCGCCTTCCTGCGTCGCCTGCTCGGTCGTCATCGGTTCTGCTCCCTGATCGAAAACTGGTTCGGGCTCAGTGTCGTCGAAGGACAGTGCGCCGTCCAACACCGATGCCCCGAACGGCCCCGGCGTTCAGTCAGGAAGCTCGACGACCACGCCCCGCGGGCCGGCGTTGATCTCGCGGGTCGGTCCGATCGCGACCTCCTGCTCCCAACAGGCGTGGATGTGTCCACAGACGACGAGCGGGGGCTCCTTCTCGCGAATCGCATCGAGGATCGCGGCGCTGCCGAGGTGACGATCGTCGGCGAGGTCCACGTGGCCGTGCGGGGGCGAGTGGACGACGAGCACCGCGCCGGCCGGGCAGTCGGCGAGCATCGCGCGGGCTTCGTCCTCGGTGAGGTCGAAGCTCCAGCTCCACGGCGTGGTCGGGATCCCGCCACCGAGTCCGAAGAACGCGAGGCCCTCGATCTCGATGCCCCGACCGTGGCACACCGCCGCCGTGGTCCACGCCGCGCTCGCCGCGGCAAGATCGTCGTCGGTTTCCCCGTTGCCCGGCACGAGGACCGCCGGGCGGTCGATCGCGCTCAGCACGCCGATCGTCTCCTCGAGGCCCTCGTGGACCACCGCGAAGTCGCCGGCTCCGACGACGACATCGACCTCGCGGGCCTTCTCGACGAGTTTTCGGGCCGCGTCGAGATCGCGGTGAACGTCGCTGAAGAGGAGCAGCTTCATGGTGCGGGAGTTTACCGGAGGACCCGCCGGGAAGGGTGGACGGATCCGGGTAACCGTTCACGGGTCTACACGGCCAGCACGGGCGCTTCGGTCTTCTTGAGGTGTGCATCGAGTGCGCGGGCGAGGAATGCGAAGACGGGTACGTTCTGCTGACGAGCGGTCTCGATCACGCTCCAGAGTCGTTCGGTCTGCCGTTGACCGTTCGGTCCACGCGTCCCCTGGGTGAGCTTGCGAGCGATCACGATCGGTCGCAACGCTCGTTCGGCCAGGTTGTTTGTCGGTTCGACCTGGGGGTGGTTCATGAAGGTGAACCATCGAGGCGCCTGCGCAACGATCCG
>JAAELP010000337.1 GCA_024226535.1 Planctomycetota bacterium | reverse complement strand
GCCGTGCTGCGCGCAGCGCGTGGCTCGTCGAGTCGGTCGCGGTCGTCAGGTGTGCTCGCGAAGACCGGGCGCGCGAGCCCGGCGCCCGCGACGTTCCGCTCGATCACCTCATGCGACGGCCGCACGACGCCGGCGCCGGCCGGCAGCACGACACCCGCCACCCGGCCCTCCTCGACGACCAGTTCCTCGATCGTCCCCGCGATCACGTCGATCCCGCCCCGCGACGCCAGCAGGCGCTGCACCTCCGCGGCGTACGCGTACTTGTCCGCCTGCGCCCGCGGTCCGTGCACCGCTGCACCCCTGGAGGTGTTGAGCATCTTGAACATGATGCCCGTGGCGTCGATCGCGCGGCCCATCATCCCGCCGAGGGCGTCGATCTCCCGGACCATCTGCCCCTTGGCGAGCCCGCCGATCGCGGGGTTGCAGCTCATCTGCCCGATGCGAGACGGATCCATCGTGATCAACGCGACACGCGCACCGTCGCCCAGCGCCGCCGACGCCGCCCAGGCGGCCTCGGTGCCGGCGTGCCCGCCGCCGATCACGATGACGTCGTAGCTCGCGTGCATCGGCCATATAGTAGACACGTCCACGGGAGACCCAACGATGACCACCGTGACCCCGCTCGGCGCGCTCCTGCTTCACGGTGACTGGGCGCGAGACCGGCTCATGGCCGTGTCGTCGCCGCTCCCGGGCGCCGCGCTCGATCGACCCTTCGAGTTGGGGCCCGGCTCCCTTCGCCGAACGCTGCACCACCTGTGGCGTTCCGAGCACGTCTGGCTCGACCGCTGGTCGGGCAACACGATCACGGACCCCGGCGAAGGGGAGTTGATGACGATGGACGCGTTGTGGGCGTGCTTCCGCGACACCGCGCGGGCGCGCGACGCGTTCCTGGACAACCTCGACGCGGAAGACTTCGCCCGTCGCTGCACGTACACGCGACCCGATGGCGGCTCGTACAAGATCCCCATCGGCGACGCGGTGCTGCACGTCGTGAACCACGGCTTCCACCACCGCGCGCAGGCGCTGAACATGCTCCGTCATCTCGACGGCGTCGAGCCGCCGGCGGGGATCGACTTCCTTCGGATGGCGCGCGATCCCAGGCATCGGATGGACATCGTCTACGACGCCGAGACCATCGGCGAGTATCTCCGGTACGGCGACTGGGCCGACGAGAGCGTGCTCGACATCGCCGACGATCTCGACGACGCCGCGCTCGACCGTCCCTTCGAGATGGGCCTCGGCTCACTCCGCAAGGTGCTCCTGCACGTGCGCGCCGCCGCGCAGTGGTGGCTCGGCGCCTGGCGCGGCGAGGATGCGTCCTTCCCGAAGCTTCCGGAAACGACGTCGACCGCCGAGCTTCGCGGGCTGGTCGAGGATACTGCCGCCGCCCGCCGCGAGCTGATGGCGACGCTCTCCAACGCCGACCTGGAGCGCACGGTCACGGCGCGCCCCCGCCCCGACCGCGAGATGACCGTGCGCATCGGCGACACGATGATCCAGCTCGGCGGTCACGGCACCCACCACCGCGCGCACGCCCTGAACATGCTCCGGCACCTCGGCGCCGCGTCACCGGGCATCGGTTACCGAAACTGGTGCGAAGAGACGGCGCTCGCCGGCCGCGTGGGGTAGCGGGGCGGGATCCGCTCACTCCGCCGGTTCGAGCACCGCGGACATCGACCCCGCGGAGCGCGCGATCAGGGGGTCGGGGCCGAAGGCGTGGATCTGGTCGCGCTTCAGCTCGGCGTGTTCGAGCGTGGTGGTGAGCAGGATCACGCGGCCGGCGTTGTCGACCTCGGTGGCGAACTGGTAGCCGCGCTCCGGCGGGTAGCCGAAGACGTTCTGGAGCATCCGGATCACGTAGTCGTAGCTGTGGTCGTCGTCATCGGTCAGGACGACGTGATACGGCGGCTGCCGGCGTGGCTTTCGGTCGTCACGCGTGCGCGTGTCCGGGCGGGCGGGGGTGATGGTCGTGCTCACGGGCGGTTCCTCTTCACCGGATGATATGCGCCGCGCTTCACTTCTCGACCATCTCGAAGTCGGCGAAGTCGAAACCAGGGGCCACCACGCAGGCGACGAGCGTGTATCCGTGTGGGCCGGGAACGACCTCGGCCGCCTGCCACCATGACCCGGGAACGGCGGCCTGCGGCACGGCGTCGGCGGTCATGCCGACGGAGATCGAGCGGCGGTCCGGCGCGTCGAACACGTCCTTCGACGTCGAGGACATCACCAGGCGCATGGGATCGCCGCCCTGGTGGATGAAGATCTCTTCGGACCGCACGCGGTGGGCATGCGAACGCACGCCGGCCGGAAGCAGGAACAGGATCGAGGTCACGGCGCAGCGGTCGCCGCCGTACCCGTCCGGCAACGCGGCGTGCGAAAGCATGGTCTGGGAGCGGTGCGTTTCGCGGTACCAGCCACCCTCGGGGTGCGGTTGAAGCTGGAGGCGGTCGATCAGGTCGTGCATGGGAGGGATTCTATCGGGGTCCGTGGTCGAGGAGGCGACCGTCCATCCCGCCCGCCACCGGAACGATCGCGCCGGTGACGTGACCGCTCGCCCGGTCCGACAGGAGCACGGTGATCACGCGGGCGACGTCTTCGGCGGTCGCGACCTTGCGCAGGGGCATGGTGGCGAAGACGTGAGCCAGGAGCGCCTCGTCGGCCATGTGCCGCTCGGTCATAGGTGTCCTCGTCCAGCCCGGGCACACGCAGTTGACGCGTCCGCGTGGTGCGAGGCGGACGATCTCGTTGCGGAGCGTTCGGGTGAGGCCGTACGCCATGCCCGCCTTGGCCGCGGCGTAGTCGGCGTGACCGGCCTCCCCGAAGAGCGCCGCCGTCGAGGCGACGAGCACGATGGACGCGTGCTCGCGCGGCCGGTCGCGCAGATGTCGAAGGAACGCGCGGCACGTGAGGAACGCGCTCGTCAGGTCGGTCTCGAGCGTCTCCCGCCACTGGTCGAGCGTCAGGTCGACGACGTCCGCCTCCCGCTCGAACCAGGTGCCGGCGTTCACGACGACGGCATCGACCCGGCCGGCGGCGCCGATCGCCTCGTCGAAGATCCGCGCGACGTCGGACTCGACGCGCAGATCGGCGGATACGGCGACGACCCCGGGTCGCTCGTCGAGCGCTGGCCGGTTCCGGTGGCCGTGGACCACGAGCCGCGCGCCTTCGTCGACGAGTACGCGGGCCGTCGCGCCGCCGATGCCGCCGGAGGCGCCCGTGACGAGAACGACCTGGTCGGTCAGGGCGAGGTCCATCGTCCGTGCATGCTACAGGACGCGGACGCGGACGCCCCTCGGCTTCGGGTTCCTCGCGTTCAAGCTCCGGCTCCAGCCGGCGATCGTGCGACGCCCGACGGGTAGAGCAGCTGGCGGCACGCCCATCAGTCGGCGGCCGCGCTCGCCTTGCTGAGCGTCGACCGCAGCCACGCCCGTGCGAACGCCCAGTCGCCCTCCACCGTACGCGGCGAGACCTCCATCAGGTCTGCCGTCTCCTCGACGCTGAGGCCGCCGAAGAAGCGAAGCTCGACGATGCGGGCCTGACGCTCGCTGCGCTCGGCGAGCGCGTTCAGCGCCTCGTCCAAGGCGAGGACGTCGAGGGCTTGATCGGCCAGCGGCACCCGATCGTCGTGGAGCGTCACCCGCCCGCCGCCGCCGCCACGCTTCTCAGCCCGGTGCGCCTTGGCGCTGTTGATCAGGATCTGCCGGATCGCCCGCGCCGCGATCGCGAAGAAGTGCTTGCGGTCTTTCCACTCGACCTGCTTCTCGTTGATGAGCCGCAGGTACGCGTCGTGCACGACGGCGGTCGCCTGGAGCGTGTGATTCGCCCGCTCGCGCCGCATCGCCCTCTCGGCGAGTTCGCGCAGTTCGTCGTAGACCAGCGGCAGCAGCCGGTCAGCGGCGGTGCGGTTGCCGGCGCCGAGCTCGCGGAGGGCCATGGTGGCGCTGCCCTGGTTCGGGCTGGAATCCTGATCGGACATCGGCGTAAGCGTACCACACGGAGATTCTCGGGATTCCCCTGCGCCCGTCCCCCGTGACCGCTGCCTTGGTGGATGAAAGGACGACGGCCTTCACGTCGAGCGACGCGAGCCGGAGTCCCGAGAACCCTGCCCGAACCAGGAGATCAAGCCATGACGTTCAAGAACCGCAATCGTTTTGCTCGCGTGCTCGCCGGTGGTGCGCTGGTCCTTGCCCTCGCCGGTCCCGCCGTGGCGGCGGACAGCGGTGCCGTCGCCCCGCGGACCGGTACCGAACGGCAGACCAAGGCCGCGCCGGCGAGCGGCGGCCCGAGCATCTTCCAGATCCTGGCCAACTGGGGCCCCGTCCTGTCGAGTCAGCAGCGTCAGTACGACCTCAACAGCGACGGCATGGTGAACTTCGCTGACGTGCTGCGGCGCATCGCGGGCCTCTGAGTCCCGAGCACGCCATGTCCTCACCCTGAAGCGGGCACCGCACAAGACGCGGTGTCCGCTCTCTTTTTGTTGATGGGCCGTGCGCCCCCGGCACACGCCCGCTGCCTCTTCGAGCAGAACGAGCCGGCCTTCGGGCTCGGGTGACGACCCCCCCTGATCCCGGCTCCTTCCTCAGCTCCTCCTCGCGGTCAACGCCGCTGCGCCCGCTTTTCTCTGCGCCCCGGGTCCGCCGCCTTTGCCTTTGACCGTGAGCCCGCTGTCGCGCGTTGCGGAGGGCGTCGCTTCTCGATCCATGAACAGGAGACATCTATATGAACCGCTCATCCAACCCGCTTTCCGCTTCGCGTCCCCTCATCGTCGGTCTGGCCGCCTCCGTGGCCCTGGCCGGCGCCGCCTCGGCCGAGTTCACCGGCCTCGGGGCGACCATCGGCTCCGCGACCGTCGACGGCACGGCGCTTGACGTGTACCGGCTCTATGCGACCTTCGACTCGGCCGACGATCAAGCGCTGGCGGTCTCGTCGACGGGCTTCGGCGATCTGACCATCCTGAGCTCCGACAGCGGCTTCTACCAGCTCACCGCGTTCGGATCACACGTGAACTTCCCCGCGACCGTCGTGCACGTCGAGGCAATGCCCGCTTTCGCGCACGACTCGTTCCTGACGATCGGCATTCCCGCCGGCTACACCGGTTCACCGACGCTCCCGACGTCGGCCCACCTCAACTTCGAGGACTTCAATCCCGTCGGGACCGGCTTCGGTTCGCCCGAGGTCGTCATGGACGGCATCTGGAACGCAATCCCGTCGGCTCCGGACAACTACGCGAGGCCGTTCCCGCCCGCGAACGAGGCGGCGCCGTCGGGCGACGGCACGTACGACCTCGTGACCGCGCCCGAGGAGGCCACGCACGGCGTGCTGATCGGGCAGTTCAGCGTGGGTCAGGGTTCGCCGTTCTGGGGGGAGATCGGCAGGCTCACGGTCATCTTGGGCGGCGGCGACCACCAGAATCACGGCGCCCTGATGTTCTCCTACGAGTACCCCGCCCGGGCATGCTGCCTGCCGAACGGCTCGTGCCAGATGGCGCAGGAGCAGGAGTGTCAGGCGCTCGGAGGCTCGTACGCCGACGCGAACGTGGACTGCGCCTCGGTGACCTGCTCCACGTCGTCCTGTCCCGCTGACCTCGACGACAATGGCGAGGTCAACTTCGGCGACATGCTCCAGATCATCGCCGGCTGGGGCGCGTGCCCGGCGGCCTCCGTGGAGTCCGAGTTCGCGGGACATGTGATCGCCAACGCGAACGCCCCGCAGATGGCCCTTCCGGTGGACCTCGACGGTGACGGTGATCTCGACGTGCTGGCCTGCTCGCACAACGACAGCCGCGTGCGGTGGTACGAGCGTACCGGAGCAGCGTCGCCCCAGTTCACGGCGCACGAGATCGACCTCGTGAACTCCGCCCGCGCGGTCGCGGTGGCGGACATGGACGACGACGGCGATCTCGACGCCATCGCCGGCGGCGTCGCCATCCGATGGTACGAGAACGACGGCGCGGCGACTCCGTCCTTCACCACCCACGTCATCGCCCCGGTCTTCGCCGTCCACATCGAGGTCGCCGACATGAACGGTGACGGCGCACCGGACGTGCTCTCCAGCGCCGGCTTCCTGCGCCTGTACCTCAGCGACGGGAACCCGTCGCCGACGCTGCTCGGCGGGGCCATGATCTCCCCGTATGACGCCCATGAGTTCTCGGTCGCCGACCTCGACGACGACGGAGACCTCGACATCATCATGAGCGACCAGGCGGACGACGTGCTCGCCTGGCTGGAGAACGACGGCGCCCAGGCGCCGAGCTTCGCGGCGCACGTGATCGACACCCTCGACTATCCCCTGTCTGCCGACGTCGCGGACGTGGACGGCGACGGCGATCTCGACCTCCTCTACGGAGGGGAATACGAGGCGGCGTGGTACGAGAACAACGGCGCGCCCTCCCCCGCGTTCAGCAAGCATCAGGTGATTGCTTCTGACGAGGCCATCCGCGTCATGGGGATCCACGCCGCCGATCTGGACGTCGACGGCGACACCGACATCGTGATGTCGCGGGCGTGGATGGACGACATCCTCTGGTACGAGAACGACGGCATCTCCGAGACGCCGGGCTTCACGCAGCGCACCGTTTCCACCGGTGGCGTGTTCCCCCACTCCGTCCGCAGCGCAGACGTGGACGGGGACGGCGATCTCGACGTCATCGCCACCGACGCGCACCAGGACACGATCTCGTGGCACGAGAACCACGTGGTCGAGCCGTGCCCGTTCGATCTCAACGGTGACGGCGAGATCAGCTTCGCGGACCTGATGACGACGATCATGCAGTGGGGTCCGTGCCCGTAAGGCCGGCAGACCACCGCCAGGTTCGAGCACGCGGGCGCCGCATCGTTGCGGCGCCCGCTTCTGCGCTCCCGTCGCGTGCTCGTCCGTTGCCCCCCACGTTCACTCCCCGCAGGGCTCAGGTCGGTCGATCACTGCGGGCACGGTCCCCAGTTCCCGATGATCTCGAGGATGTCGCCGAAACCGACGTCGCCGCTGCCGTCGAGATCCTCGGGGCAGCACGCGCAGGGTCCCCACGCGCCGATCACGGCGAGGATATCGCCGAAGCCGACGTCGCCGTCGCCGTTCAGGTCGGCGGGGCAGGGGGGCGGCGTGATCTCCGCGAGCACGAAGTCGTCGTAGAAGATCGACGTCGATCCCTGGGCGAAGAGGTCCACGGCCACGATCTCCTGCTGGCCGCCGCCGCTGCCGTCCCAGCCCGCGGTCCACGCGTACTCGGTGATCGGGTTCTGGTCGTAGAAGACCTGGCAGTGGTCGTTGTCCAGGTCGACCACGACGTCGATCGGCACCCACTGGTCGACGATGTACGGCACGTCGACCGTGTTCAGTCCGTCGCCGAAGTGCACCTTGAACTGCTGATCGCGCGCATCGAACTGAAGGTCGACCGACCAGTCGTGCGGGCCGCCGTCGTCGTAGATGCTGTAGAGCCTGATGTGCGAACCCGCGTACGGATCCTGGCTCGGCGGCTGCTGGAAGCCGCCGGGCACGAACGTCCACGTCTGGAACATCCACGTGCCGTCCGTCGCGTTGCCGAACTCGCGGACGAGGTTCGTGTTGCCCTGCACATCGACGCTGAACGGCGGGCTCAGGAACGGGCCCGGCGCGACGATGCCGTCGAAGCTCGGGTTGCCGTCGAAGCCCTTCCATCCGCGGATGTCCTGGAGCCCCTGGCCCGGCTGGTAGAACCACGGATCGAACACGTCGAGGAACGGCGAGGGCAAGTCCATGCGGAAGCGCCACCACTGGTCGTCTTCATCGTCGAAGACGAACACGTCGAACGCGCTCTCCGGTCCGGTCAGCGCGAAGTCGAGCCGGAACGGCTGGCCGGGGCCGAGTCCGCCGCCGAACGCCTCGACCTCGAGCCCGCCCTGCGGACGTGGTGTACCGAACGGATCGACGATCGACGGCGAGGGGCCGATCCACGTCACGCCCGGCTGGGGATCGGGGCACCACGACGGCGGGGGTGACGGCGGGATCGAGCTGTGGATCGGGTACACCTGGACCTTGCGGACGTCCTGTCCGCCGGTGGTCATGCCGTCCGGCACGCCGACGGCGCCCTCGATACGGATCATGACGTTGGGGATCATCGGGTTGCCCCGGATGACGGCGCCGCAGAAGGAGTTGGCGTGCACGGTGAACTGGATCGGGTTGGCGGTCGGGTTCTGGTACTCCAGCCGCTCCCACTGCGGGCACTGCGACCACGAGAGCTCGTAATCGACGCCGAATCCGGTCACCATCGATTCGTTGAACGCGACCGCCCGCGTCGGGGCCGACGTGTCCAGCGAGTCGTACCCCATGATGCCCTCTTCGAGCAGCGACGTGATGTTCGTGCCGATGAGCGACACGGTGAGGAACTTCTGGCTTGTCGCTGACGGCGTGTTGGCGAAGCCGACGAACACCGTCTGCCCCGGAGCGACGGTGACGGCGGCGCCCTGGTTCCAGTCGCTGGCGTTGTGCGGCATCGAGGCGGCGGTCGTGGGGCTGGTCGTCCAGTACGGCCGGATCCGGTCTGCGCGGGCCTCCCCGCCGCCGAGCACCAACGCCGCCAACACCACGACCGCGATTCCTGTCTTTCGAGCACGCATGATTCGATCTCCTGTCGAGCCGGGGGGGGGATCACGGGGATCCCGATGCCTTCCAGGAGGGAATGCAACGTCCACCACCAGCGCGTGCCACGAAACCGAAGAGAAAGAAGAGATAGGTGGCTGGCACCTATTAGAGATAGGTGGCTGGCACCTATTTGCGGCGGTCAGGGACCGCTCTTCTGACGCCACGCGGCGGCCTTCTCGGGCTTTTCCCAGCGTTCGTAGAGTTGGACGAGGCGTGCGGCGGCGTTGCGGGTCCGGTCGTGATCGGGTCCGCGTCGGCCGAGCACCGCCTCGTGGGAGACGAGGAGCACCGCTTCGGCGTCCTCGTAGCGTTCCAACTCGACCAGGGACCGGGCGAGCCTCGCCTCCGCGGACTGCGTGCGGTTGGAGCCGGGGCGGCGATCGCGGCGGTACGCATCGACGACGCGCCGCAACAGCGGCTCGGCCCGGGCATGGTCGCCCAGTTCCATCGCGCACCGGGCCTCCCCGAGCAGGGCCAGGTACAGGTTCGGCGACGATTCGCCGAACTCGGCCTGCGCCTCCGTCGCCGTCGCGGCGTCGGCGAAGCGGCGGACGGCCTCGTCCCACTCGTTGCGGGTTTCGCAGAGCGAAGCGCAGTTGAGCGCGGCGACGAGCGCGTCCGGATGTCCCGCGCCGAGTTGCTCGGCGAGCCCGTCGGCGGCCGCCACGTACAGGTCCTTCGCCTCGTCGAGACGATCGAGCTTGCGCAGCGTGCGGCCGTAGGCGCTCATCGCCATGAGCGTCGCGACGGTCTCCTCGCCGAGCTCGGCCCGCGCGTGTTCGACTGCGTTCCGCTGGAGCGCCTCGGCCTCCTCGAG
>JAAELP010000336.1 GCA_024226535.1 Planctomycetota bacterium | reverse complement strand
GTCCTGACGGCCGGCGCATTGCGACCGTCTCCCTCGACCGTACCGCCCGGATCTGGCAGGCGGACGGCTCCGGCCATCGGTCGTTGCGGCACGAGGAGATGCTGTGGTCGACGCGCTGGAGGCCCGACGGCGAGCTCGTCGTGACCACGACGCAGACCGGAACGGTGTATCTCTGGTCCGCCAACCCGTCGGACCGCGATACGCCGGAACGCCCTTACCGCCGGCTCGAGGGGCACGAAGGCCGCATCTGGAGAACCGTTTGGAGCCCGGACGGCCGGCGCCTGGCGACCGCCAGCGACGACGGCACGGTCCGTGTCTGGCCGGTGGGCGACCCCGGCGACGACCCGGACATGCCACCCGTCGTCTTGCGCCACGGCAGCGCCGTCTTCGGAGCCCGATGGGACAGCGAGGGCCGACGGCTGGTCACCGCCTGCTATGACGGGAGGGCCCGCGTCTGGACCGTCGTGGACGGCGGCCCGCCGAACGGCGAGGAGGCGCGCCGGCCGCTGGTGCTGGCGAGCGACGGCGGCATCGTCTTCGACGCCTTCTTCCTGCCCGACGGCGAGCGCGTCGCCACCGCGCACCAGGACGGCGCCGTCCGCATCTGGCCCCTGTCGAGAGCGCCGGAAGCTCTCGTCCTACGCCACCATGAGAGCAGCGTCTACAGCGTCCAGCGCAACCCGGACGGCACGCTGCTGACCGCCTCGCTCGACGGCACCGCCCGGATCTGGCGAGTCGACGGCTCGCGGACCGAGCCGCTGCTGGTCCTGGGGGATCACACCGGTCAGGTTTTTGCCCGGGCCAGCCGCCGTAAGGGCCACTTCGCGACCTCGTCGCAGGGCGCCGTCCGTTTCTGGGATCTCACCACGGCCTTGTCCGGCGAGCCGTCTTCGGAGGCTCGGGACGTCCATGTCTCGACCCTGCTCGGCGGGCACAATGCGTTGGGGATCTTCGACCCGGACGGCGAGCGCATCGCGACCATATCGCACGGCAACACGGTGCGCATCTGGAACACGGATCAGGACGGCAAGCCACGACTCCTCGGCCGGCACGACGGACGGATCAACGCCATCGGCTGGAGCGCCGACGGCGAGCGTATCGTCACCGGCTCGGACGACGGCACCGCCCGCGTCTGGTACGCCGGTGCGCCGGCGCGCAGCCCGTTGGTGTTGCGCGGCCACCAAGCGAACGTCTTTGCCGCCGTCTGGAGCCCGGACGGCCGGCGCGTGGTGACGGCGGCGCGCGACGACACGCTGCGGGTCTGGACCCTGGGCGCCGAGGACGCCCCCCTGGTCCTCCGGGGGCATCGCAACACCGTCCGCGATGCCGCCTGGAGCCCGGACGGCGGGCGCGTCGTCTCGGTCAGCAACGACGGCACGGCGCGCCTCTGGCAGGTCGCGGGCCCGGCCGCCGAAAGCTCGTCCCGTCCATCGCCGATCTTGCAGCTGGTCCACGAGACCTCCGACCACGAGCCCACCTACGGCACCCCGGTCCTGACCTCGGTGGCCTGGAGCCGTGACGGCCGGATCGCCATCGGCGCCATCGACGGCACCGTTCATTTGTGGAGCGAGTATGGCGAGCAGATCGCCGGCACCCTGGTGCACGACTCGATGGTCACCGACGTGGCGTGGAGCCACGACACGCGTCTGGCCACCGCACACCGGGACGGTGCGGCCCGCATCTGGTCGCAGGATGGGCAGCTGCTGCGGATTCTCGAAGGACACGACGGCGAGGTTTCGACCGT
>JAAELP010000335.1 GCA_024226535.1 Planctomycetota bacterium | reverse complement strand
CGGCGCTGCGCTCGCGGTGTTGCCGGCCCATGATGGCGGTGAGCTCGCCATTCTCATTGGTGCCCCAGGCCTTGATGGTTTAGAAGGAGAGAACTCTGGCAAGGTAGTTGCGATCACTCTCGCAAATAAAGTGCTCTGGGAGCGAGAGGGGCGCACGTCTTGGAGCCTGTACGGTGGCTCGCTCGCATGCGTGGGTGACATCGACGGGGACGGATGTCAGGATGTAGCGGTTGGCGCACCGTTCTATCCCAGCATCGTTGAGCAACGCGGCCGGGTAGAGGTTCTATCCGGTTCCGATGGACATCTCCTCTGGGACTGGGACGGATCGGATGTCCAGCGCCAGTTCGGTGACGCCGTGGCCGGCGGGGACGATGTAAACGGAGATGGATGTCCCGATGTCCTGGTGGGTGCTCCATCTCTTAGCCCAATAGACCCACGTCCCGGACAGGTCACGGTTTGGTCAGGAAGCACGGGCGAGCAGCTCTGGTCTTGGTCCGGGGAGACTGATCGCGACTGGTTTGGCTTTAGCGTCGCTCTCGCTGGTGACGTGGATGAGGACGGGCACGCAGATGTAGCTGTTGGGGCTCCTGCAGCGGACGTCCCATTGGGCGAGAACGCGGGCAGGGTCTACTTGCGAAGCGGGCGCACCGGTGAGCTCCTGTGGGCCAATGACGGTGAAACTGCTCTGTCGAACTATGGCTACGCGGTGGCGGCGATCCCTCCAAGCGTTGGCGCCGGCAATGACTTGAGCCTCGTTGTTGGCGCACTGGACTACCCGGGCGCGCCAGGCCAGAATGGCAAGGTGTACGTCTGCTCGGGCCGCGATGGCCGGACGATTTGGTCTACGGTCGGTGAGTTTGGCTCCCAATTGGGCAAGTTCGTCGCCAGCGCCGGAGACATGAACGGTGATGGATCACCCGACATCGCCGTCTCCGCCGGCAATGCAGCGTTCTTCCTTGGAAGCGTTGAAGTGCGCGATGCACTGGACGGCCGGCTGCACGAGAGGTGGCTTGGCGAATCCGCACTGATCAATTTCGGAGACGCCATCGCTTCCGTCGGTGATGCTGATCAAGACGGTTTTGGTGAGTTGCTGATTGGGGCTGCGTCCTTCCAGGTCCGCCCAGGGTTCTCACCAGGGAAGACTTTGCTGTACTCGGGAACACAGGCTGCGGACATCAACTGCGACGTTACTGTCGACTTACTTGACCTGAATCTCGTCCTGGCCGAGTGGGGGAGCACCGAAACGACACGGGCCGACATTGACGGTGACGGCATGGTCGGATTCAGCGACATCTTGCTGGTCTTGGCTTCGTGGTCGTGAGTGCCGAGTTCGTGGGAGTGTTATCGGAGCCTGCTGACTACCACACAAGTACTCCTTGAGAACGACCGATACGCGCCTCAGGTGAAGGAGAACTCACCATGGCGTGTGTTAGGTTGCTTTGTATTGTGGCGCTGTTTCTTGTTGCTGGATGCGGGCGACAGGAGACTCCGACGGCTGTCCCCGACAGCTTCTTCGACTATCCAGAGCATATGGCGAAGAAGGAAGGCCTTAGTGTTGACGAGTGGAAGGCGCGCGACTCTGCCCGCTGGTTGCTGCACTCGGTTCGCTTGTGCATCAAGAAGCACAAGGTCACTCGAGGCTCGGCTCCCGATTTCTTGACAGACGAATGGGCGTCGCTCTGCTTCCAGCGCGTTCCAGAGAATCCTCTCTCGCCACCGGGAATCGGTTCGAGGGTTCTCGAGGTCACGGACACGCGATTAACAGGGGTTGATGTCGATCCGAGCGATGCCGGCTGGGTGTGGAATCGAACCGACGAGGAGATGTTCGCGGCAGGCCTCGATGAGTAGTGCTGCTCATCACTAGAGCGTCGCTCCGCCGCCTCCCCCCCTACCATCCCCAATGCTCGTTCTCCACGTCCTCCAGGGCCCGGACCGCGGCAAGAAGTTCCGGCTGCCCGAGCACGAGCCGCAGCTCATCGGGCGCAGCAGCGAAGCGCTGCCGATCACCGATTCGACCGTGAGTCGCCGGCACGCGGAGCTGACGCCGGACAACGGGACGTGGCACCTGCGCGACCTCGACTCGGCCAACGGGACGTTCGTGAACGGCCACGCGATCACGGGGCGCGAGCAGCTCAGCCCCGGCGACCAGATCAAGTGCGGCAACACGCTGCTCATCTTCGGCATGGGTCCCGACGAGGACGACCGGCGCCCGTCGCCGATCCGTCTCATGGACGAAGAGACGCTCGACGTCACGGTTCACAGCACGTCCGATCCCAACGCCGAGAGCATGGTCCTCGCGTCGCCCGACCCGCTCCGCGGCGCGCGGGATCACCTGCGCGTCATCTACGAACTCACCGCGCTGACCGCCTCGACGTTCAACCGCGACGAGCTGCTCGGGGCCGTCATGGATCTCGTGTTCACCGAGTTCCGTCCCGACCGCGGCTTCGTGCTGCTCGGCGACGACCCCGCCGCTCCGCTCGACGCCGCCGTCGTGCGCTATCGCGAGCGGCCGAAGACCGTCGACGAGGGACGGATCCCGGTGAGCCGCACGATCATCCAGCACGCGCTTCAGCAGCGCACGGGCGTGCTCTCGACGAACGCGATGAACGACACGCGGTTCGAGGCGGGCGACTCGGTCCGCGACTACGGCATCCGGTCGGCGATCTGCGTGCCGATCGTCGCGGGCCAGCGGATCTTCGGCGTCATCAACATCGACTCGCAGATGGCGGACTTCACCTTCTCCGAGCCCCAGCTCCAGCTCCTGGGAGCGATCGGGCAGCACGCGGGCCTGGCCCTGCTCTCGCTGGAGGTCGTGGAGTCGCGGATGCAGACCGAGCGGCTGGCGGCGATGGGGCAGACGGTCGCCTCCCTCAGCCACTCGATCAAGAACATCCTCCAGGGCCTCCGTGGCGGCGCGGACGCGGTGGAGCTAGCCCTGAACAAGGGCGACCTGGACCTGGCCAAGGAGGGGTGGCCGATCCTCGCCCGGAACCTCGATCGCATCCTCAACCTGACGCTCAACATGCTCGTCTACTCGCGCCCCGGCACGCTCGACATCGAGTTGGGCGACCTCAACGCGCTCGTGGGCGAGGTGCGCGATCTCGTGATGCCCCAGTGCGACCGCAAGCGCGTGGGCCTGCTGCTGGATCTCGCCGATGACGTGCCGCCGATCCCCATCGACGTCAACGGGATGCACCAGGCGCTCGTGAACGTCGTGATGAACGCGCTGGAGGCGGTCGCCAGCCGCGGCGGCGTGATCACGATCGCCACGCGTTACGAACCGGCCGAGCATCGGGCGCGGATCAGCGTCTCGGACAACGGTCCCGGCATCGAGCCGGCCCGCCACGAGTTGGTCTTCGAAGCCTTCAACTCGTCGAAGGGGCAGCGAGGCACCGGGCTCGGGCTGCCCGTCACCCGGAAGATCCTCGCCGAGCACGGCGGCACCGTCGACCTGGAGTCGGTGCCGGGCCGAGGAACCACGGTGACCATGACCATTCCGACCGACCGACGGGCCATCGACGCCGGCGAGACGCAACTCCCGCGCCCCCGGCCCGTCGATCGGATCGACGAAGACGACTTTTGATGATCGATGATTCGGCCGATAAGGGTGACGCTTGCCGGTCGCCCCGTGCCGCCTATCATGCGGCCTCACCCCCCGGTCCATTCCCACCTCGAGCCCCGAAGAGCCCGTCCATGACCCATCCGGCCTCCTTCGATCCGAGCGCCCACGACCCCCGTCACCTCGATCCGCGGTACCCGGTACCCATGTTCGACGCCGGCGTGATGCCGCGGGCGGCGATGCAGTACCAGCGCACGCGCGAGATGACGATCGACGAGATCATGCTCGAGAATCGCGTGGTCTTCCTCATCGGGGAGATCAACCACGTCTCCGCGGCCCGGGTGATGATGCAGATGCTCTACCTCGAGGACCAGAAGCGAGGCCAGGAGATCAACCTCTACATCAACAGCCCCGGCGGCGCCGTCGACGACACGCTGGCGCTGTACGACACGATGCAGTTCATCTCGTCGAAGATCGCGACGTACTGCATCGGCCGCGCGTACTCCGGCGGCGCCGTGCTGCTCTGCGCCGGGAACAAGGGCCGCCGGCACATCCTCCCGCACGCCAAGGTGATGATCCACCAGCCCTACGGCGGCGTGACCGGGCAGACGACCGACGTCCAGATCCAGGCCGAGCAGATCCTCAAGGCGAAGACCACGCTCAACGAGATCATCGCCAAGCACACCGGCCAGACGGTCGACCAGGTGGCGAAGGACGGCGAGCGCGACAAGTACTTCACCGCCCAGGAAGCCAAGGATTACGGCCTCGTCGACGAGGTCTTCAGCACCGATGAGAAGAAGGACAAGAAGGACAAGGCCAACTGAGCCGGCCCCCGTTCCTTCGCCTTTGCCCCCGCCCCAGCCCCCCTCCTGAGACCCAACATGTCCACCCTCGTGCCCATCGTCATCGAGAAGACCGGCCGCGGCGAGCGCTCCTACGACATCTACTCGCGCCTGCTCAACGACCGCATCATCTTCGTCGGCGGCGCGATCAACGACGAGATCTCCAACCTCGTGATCGCCCAACTCCTGTTCCTGGCCAACGACGATGCGAAGGCGGATGTCAGCCTCTACATCAACAGCCCCGGGGGCAGCGTCACCGCGGGCATGGGCATCATCGATACGATGCGCTTCGTTCCGAGCAACGTGGCGACGTACATCATCGGGCAGGCGGCGTCGATGGGATCGCTCATCGCCTCGTCGGGCACGAAGGGCAAGCGCTACGCGTTGCCGAACGCGCGCAACCTCATGCACCAGCCGCTCCTCTCCGGCGTCATGGAGGGCCAGGCCACGGACCTGGAGATCGAGGCCCGCGAGATGCTCCGGCTCCGCGACATCCTCTACGAGATCTACGCCGACAACACCGGCCAGACGCTGGAGAAGATCGGCCTGGACTGCGAGCGCAACAACTGGCTCGATGCGGGCGAGATGAAGGCCTACGGGCTCGTGGATGAGATCCTCGAGCAACTGCCGGTCAGCCCGAAGTAGCCGGAAAGCCGTCGGCTCACTCGATCGGAACCTGCTCTTCGATCTCGAGCCCGAAGCCGTGCAATCCACGCATGGTCTTCGGGTGGTTCGTGAGGATCCTCAGCCGGCTCAGGCCGAGGTCGCGGAGGATCTGTCCGCCGATCCCGAAGTCGCGGCGCTCCATCGGCTGCGCGCGACCGCCGATCCCGTCGATGCGCGTGAGGTCCGGCGCGTTCACGTCATCCAGGAGCGGACGACGAATCGTCTGGAGCCGGCTGCTCAGATCGTCACCGAACCCCTCGGGACGCAGGTAGACGAGCGCGCCGCGCCCGGACTCCTGGAGCATCCGCAACGACGCCCGCAGGCTCACCGCCGTCGGCCGGCTCTCCTCGCAGAAGATGTCGCCCAGCAGGTCTCGGCGGTGCATCCTCACGAGCACCGGCTCCGCCTGCTCCACGACGTGACCGTCGGGCGTCAACTCGCCGACCCCGCCCACGGTGAGCGCGAGATGCGGGACGGGGTCGATCGCGCTGTGGTAGGCGATGAGCCGGAAGGAGCCCTCCGGTGTCTCGATCATCGTGCCTTCCCGCGGGTCCATCCGCGTCACCAGCGCTTCCCGCGCGAGGCGGTGCTCGATGACCTGCTCGACGGAGCACATCTTCAGGTCGTGCGTCTTGCAGATCCGCTCCAGCTCGGGCAGGCGAGCCATCTCGCCGTCCTCGCGCACGACCTCGATGAGCACGGCGCTGGGATGCAACCCCGCGAGCCGCATGAGATCCACCGACCCTTCCGTCTGGCCGGTGCGCACGAGCACGCCGCCGTCGCGAGCGTGCAGCGGGTTGATGTGGCCGGGGCGCACGAAGTCGTCGGGCGTCGTCTTCCCGTCGATGAGCATCCGGATCGTCTTCACTCGGTCCGGAGCCGAGATGCCGGTGCCGACGCCGTGCCGGGGATGCCCGTCGACGCTGACCGTGAGCGGCGTCCCTCGCAGCGAGGTGTTCACCGTCGCCTGCGGGCCGAGATCCAGCCGCCGGCAGTCGGCGCCGGTCAGCGGCACGCACAGGTAGCCGCCGCCGACGCGGGTCATGAAGTTGATGATGTCGACGTTGATCGCCTCGGCGGCGCAGATGAAGTCGCCTTCGTTCTCGCGATCCTCGTCGTCGACGAGCACGATGACGCGTCCGGCGCGAAGTTCGTCCAGGATCTCGGGGATCGGTGAGAGCGACATGATGCAGGCAGTGTAGCCGCGACGGTACACTGCGGCACATGGCCACCGCCTCCGAGCGCCGGACGCACGAACGCTGGCTCTGTCAGCTCACGTCGCTGCCCACCGCCGCGGGGCGCGAGGACCGCGTCATCGAGTGGATCGAGGAGTGGACGAGCCGCCGCCGGAACCTCAGGTTGCGGCGCGACGACGCCGGCAACCTGTTCATCACCCGCGCCGGCCGCCGTCGCGCCCCGGACCTGCTGATCACCGCGCATCTCGATCACCCCGCCTTCGTCGTGCGCCGCGTGATCGACCCCCGCACCGTCGACCTCGAGTTCCGAGGCGGCGTGCGGGACCCCTACTTCGACGACGCGCGGATCGAGATCTTCGACGCCTCGGGCCGCGCGCACCGGGCGCGGATCGTGGCCCTCAACGCCACGGCGACGCCGTTCAAGCGCGTGACGGTGACGCTCGCGAAACGAGAAGGAGCCGCCATCGCTCCCGGCGACGTCGGGCGATGGCTCCTGCGTGGCGAGCTGCCGAGAATCCGCGACGGCATCCTGCTCACCCACGCCTGCGACGACCTCGCCGGCGTCGCAGCCGCGCTGGCGTCGCTGGACATGCTCCGACGGCGCTCGACGGGCGCGAACGCCGGGGTACTCCTGACGCGGGCGGAGGAGGTCGGGTTCATCGGCACGCTCGCGGCGTGCGAGCAGGGGAGCGTGCCCGAAGGTACGCGGCTGCTGTGCCTGGAGAACTCGCGGAGCTTTCCCGAGTCGCCCATCGGCGACGGTCCCATCCTGCGCGTCGGCGACCGCGTGAGCGTGTTCAGCCCCTCGCTGACCAACCGCATCGCGGCGCTGCTCGACGCACACAAGCAGCGGCACCCCGACTTCAAGTGGCAGCGCAAGCTCATGCCCGGCGGGGCGTGCGAGGCGAGCGCGTTCAGCACCTACGGCTACGAGTCCACGTGCCTGTGCCTGCCGCTGGGCAACTACCACAACATGACGGACATCGACGCCGTTCTCGGCGGGCAACGGCCCGCTCGCGTCGGCCCCGAGTACATCTCCGTCGACGACTTCCATCGCCTCGTGGAGATGCTGATCGTCTGCGTCACGCGTCTCGACACCGCGCGGATTCCGGATCTGCGCGACCGGTTCGAGAAGCTGCTGGCGCGGCACGGGCATGTGCTCGACGGTTAGCCCGAATGTTGCACGAGCCTTGGCGTCCAGCGGGCGATCCTGGCCTGTGTTCACCCCGTCGAGCCTCGACGTATCGAGTGGATATGCCTTCGCCTCGCCGTGGCGAACACAGACCAGGCTTGCCGCGCTGGTGACAGAGTGTGCGCGGGCGGCGCGACTCGAAACCGCGCCGATTCCCGACGCTGCCGACGTAATCCGCGATCCACCGCCAAGGCTCGTGCAACATCCGGGCTAGCAACGAGCAGACCGTCCGAGAATCTGCTCGCCTCGTCCAAAACCCGGGCTACATTGTCAGGGTGACGACGCTGACCATCGATCCCGCCGCGATGACTGCGCTCCTCGACGAGCGTCACCTCGTCGTCGCCGGGGGCGGGCGGCGGAATCGCCGCTCGGTCGCGACCGAGCTGCGCACGCGGCTGGAGACGCTCGAAGCCGCCGAGGTGATCGACATCAACGGCTCGTCCGTTGCCGGCCTGCGTGGGTTCTGCGACCAGCTCGCCGCCGCGCTGCCCCCGCGGCGCCTCGCGCCGCACACGGAGACGGACGTCATCGAAACGCTGCGCCACTGGCCTGGGTCCGCCCGGCGCCGGTACTTCGTCTGGCGCGATGCCGATGTCCTGCTCGACGCCGACGGCCCGCTCTTCGGTCGCCTCGCCGGGGCCCTCCTCGCCGTGGCCGCCGAACTCGAGCACGTCAGCCCGGACGTCCTCATCCTCCAGCGCGCGGTGTTCCTCGGTCCCGAACGCCTCGCCGACTACGCGGCCGAACCGTGTGGTCGGCTGCGGGCGTGGCCGATCGACCCCGGGCCGGACGGGTTCGGGCTCGTCGCCGCGCTCGTGAAGCGACCCCTGGTGATGACGGTGAGGCTGGACGGCGCGCCGGAGCCGCTGCACTCGCCGTCGTGACGGCCCACCCCGACCACCCGAAGCGGCGTGCGGCTCGCGCAGCCGGTCACGCTGGTGGCGATCCTGCGCGCGGGCGTCGGCATGACCGACGGGATCCTCGACCTCGTCCCGGAGGCGCGGGTCACATCCGGCCCGGCATCGGCGACGCGGGCGATCGCATCTTCGGGACGCACTAGGCGGACGCGGACACGGACGCGGACGCGGACGCGGACGCGGGCACGGACGCGGACGCGGACACGGGCACGGACGCGGACACGGGCACGGGCACGGACGCGGACGCGGACGCGGATCCACATCTGAGCAACTTGACGCTGCCTTCGGCCCTACGCTTCCGCCGAGTATCACGGCATGGTCAGGGAGGACCCGATGGCCGAACGCAAGAACACCGACTTCGACCGACCCGGCGGCTACGCCATGCCGTCGGGAGCGACCGCCACCCATCGACGCGCAGCGCGCACGGCGTGCGCGGAGTCGATCCGCCTCGTCGGCGACGACGTCGCCGCGCACGAGCCCGTCCCCTTGCCGGGGATCGAGCCCGCCCACGCCGCCGACGACCCGGACACGCGTCTCTACGTCGGCGACTGCCGCGACGTCCTCCCGGCCCTGCCCGACCGGGGCGCCGTCGACCTCGTCTTCGCCGACCCGCCGTTCAACTGGGACGTGCCCTACGGCGAATGGCACGACGGCATGCCGCGCGCCGAGTACGAGCGCTTCACCTTCGACTGGCTCGACGCGTGCGTGGACGTCCTGGCGCCGCACGGCAGCCTGTGGGTGAACATCCCCGACGACACCGCCGCCGAAGTCGTCATGCACCTGAAGCGGCGCGGCCTCACGATGATCAACTGGTGCGTCTGGCACTTCCGCTTCGGACAGCACCGGAGCACTTCGTTCATCATGAGCAAGGTGCACGCGCTGTACTTCGTGCGCGATCCCGACGAGCGCACGTGGAACCCCGAGGCGATCCTCGAGCCGTCGGATCGCGCGAGCATCTACGGCGACGCGCGCACCATGGCCAAGAGCGAGCACAAGGGCCTGCGCGTGCCCATGGACGTCTGGTACGGCCAGTACCTCGGGCGCATCCAGGGCAACAACAAGGAGCGCCGGCACGGGCACCACAACCAGATCCCGGAGGCGTACCTGGAGCGCGTCGTCCGCTCGTGCTCCAACGCCGGCGACCTCGTCCTCGACCCATTCCTCGGCAGCGGCACGACGTCGACCGTCGCCCGGGCGTGGGACCGGCGCTCGATCGGCGTCGAGTACGCGCCGGCGAACGCCGCCAGCGCGTGGGAGCGCGTCACCGAGATCGGCATGATCCGCAAGGGATCGAGTGCGGGACGGTCATCAGCGATTTTCGGAAAGCGCCGCGAGCTTGCCAAGGACTAGGTTCTTCCCCGGGAGACGGCCAGGCGATATCCTCATGGGATGACATCGCTTCGCACCGCACTCCTCGCAATCGCCCTGCTGCTGCTCCCCGTCGCGTGTACCGACTCCGGCGGTGGCGATACGGCGACCGAGCCCAACCCCACGCCCAGGGTGAAGGCGCCGCCCGCGGCGAAGCCGCCCCCCAAGGTGGTCGCGCCCGAGAAGCCCCTGGTGCTTCCCGATCCGCCCGTCCCCGGCGAGATCGAGGCCGCGCTGATCACCGTCGCCGCCCTCAAGACCCTCGCCGAAGACCAGGACTACAGGAAGATCTACGACGAGCAGCTTCACTCCATCGGTCGTGAGAAGACCTCCTACGACCGCTTCCTGAGCGTGTTCGAGGGTGGTGTGGGCTCGCGCATGGCCGTGCTCTGCGATGCGATCCAGCAGGCGCAGGAGGCCGGTGGCATCCAGTCGGGCGCCCTGATCTTCAAACGCTACCCGAACCACAAGGTCCCCGGCTCGATCGCCCTCCAGGTCCCCTCCCGGCAGGGCGACCGCGACTGGGCCTACCGGCTCGTCATGGCGCCGGACCCTGTGGAGCTGAAGTTCTTCGACATCGACTAGTGGTGTCCGCCAAACAGCTTGTGACTTATCGGCGCGAGATCGTCGTCGCTGGCAAGGCGACGCGACGCTGGCATATCCATGGATACGTCGAGGAGCGGCAACGCAGCCAGCGGCGGCGAGGTCCGTCGATATGTT
>JAAELP010000334.1 GCA_024226535.1 Planctomycetota bacterium | reverse complement strand
TCCTTCCGCGTCCCCCCTCCCCGGGAACACTATCATGACCGCCGACATGGAGTTCTACTACGACGAGATCGACAACGACGTGCTGATCCTCGCCGCCGACGGCGGCCTCAACGCGCAGACCGCCGACGCGTTCGTCGGCGACGTCGGCCGCCTGATCGACGCCGGCCTGACCAGGCTGATCATCGACTGCACGAAGCTCACCCACATCACGAGCTACGGACTCGGCGTGCTCGTGCGTCTGCACGGCAAGATGAAGCAGCGCGGCGGCCACGTGAAGATCTGCGCCGTGCGCGGCGTCGTGCCGCAGGCGATGCGGATCATGAGGCTCGACACGCTCATCGAGATGTACCCCGACGTGAACCGCGCGCGTCTCGCGTTCCGCCCCCCGCACGGCTCGACGGACGTCGCGCCGGCCGCTCCCTGACGAGCCCCCTTCGGAGTCACCATGCCCGAGGACACCGCCCAGTCCCTCCGCCTGCTCGTGCTCGACGTAGACGGCGTGCTCACCGACGGGAGCATCCTGATCGACGGGCACGGCATGGAGACGAAGCGCTTCCACGTACGCGACGGCCTCGGCATTCAGCTCTGGCGCCTGCTCGGGTACGACGTCGCGATCATCACGGGCCGATCGAGCGCCGCGGTGCAACACCGCGCGACCGAACTCGGTATCCGCCACGTGTTCCAGGGTGTCGGCGACAAGGTTGCCGCGTTCGGCGAACTCCTCAAGGACCTGGACATCAACGCGTCGCAGGCCGCGGTCATCGGCGACGATCTCCCCGATCTGCCGATGATGCGTCTCTCGGGCTATCCTATGGCCGTCGCGGATGGCTCCCCGGAGGTCCGCGAGACGGCGGAGTTCGTGACGACGCGCCCCGGAGGCCGCGGCGCGGTGCGCGAGGCGATCGAGCACCTGCTCAAGCTGGAGGACCGCTGGGACGAGGCGCTCGCGTACTTCGCGTAGGCCCGAAGCCCGAAGCCGATGACCGCCGAACGCCACCGACACTCCGACGAGTCAAGCGTAACCACCGGCGCGCCGCCCCCGGTGCGCACGGGGAAGCGCAAGCCCGCGATCGTCATCGCGTGTGGTCTCATCCTCGCCGGCGTGCTGCTGTACGTCGTCACGCGGATCGACCCCCCGGCCCCCGAGACGCCCGACACCACCGACCTGGCGGTGGACGCACCCGCCCCGCTCAGCCCCGACGAGTTGACCAACAACGCCCGCTCGTTCGAGGACGGTGTGGTGGACCTGCCCGCCGGCGGCTGGATCCAGATCTCCGGCGCCGACGGCTCGCTCGCCCAGCAGTACCGGTTCCGCCGCCTCGATCCGAATCCCGAGGGGATGGGGCCGGGCTGGATGCGTCTGGAGCACCCGGAGATCGAGGTCTACGGCGCCGGCGGCAGCGTCATCACGCTGACCGGTGATTCCGCCCTCGCCCTCGCCCCGAACAACGCGGTCGAATCCGGTGTGATCACCGGCAACGTCGTCATCCGGCGCCACGAGTCGATCGCCGGCGACACGCTCGACCCGACCGTCGACGAGCCCGCGCTGGCGGTGCGCACCGACGAGGCGCACTTCGACAGCATGGTGGGCGACGTGCGTTGCGCGGGCGTGATCGACCTGGAGTCACGCGGCGGCACGTTCCGCGGGCGCGGGCTGCGGGTGCTGTTCAACGACCAGGCGGGCATCATCCAGCGTCTGGACGTCGTGCACGTGGAGTCGATCCGGCTCGCGTCGGCGAAGGCGCCGGGGCGGAAGGCGGACGCGGGCACGGACACGGACACGGACGCGGATACGGACGCGGACACGGACGCGGTCGCGGACAAAGTCGCGGACGACGCCGAGGAAGAGACCTTCTACCAACTCCTGCTCCGCAAGAACGTGCGTGTCGAGCAGGGGCTTGCCCCGAACGAGCGTCGGGCCGAGGGGGACGAGCTTCGGCTTACCTTCAGTCCCAGGAGCAAAGCCCTCGCGCCGGCGATCGCGACCGCCGAAGGGCCCGCGATGCCCGAGATGGTCGCCGGCCCCCGCCGGCTCGCCGACGTGCTCGTCGGCGCCGTGCTCGGCTCTTACCAGGAGACCGAGCACACGATCGCCCCTCCGCCGAGCCCCGACGACACGATCATCACGTGCGACGGCGGGCTGACGATGTTCCCGGTGACCGATCCCGCCGATCGGCTCGACGGTCCGGAGGACTCGCGGCTGGAGTTGACCGGCAGCCCCGTCCGCCTGTACGACGAGGCGGCCGAGATGACCGCGCAGTGCTCGCGGCTGCGTTACAGCACCGGGTCCGCGCAGGTGGAACTGACCGGCGACGTGTCCGTCGTGGAGCCGGAGCGCACGCTCTGGGCGGGCCACCTGAAGGTCTGGATCGCGGAGGACGCGACCGACGACGACGAGCGCGTCCGGCGCGTCGAGGCCGACCACCGCGTCGCGCTCGCCCTCGCCGACGGCCGCCGCGTATACACCGACCAACTGGAGCTGAACGTCCCCGACCGCACGGCCCGGCTCAGCGGGATCAACGTGATGCTGGTGGACGACATGAACGTGATCGACCGTGCCCGCGTCGTCACGATCGACGACCGCACCGAGGTCTACACGCTCTCCGGCGGCGGCCGCTTCCGCCGGTTCGAGGAGCCCGTGCTCGCTTCCGACGTCGAGCGGCTCGAGCCCGCCTCGCTCGCGCCGCTCGCCTCCCGCGCCCCGACGCTTGCGGTCACGTGGGCCGAACGCGTCGAGATTGCGCCGAGGCACAGCGAGGAGGATCCGGGCCGCTCCGCGGAGTTCACGGGCGCCGTGACGGTCTCCAGCCCCGAGATGAGGCTCACGCACGCCGACGTGCTGCGTGTCGACTTCGCCCGCGATGAAACCGCCGAAGGCGACGACGCGAGCGAGGCCCTGCGCTCGATCGATGCCCGGGGCGACGTTCGCGTCGTCAGCGCCGGCGACCCCGGCGAGATCGCCTGCTCGCATCTGCACGTGGATCTCGACACCGATCCGGCCGGCCGCGCCGTCCCGCGGTCGCTCCGCGCCGACGGCGGGGTACGTATCGCCGATCCCCGGCAGACGATGTGGTCCTCCACGCTCGACGTGACGTTCCGCGCCGTGGCCGACGAAAACGCCGCTCCTTCGGAGTTCTCCACCGCCCGCGTGGCGGTGGACGAGGTGCGTGCCGACGGTGACGTGCAGGTGCGTCTCGCCAACGGCGAACGCGCGTTCGCCGATCGATTGCGGGCGGACGGCGCCCGGGAGATCGCGCACCTCGCGGGCGACCGGGTGCTCGTCGTGGCGGGCTCGCGGATCCTCGACCGCGGCCGAAAGCTCGTGCTCGAGAAGCAGACCGGGCGCTATCGCGTGGAGGGACCGGGCGAGTTCTACGAGCTGCGCGAGGCCCCCGCTCCCGCTCCCGCCAGCGACGACGACGCCCGCGTGCCGCGTCCCGACGTCGGCGGCGAGCGGTCCGTCGAGGCGGCGTGGCGCGAGCAGGCCGAGTACGTCGAGGCGTCCGCCGGTGGCGGCACGCTCACGATCCGCGGCACGGTGCACGCCGAGTCGCGTCCGCGGGACACCGAGCTGAACGTCATCGACGCGGACTCGCTCGCTCTGGACTTCACGCCACGCGCCGCGCCCGGCGCCGGCGAGGAGGATCTCGAGCTTGCGCGGCTCGTCGCCCGCGGATCCGCCCGACTCGAGAACCGCACCTGGTCCGATGACGAAGGCAACACGGCGCCGCGCGTGTACTACGTGGCCGGCGAGCAGGTGGAGTACGACCAGCGCACGCTCGAGGCACACGTGCCGGGGCGGGGCGAGTTGCTGATCCGCAATCCCTGGACCGACGCCGAGGCGGACACCGAGGCGGACTCGGCCCCGTTCGCGGCGCGCGGCGTGACCCTGCTGCGATGGCGGGAAGCTCTGCACATGACGCGGGTCGTGGACGACCGCTTCCGCATCGACCTCACCGGCGGCGTCGAGTGCCTGCACCAGGATCTCGACGGCGCGACGTCCACGTTGACCGGGCAACGCCTCGAGGCGAGCGTCCTGCGTGGCCGCGCCGAGGCGGAGCGTCGTGGCGACGCGCCGGCGGGCGCGTTGCGTTTCGGTGGCGCGATGGAGTTGCGTCGCGTCATCGGCGCCGGAAGCCTGACCGTCCGCACCCCGGAGCGCGACGTCACCTGCGACCGCTTCGACTACGACCTCGTCAGCGGCCTCGCCGAGGCGAGCGCGGCCTCCGGGCGCCTGGTCTCGGTGCTCACCCGCGGACACGCCGAGCCGGTACAGCACGCCCGAGTTCTCTGGGACATGCGGCAGGACACGATCTCGACGACCCGCGGCTCGGCGACGGCGAGTCCGTAGGGGGCGCGGTCACGGACGCGGACGGACCCGGCGAGGGGTGTCACGCGTGTGGATCCGGCCTACGATGGCGGACCAGTCGAAAGGAATAACCCCCATGGCCATCCGCAAAGGCGACCACGCTTCCCCGTTCACCCTGGCCTCCAAGCCCGGCAATCCGGTGGATGTCGGGGCGCATATCGGCAGCGAGCCGGTCGTGCTCCTGTTCTTCCCCCTCGCGTTCAGCCCCGTCTGCACGGAAGAGATGTGCTCGATGCGGGACGGCTGGTCCGCCTGGCAGAGCCTCGGAGCGCAGGTCTACGGTGTCTCGATCGACAGTCCTTTCGTGACCGAGAAGTTCCGGGCGGAGCTGAACATCCCCTTCCCGATTCTCTCGGACTTCAACAAAACCGTCGCCGCCGAGTACGGCGCGCTCCACGACGATCTCAAGGGGATGAAGGGCGTCACGAAGCGCGCCGCGTTCGTCATCGACGCCGGCGGCACCGTGGTCTACGACTGGGTCTCCGACGACCCGACGAAGATGCCCGACCTCGACGAGATCAAGGGCGTGGTCGCGGGGTTGGGCGCAAACGCCTGACGGCGCCGATCGCGGCGTTCGCCGGACACCCGGATGCCCGCCGAGCCAAGTGACTCCAGGCCGCACAAGGGCCGCGCCAAGGACGCGCGCCGCCGGAAGGCGGCCCTGCGCGATGACCGAATGGATGAGCCCCGCGTCAACGTCATCGTCTTCCGCTCCCGGGTCGCGGCCGAGTGCCGGGAGCGTTCGGTGGTGCTCAAATCGATGAACATCGAGCACGTCGTCCGACGTCGCGCCGGTGAGTGGATGCTCGAGGTGCCGGAGCACCAGGTGGCCGTCGCCGTCCGCCAGCTCGACGATTACGTGAAGGAGAACCGCGACTGGCCGAGGACTCATCCGGCTCTACCGCGTCATCCGTTTGGTCTTACCGGCGTCGCGAGTTGCGTGGCTGCCCTGCTGTTCGTGTCGGCCGCGGACCACCATGCGTGGCTCGGCCTCGACTGGTTCGGGGCGGGGCGCGTCGACACCGACCTGGTCCGGCGGGGCGAATGGTGGCGGTCGGTGACGGCGCTGACCCTGCACGTCGATGCCGGACACCTGATCGGCAATCTGCTGCTCGGCTCCGTGTTCGGCATGATCGCCGGTCGACTGCTGGGGAACGGTCTCGCATGGTTCAGCATCGTCACGGCCGGCGCCGTCGGCAACGAGATCAGCGCCCTGGTTCAACTTCCCCTGCACACCGCGGTCGGCGCCTCGACGGCGGTGTTCGCCGCCCTCGGACTCCTGTCCGCTTACGTCTGGCGACGACGTCACGAGTTGCAGATGCGATGGGCGACCCGATGGGCTCCCGTCGTCGTCGCCGCGATCCTCCTGGCCTACACCGGCTCCGGCGATGAGCGGACCGACGTGGTCTCACACCTGACCGGTTTCCTGGCGGGAATCGCTCTCGGCGCGTACTACGGCAGCCTCGCACGCGGCATCATGCTCGGCGCACGGAGCCAGTGGCTCCTGGGCCTGGGCACGCTGGCCGTCGTCGTCGTGTCCTGGGCAATCGCGCTGGGGTCCCACGGGTAGCTCGACACGCATGATTCGATGCAGCGCCGGTCGACGTCGTGAACACCCCGCGCATCTGCGCAGATCGAACCGAGGGGGGGTGAAGTGCTTGGTTTGCGCCGATCTCGAAGCGAATGCCGATCACGCTCTTCGCATGAAACGGCGAACTCGGGATAATGGACGCTGTGGGATTGCTGCCCGTGCCGCACCCGTCGTTCTCGAATACGGTCGACGGCGGGCGCGTTCCTCCAGGAGGGGAGCGTGAGGCGAACCTGGACTCGGCGTTCCGAGATCAGCATTGGGTAGCGTTCGTCTTCCCTTGCATCGCTCGCTGCGCGCGAGCAGGAGGTCTCTATGTCTGGCAGGAAGTTCCCGGGAGCCATGCTCGCGGGCGCTGGCGGTCTCATTCTCGTGCTTTCCGGCAACGCGTTCGGCGCAACGGGCGACGACTGTACGGACCCGATCGTGGTCACCTTGCCGGCGACGCTCCCCTACGTCGACGTCAACACGACGCTGCTTCGCGTCGATGACTACAACGAAACGTGCATGGGATTGTACGACGGGGGCGAGGACATCATCTACGAGCTTGTCGTAACGGATTCGATCTGCGTGGACATCACGCTTGATGCGGACACCATCTGGGGCGGCGTCGCGGTGTTCTCGGAGTGCCCCGACACCGGGCCGCAGTCGTGCATCGCCCAGGCCTCGACCAGCTCGAACCCGGACGTGATCACGGATCTTGCGCTCGACCCGGGCACCTACTGGATCATGGCCGATACGTTTGCGACTCCGGACGACATGGAGTTCACGCTGACCATCGCGGAGTGTCCGCCGCCACCCACTGGCGCGTGCTGCTATCCCGACGGAAGCTGCCTCGACTCGCAGGAAGAGAGCGCCTGCCTCGCCCTCTTCGGAACGTGGCAGGGTGCGGACGTGCTCTGCATCGACGTCACCTGCCCGGTTCTCCAGCCGATCAGCTGCGCCAATCCGATCCCGGTGACCGTACCCGCCGCGCTGCCCTACGCGACGACGGACACCACGGTGGACCGCGTGGATCACTACAGCGACACGTGCATGGGCAGCTATGACAACGGCGAAGACATCATGTACGAACTCACGGTGACGGAGGAGGTCTGCCTCCAGATCACGCTCGATGCGGACACCACCTGGGGTGGCATCGCCGTGTTCTCGGCGTGCCCGGACGTTGATCCGCAATCATGCATTGCGCAGGCAACGGCGAACGTGAATCCGGATGTCATCTCGGATCTCACGCTCCTCCCCGGCACCTACTGGCTCATGGCCGATACGTTCGCGACCCCGGACAACATGGACTTCACGCTGACCATCGAGGAGTGTCCGCCGCCGCCGACGGGCGCCTGCTGTCTGCCGAACGGCGACTGCATGGACGGGGTCACCGAGGAAGAGTGCGGCGGGGTCCTCGAGGGCACCTACAAGGGCGACGGCACGGTGTGCATTGAAGTCAACTGCGAAGGCGACGACTGCACGGATCCCATCGGTGTCACCCTTCCGGCCGAGCTGCCGTACACCTCGGTTGACAGCACGGTGGGCCGCGTAGACGACTACGCCGACACGTGCATGGGCAGCTATGACGGCGGCGAGGACATCATCTACGAACTCACTGTGACGGCCCAGGTCTGCGTGGAGATCTCGCTCCTTGCGGACAACATCTGGGGCGGCGTCGCGGTGTTCTCGGAGTGCCCCGACACCGGGCCGCAAACGTGCGTCGCCCTGGCCACGTCGAGCGCGAATCCGGACGTGATCTCGGATCTCACGCTCGACCCGGGGACCTACTGGATCATGATCGATACGTTCCCGACTCCGAACACGATCGACTTCACACTGACCATCGTGGAGTGTCCGCCGCCGCCGGTTGGGGCGTGCTGCTTCAGCGACGGAGGCTGCACCGACGGCCTCGAGGAGGGCGACTGCATCGCGAGCCTCGGTGTCTGGCAAGGCGCCGACACCGACTGCGGTAGCGTGGATTGCCCGATCGCGCCGGTCAACGACGTGTGCGCCCTTGCCATCGAGGCGTTCGACGGCACGACGCTCGGAAACAACGAGGGTTCGTTCGTTGACGACCCCGATCCGTCGTGCACGGCCTCCGGCGCATCGGACATCTGGTACTACTACGAGGCGACCAAGACCGGGCCGTACATCATCGACACGTGCGGCACGTTCCTGAGCAGCGGCGTCGACACCATCCTCGCCGTCTACGACGACTGTGGTGGCAACGAACTCGACTGCGACGACGACGCGACCGCGGCCGGCGGCGATCCCGCCGCGCCGTGCCGAGACGAACCGCAGTCCGGCTCCTCGACGCGGGATTCCGCCGTCGGCGTGGAGCTGAACGCGGGCCAGACCTACTTCATCCAGCTCCTGGGCTTCAGCGGCGCCGAAGGTGACATCACCCTCAACATCCGGTCGTGCATCGAGGATCTCAACAACAACGGCAGTGTCGATTTCGCCGACATCCTCGTGATCATCGGGTCGTGGGGCCCGTGCCCGCCGTCCACTTGCGCGGGTGATCTCGACTTCAACGGCGACGTCGGCTTCAGCGACATCCTCGTCGTGATCGGCCACTGGGGACCGTGCCCGTAACGCGAGCACGCAACCCCGGCATCGTCTGATGTCGACCAACACCACGGGGCTCCGGATCATCGATCCGGGGCCCCTTTCTCTTCGATCTCCGGCGATGCGGTTCGAGCCGCCACACTAGGATAGAGTTGATCCAAACGCTCATTGGGCGTCCTGGGCGCAGGAACGATCGGACCGTTTCAGACTCCGAACGGAGCGTGGGATGTTCACAACCCAAGTAGCCGGCACGAGCCTCATCGCAGTCGCTCTGGGCGCCGCAGCCGTCGCGCAAACACCGCCTTGCATGCCCGACGACGGCTCGTCGATCGACCTCCTCGTCGTGTACACACCGGACGCGCAAGCAGAAGCCGGGGGCCCCTCGGCCATCCAAGCCACGATCGCGGGGATGGTCGAGGGCACGAACCAGTTCTACGTCAACAGCGCCATCGCGACCCAGTTGAATCTCGTTCACACGGCTCAACTCGTCTACGACGGCGAAGGGGGTGGCGACTCGATCACCCAACTCGTCCATCTGCGAGGGGATTGTGATGGCGAGCTCGACGCAGTGCACGGGCTTCGAGACTCGTACGCCGCGGACATGGTTGCGCTGATCGTCAGCGAGAGCAATGTCTGTGGACGAGGGGACCTGGGAGCCCCACGCGCTGACTCCGCGTTCTGCGTCGTTCACCTGTACCCCCTGTGTCCCGAGGACTACGTGCTCGCGCATGAGCTGGCACACCTCATGGGGTGCAGTCACACGGACGGGTACTCATTCGGGCCGACGGGAACCGAGTACAGAACGGTGATGAGCGACTCCACATTCCCGGGCGTTCGCGTGCCGCATTTCTCGAATCCAGACGTCACCTACGATGGCCACCCGACAGGCGTTCCGCTGACGGCCGACAGTGCGGCCGTTCTCAACGGTGCGGCTCCCATCGTTGCCAACTTCCGGCACAACGGTATCCAGTGGCTGGACTGCGACGGAGATAACGTCCCTGACTCCTGCGAGCCCGACTGCAACCGCAACGGGACACCGGACGACTGTGAACTCAACTGCACGCAATCGTGTCCGGGCGACCCACCGGGTATTCCCTCCGCGACGGACTGCAATCACAACGGAATCCCGGATGAGTGCGATCTCGTCGCGGGCGGCACCGACTGCAACGGCAACAGCATTCTCGACGAATGCGAGGTCAGCACCGACGTGCATGACGCTTCACCGCAGCGCCCGATCCCGGCCGTAATCGGCGCGACGATCGTGCACGAACTAGTGGTGTCCGCCAAACAGCTTGTGACTTATCGGCGCGAGATCGTCGTCGCTGGCAAGGCGACGCGACGCTGGCATATCCATGGATACGTCGAGGAGCGGCAACGCAGCCAGCGGCGGCGAGGTCCGTCGATATGTT
>JAAELP010000333.1 GCA_024226535.1 Planctomycetota bacterium | reverse complement strand
GGAGTAGGTCACATGCGTAAGGGAACGCAACGAGCATTTACGCTCATCGAGATTCTGATCGTCGTCGTCATCCTCGGTATTCTCGCGGCGATCGTGATCCCGCAGTTCACCGACGCCTCGACGGAAGCCATGGAGTCGAGCGTCCGCGCCCAGCTCCAGACGATTCGCGGCCAGATCGAGCTCTTCAAGGTCCAGAACCCCGCGTCCACGGCGTACGACGACGGGTCGGCGGTCGCGGACTTCTGGGGTCCGCTGGTGGTGAACGACTACCTCCAGCAGGCTCCGAAGAACCCGATGCAGAACAACTCCACGACGGTCGCTATCGCGCCCGCCGTGGGTGTCGGGTGGGTATGGCTCGCCGGCGACCTCACTGCCGTCGACCCCACCGGCGGCGACTTCACCGACTAATCGGTCCATGCGACGTCCGACCGACTACAGGGCACCGGCGCGGTTTCGCGCCGGTGCCTCTTCTCGTTGGCGGCGACGCCGGCGCGGCGCCACGTCGACGGGGATCGTCGGCACGATGTGCGTGACGGGGGCCCTGGCGGCGACGGCCTTCGTCGCCCGGCCCGCGTGGCTCCACGCGAGCGCCGAGCCCGTCCCGGACGTCGTGCCTGCGCGGGTGGAGGCCCACCGTGACCTCATGGACCTGCTCGGGAGCTTCCTGAGCCGGAGCCACGCGGTCCTCGCGGTGCACGCACGGGGACGGACGCCCTACCTCGAGATCGTGGTCTGGCTCGAGGACGCGACGAACCTCGGCCACCCGGACCCCGGGGAGATCGCCGTCATCAGCCACAGCGAGGTGCTGGAGACGATCGTCTACCACGCCCTGGACCCGGAGGCCGACGCCGACCCCGATGCGTCCGCGACGATCCCCGGCGCTCCCTCGCCCGACTTCTGCCGCGCCTGGCGCGAGCGGACGGACGTGACGCGCCGGCTGCTTGCCACGGGCGTAACGCGCGTGCAGGTCGAGCCGACTGGGCGCCGTGACGATCGGGCCCGGCTCCGGATCTCGCTTACCTGGGGGGCGCAATCGACCGATGGCGCGGACAAGGGCTCGATGCTCCTCGATGTGATCATGGATGCGCCCGATCGATTGTGAGGGGATCTCCAATGCGACGAAGCGCCGGTCTCAACGCGCTGCTCACGGTGAACGCGACGCTTCTCGGCGCGTTCCTCTGGATGTCGATTGCTCCGAGCATCGCCACCGCCCAGTCCAGCGGGGGCATTCCCAATGCGACCGAGCAGAGGATCGAGACGGTCAAAGCGATTCGCGATCTCCAGCGTTCCGTGGATCGGCTCCAACGCCTCCTCGAGAGCGGACGCCTCAGGACGCACATGGCCAACGTCAACGACCTCGAGTCCGTCCTCACGCGGACGCGTCAGGCCGCCGAGGAGCCGCCGGGAATCAAGGGCACGATTCGGTTCACGGGGCCGGGGCAGAACGGTCCGGAGGCCGACTGGCGCTGATCGGCGCCGAGGAAGGGAGAAGCCCATGATCGCTCGTGACAAGCCGCGCGCCGCGCCTCGACGGAGCTACACGCTCATCGAGCTGCTCATCGTGATCGCCTTGCTCGGATTGGCCGGCACGCTGGTCATCCCCCACATGGTGGGCGCCGACAGCATGAGAGTGCAAGCCGCCGTTCGCCAGCTCATCGGCGATCTCAGCTTCGCGCAGTCCGACGCGCTGGCCCACCAGGAGTTCCGGCGCGTCCACTTCTACGCCGACGGTCGCGGCTACTGCATCGTGCGGGTGGACGAGACGAACTACGCGACCGCGTTCAACGCGGGGACGGCCGACTACATCAGCGATCCACTCGCCTCCGCCGGCGAGCTGGGACGGTACATCGTGGACTTCAGCGCCGACGACCGCTTCGCGCTGGTCACGGTCGGCGCCGTCGACATCGACGGCGGGGGGCGCGACATCGTCTACGACCCGCTGGGCGGCACGGTCATGTCCGGCAACATCCCCGGGACGGGCGGCACGATCAACCTCATCGCGGGAACCGACCAGTTCGAGATCACGGTCGCTCCCTTCACCGGCAAGCTGTCGGTGAGTGAGATCTAGCAGCCCGTTGAAGAAGTCCCGCGCGGCGAGAGCGCGACCAGATTCGTCAGATCAAGGAGCCGAATCGATGGCATATCCAGGGAGATACGGCGAGATTCGGCGACGCAGAGCTGGCGGATCTGGGCCGCTCGCAGCCCGCG
>JAAELP010000332.1 GCA_024226535.1 Planctomycetota bacterium | reverse complement strand
GGGGGCGGCGGTGAGGGGGGAGCACGAGGCGCAGGACGAGGCGCAGGACGAGGCGCAGGACGAGGCGCAGGACGAGGCGCAGGACGAGGCGCAGGACGAGGCGCAGGACGAGGCGCAGGACGAGGCGCAGGACGCGCGCGATGCAGCGGAGTTCCAGGCGTACGTCGCCGACATCGCAGCCGCCGATGCGGCCTTGATGGCGAACGAGGTCGACACGGCCAGACTCCGGCTGCAGCGGGCACCGGAGTCGCTGCGAAACCTGGAATGGTGGTACCTTTGGAATCGATGCGATACGAGCGTCGCTACCCTGGGCAGGCACGAGCGCGGGGTCTTTAGCGTCGCGTTCTCACCCGACGGGACACGTGTTGCCTCCGGGTCAGAAGACACTACGATTAAGCTGTGGGACGCGGTGAGCGGCGAGCTGGTCGCAACCCTGCGGCCAGAGAGCAGGGTCTACAGCGTTGCGTTCTCACCCGACGGGACGCGTGTCGCCTCCGGGTTGCGCGACTATACGATCAAGCTGTGGGACGTGGCGAGCGGCGAGGAGGTCGCGACCCTGCGCGGGCACAATCGCGAGGTCCGGAGCGTTGCATTCTCACCCGACGGGACGCGTGTTGCCTCCGCGTCGAACGACAAGACGATCAAACTGTGGGACGCGGCGAGCGGCGAAGTGGTGGCGACCCTGCGCGAGCACCGTCACTCGGTCGTGAGCGTCGCGTTCTCACCCGACGGGACGCGTGTCGCCTCCGGGTCATGGGACAAGAGGATCAGGCTGTGGGACGTGGCGAGCGGCGAGGAGGTCGCGACCCTGCGCGGGCACGAGCGCCCGGTCCGGAGCGTCGCGTTCTCACCCGACGGGACGCGTGTTGCCTCCGGGTCGAACGACAAGACGATCAAACTGTGGGACGCGGCGAGCGGCGATGTGGTGGCGACCCTGCGCGGGCACGAGGGCGAGGTCTGGAGCGTTGTGTTCTCACGCGACGGGACGCGTGTCGCCTCGGGGTCGGCTGACGGCACGATCAAGCTTTGGGACGCGGCAAGGGCCGAGGAGGTCGCGACCCTCCGCGGGCACCAGAGTGAGGTCTTGAGCGTCGCGCTCTCACCCGACGGGACGCGTGTCGCCTCCGGGTCATGGGACAAGACGATCAAGCTGTGGGATGGCTCGCCGCGGTGACCACGGCTCCGCCCGCAGCGCCTATCAAGCGTGGGTTGAAGTCGTGACCCGAAGAGAACTGCAAGCAGACACCCCATATCGGCTCTGAGGGCTCCCGGCTCGTCGGCAGGTCGCGCTGGCTCCATTCGCGCCTCGACGAGGCCGTCGCCCCGAGCGCTCATCGCGACATCGAGCGCGTGCGAGAAGCCGCGCAGCGCATGCTCACATCAGGCACGCTCGACCCGTTTCTCGCCGAACTCCCTCTTCGCAACATCGATGCGATCCTGAAGCTGCTCACGATCCGCTTTCACCTGCGCAACAAGGCCGAACAACTCCACATCACCCGCGTCAACCGCGAGCGCGAGCGGGCCGCGACTGCCGAACAGCCGCGAGCGGAGTCTCTGGCGGAGGCGATCAGCACACTCGCGAGAAACGGCGTCCCCCTTGCCCGGGTGCTCGAGACGCTCGCCGCTCTCGACATCCAACCCACGCTCACCGCTCATCCCACCGAATCGCGGCGGCGCAGCGTAATTGCGAAGCAGGACCGGATCGCCGAACTGCTCGTCACACGCAACAGCGACGATCTCACCTCCGGCCAGAACGCCGTGCTCGAAAGCGAGGTTCGCCAGACGCTCTCCCTGCTCATCGTGACTGATGAAATCCGGGCCCGCCGCCTCGACGTGATCGACGAGGTCCGCAACGGTATCCACTATCTGGGGGGCTCGATCTGGAACGCGGTCCCCGGACTCTATCGCGACCTCGCGACTGCCATCGAGACCCACTACGGCGAGCGCGTTGATCTGCCCGTCGTTCTCCGATACCGATCATGGATCGGCGGCGACCGCGACGGCAACCCCTTCGTCACCGCGGAGCGCTCAGCGCGGGCGTTGGCCGAGATGCGCCAGGTCGCGTTCGACCGTCACCGCCAGATGCTCGAACGACTCCACCAGGAGTTGAGCCTGTCGGATCGCCGGGGTGCGGTCGATACCGCGCTCACCCAGTCGATCGAACGCGACGAGGCCGAATGGCCACTCGATCCGAAGGCGGCGCGTCATCTTCGTCACGAGCCATTCCGCGTCAAACTCAGCCACATGCAGATGCGTCTCGGAACGCCGGACTACAGCGCCGCGCGCTACACGCGCGACCTCATGACGATCCAGGCCGCGCTGCGGCATGCGGGCCTGGTCGAGACCGCCGAGCGCGGACGGATCGCCGATGCCCTGGTGGCAGCTCGCACCTTCGGTTTCCACCTTGGCGCCCTCGACATCCGCCAGCACAGCCGGGTCCATGAAGCTGCCGTGAGCGAGATGTTCGCGCTGGCCGGCGTCGCCGGCAACTATGCCGATCTTGACGAAGCCGCGCGACGCACGCTCCTTGCGGGCGAACTCACCACCGCGCGGCCCCTCCTGGCACCGGGCCAGAAGGTCGCGGCTCCCACCCGGGAACTGCTCGATTCCCTCGGCGTTTTCGCCGATGCCGTCGCGTGTGATCCCGCCTCCGTGGGTAGGTCCGGATTCCCGTCGATCGACGCCAGCATGTCACGCACGTCGTAGAAAACGAGGGTCGTCTCTGGGTGCAGCCGCGCGCGGGTGGAGACGAGCACGATGCCGTCTCGCACGACGTGGGCGGCGTCGCCGCCGACCTGCCCGAGGAGCCGGTCGAGCTTCTCGCCGAGGCTGGCCCGGCCGCCGGGCATCCGCACGACCACGTCCTCGGAAACGCCACCGACACTCAGCGCGTCCCAGTCGACGAAGACGGTGACGTCGGCGGCGCCCCGAAGCGCGTCGATCGCCGCGCGCAGGGTCATCCGTCGCCCCTTCATCCACACCAGGGTTCCGGCGACGCGCTCCCTCACGGTCTCGTCGGACGGGAGCGGCGCGACGGCGGTGCCGGCAAGGTCCCGCGCGACCTCCGGGACCTGGCGTTGCAGTTCCGCCAGCAGGGTGTGCGCCTGCCGAACAACCGCTCGAGCGTCGGGCGTCGGCGTAACGGTGCGGATGACGAGCGCGCCGTTGACCTCCGCGACCGTGGCAAGGTCCCCGCCGAGGTCGGTCCATGCATCCGGGTGTACGAGCTCCTGGACGATGTTGATGATCTGATCGACGCGCTCCTCTTCCGACAACCGTTCGGGATTGTCGCTCGGGTCACCGAAGATGGAGCCGCCGCCGCCTCCGCCTCCGCCGAGCCCACCTCCGCCACCGAACCGGCTACCGCCCGGCCGCGCGCCCACGACACCCGGTGCGACCGCGCCCTCATAGGACACACCGTCGGGCAGCTCCACGGGCACCGGCACGAGCACGGGGCGGCCGTCGGAGGTGCGGCTCGTCTTCTCGACCGCCACGAAGCTCGTGAACGGGGTGAGCAGGTGGAAGCGCTTCCCCAGCGCGATCACGCGCCGCCGGGCGTCGTCGTCGAACGACGCACTCTGGAGCGCTGTTAGGTCTTCGCTCAGGATCGACTCGACCTGACGTCGTGCCCACAACGTCGCGATGATGTCGTGCTCGGGCGCCTCCGCGGGCAACTCCAGCTCGATGACGCGCTCATACGGTCGAGCGCCGCGGCGTCCCTTGATGGTGACGAGCCCCGTTCCCGCCCGCTCGTACCGGCCGTGGATCACGATCGGCTTCGCGTCGAACAGATCGGGGATGTGATCGGGCGCCGGAAGAGGGTCGGTGACGTCGAGCCCGGCGCCGAACGTGATCTCCACATCGGTGAGGACCGGCGTCTGCACGCGCTTGACGAATCGTAACCGTTCACGGGTCAACAGACCACAAGATGTAGTGGTTTGCGCTTTTGCCTGAAGCGCGTTACAACGCGGGCCATGGACAAGGATGTTCGACTCAAGCAGTTGGAAGATGAGAACGCGGCGCTGCGGAAACGG
>JAAELP010000331.1 GCA_024226535.1 Planctomycetota bacterium | reverse complement strand
TCTTCGGTTGATGGAAGTTGCCACGGGCGCTGCGCGACGCAGATCGCCCGTGGCACTGCCGGTCCATCAGCTTCCGCTGCTTCCGCTGCTTCCGCTGCTTCCGCTGCTCCCGCTGCTGCTGCTCCCGCCGCCGTCGTCGATGGTGACGGTGATCCGCGCGACGTCGTAGCCGGGCTGCACGAAGTCGCCCTCGGCGAACATCCCGTCGTCGAGGATGCCGCCGGCGCCCGGGACCTTGTACCCGGCGTGCTCGTGGATCCGCGCGCTCTCGTCCTGGCCCGTGTTCGGCATCATCTGCCCGAAGAACGCGGTGTTCTCGGGAGCCTCGTCGTTCAGCTCGGTCGCGGCGTCGTTGACATCCCAACCGGCCACGATGAAGTCGGCGCCGATGAACCGCCCCTTGTAGTCGAAGATCCGGTGCGCCATCGGGTCGCCGTTGGCGATGAAGGCGTCGTTGCTGGGAATCACCATCGACGCGTAGCTGAAGTACCGGTTCAACGCCTCGCGTCCGTCGAGCACGAACGTCATCGTCGCCGTCTCCCCGGGCGCGAGGGGCGGGATGCCCGTGTCGCTGAAGATCGTGGCCTGCTCACCTCCGTGGCCGCTCATCATGAACAGATCGCTCAGCGGACCGGTGTTCCCATCCTCGGCCAGCGCCTCGAGCCCCAGCGACGCCGGCGCACCACCGTCATAGGTGTCGAATCCGCCGTCATGGAAGCCGACCCAGACGGGGGTGAGGAACGTTCCCCCCGCCGGGGCGAGGTTCTCGATGACGACCGTCACCTCGACCGGACTGGACGGCCGCACGCCGTGATGCGCGGGTCGGGCGGACAGTCCCGTGGCGAGAACGGTCGCGGCGAGGACGCCGCCGGAGACGGCCAGCGTCAGGTGCATGCGTGTGCGTGTGCGTGTGCGTGTGCGTGTCACGTGTTCTTCTCCTTCGTTGACACAATGAAGATCCGGCCCGCGTCTGCTGACGCGCGCAGCATCCCCCCTTGCCCGCGCGGGGTTCTTTCCGCCGGACATCTCGTGAGTCGTGGCTCGACACGCGCACTTACACGATCGATCCATCTTTTCTTCGGGATATACTCAGGCACGGTGACGACGCACTGCACAGCCAACGACGGACCGCCGGTCACGGAGACGGATCCGGCCTCGTGGGTCGATGCCCACGGTGACTATCTCTTCCGGTACGCACTGCATCGCGTGCACGACATCGCGGTTGCCGAGGAGCTGGTGCAGGAGACGTTTCTCGCCGCGCTGGAGGCGATCGCGTCGTTCGACGCGCGATCGGCCTTGCGAACGTGGCTCACGGCGATCCTCCGTCACAAGATCGCCGACCACTTCCGCGCGCGAGCGCGCGAGGACGGCCCGGACCTCCACCGCCTCGCCGACTGGATCGAAGAGCTGTTCGATCGGCGCGGTGTCTGGCGCAAGAAGCACGGCCGCTGGCCGGCGCTGCCGTCCGGTGCGCCCGAACGGGCGGAGTTCGCGGCGCAGATCGAGGAGTGCCTGACGCAGCTTCCCTCTGCTGTCGCCGAACTGTTCGTCCTCTACGAGCAGCGCGGGGTGCCCGCCGATCGTCTCGCGCAGGAGATCGGAGTCACCACGAACACCCTGTGGGTCCGGCTGTATCGTGCCCGGGTCAGCCTGCGAGAGTGCCTCCAGCGCCACTGGTTCGAGGAGCGGCGGCGATGAAGAAGCCGAAGAAGAAAAGGGCCCACGCCTGCCGCCGAGCCTCCGAACTGATCTCGCTGTCGCTCGACCGGCCGCTCGACCGCGCGGAGCGTCGCGCCCTGTTCTGGCACGTCGTCATCTGCAGCTCGTGCCGGACGTTCCGAAAGCAGGTTGAGAGCGTCCGGTCGTTCCTGCGCGCCGACGGCACCGCCCCGCTGCCCACGTCGTTCCTGGACGCCAACTTGTCCGACGACGCCCGCGCACGCATCCGTGCGGCGCTCGAGAGCGCCCGGTAAGCCGCTCGGGAAGCTCCGTTGCGAAGAGAAGGTGTCGGGATCTACCCCGACCTCAAGTAGGATGCTCCTGAACTGATTCTGCTCCGGGCGGCTGAAGAAAGGCACCATGACCACTCCGACCCACGCCCGTTCCGTCGTGCTCTTGACGACGTTCGTCATCGCCGCCGGCGCTTCCGCGGGAACCCCGTGTGAATCCGGACTCCTCATCGCCGACGACGGAGCGAGCGGGGACGACCTCGGCGCCGCGATCTCGCTCGACGGCGTCATTGCCGTCGCCGGCGCTCCTGAGGACGACGACGCGGGGAGCAGCTCCGGCGCCGCCTACGTCTTCCGGTTCACGGGCTCCGAGTGGACACAGGAGCAGAAGCTCACGGCATCGGACGCCGACAACGGAGACGATTACGGCTTCGGCGTCGCCGTAAGCGGTGACACGATCGTCGTGGGGTCGCCCCGCGACGACACGATCGCGGGAAGCCGGGCCGGCTCCGCGTACGTGTACCGGCTCAACGGTGGGACCGGCATGTGGGAGGAGGAGGCGCACCTGTTCGCCTTGGACGCGGCCGCCGACGACCGCTTCGGAACGTCGGTCGCGATCGACGGCGACACGATCGTCGTCGGCGCGACGCAGGACGACGACGTGCTGGCCAATGCCGGGGCGGGATACGTCTTCGTGCGCACCGGTGTCGTGTGGTCGCAGCAGGACAAGCTCACCGCCACCGGGCCGACCGGCACGAATCCACAGCTCGGACGCTCGGCGGGGATCGACGGGGACGTCGTCGCGCTCGGTGCGTGGCAGAGCGCGCCGGCCGGCATGTTCTCCGTCGGCGCGGCGTATGTGTTCCGTCGAGTCGGCACGAGTTGGTCGCAGGATCAGAAGCTCACCGCATCCGACGCCGCGGACTTCCGCTGGTTCGGGCAGTCCGTCGCCGTCAGCGGCGCGGTCGTCGCGGTCGGCGCGTACGGTGACCGCGCCGACGACCTGAGCGAGTCGGGCGGCGCCTACCTGTTCCGCTACGACGGCGCGACGTGGCTCGAGGAGGACAACATCAACGCGTCGGTGCCGGCCGACGGCGACCGCTTCGGGTGGTCGATCGACGTCGACGGGGACACCGCAATCGTCGGGTCGGGGACCTCGTCCGCCCGCGCCTGGTTGTTCACGTTCGACGGCGCCGACTGGAACGAAGAGGCCGAGCTGCTCAGCGTCGCCCCGGGATTGTCGTCGGAGTACGGCTACTCGGTCGCGATCGACGCGGGCGCCGGCCGGGCCGTGGTCGGTGATCGGGGCGGCGGCGCCACCGGCAGCGGTCTCGGGGTCGTCTTCGACCTCGCGTGCGCGCCCCCGTGCCCCGCCGATCTCGACGGCTCCGGCGACGTCGGCTTCGGGGACATCCTCGCGGTGATCGGCGCGTGGGGACCCTGCGGCGCTCCGTGCCCCGAAGACCTCAGCGGCAACGGCAACGTCGACTTCGCCGACATCCTCGCGATCATCGCGGCATGGGGTCCCTGCTGAGAAGGGCTGCACGTTACTCGAGCAGGTCGATCGTCTGACCCGAGTCGTGGACGGCGACCTCGAGCGTGGAGTACGCCCAGGACCCGCCGGACTTCTCCGCCACCACGTAGATCGTGGCCTGCCCGCCGGGGCCCTCGATGGGGATGGCGAGGTCCGCGTACCCCGACGACGGGCTCACCTCGATGTTTCCGGCCACCATCACGCCCTCCTCGATCGGCACGCCGAGCACGCCGATGACCGCCGGCTGGCTTCTCGCCTCGTACACGGCCGTCTGGTAGACCTCCGTGCCGCGAATGACACCGAGGACAGTGGCGATGATCAGCGCGATGAACCCGATGAAGCACGCGGCGATCGCGCCGACACCCGTGGGCACGGCCCACTTCCAGTTCCTCGTCCACCATCCCGGGCGATGCGGCGCGCGAGGAATGCCGACGGCGACCGCGGGATCGATTCCCTGCGGCGGCCCCATGTGAAACTGGGTCATGGACGTCCCCCCTTCCAACGGAGGGATCGACAGTTCGGAACGGGGGAAAACCCGGGACGCGTACGGTTTTCAAAACTCGTGAGGACAAACCCGGGACGCGTACGGTTTTTCCGGAAAACTCGCACGCGTCCCGGGTTTTCGGACCCGCGTCAGGGGCACGGTCCCCACGCGCCGATGACCTGCAGGATGTCGCCGAAGCCCACGTCGCCCGAGCTGTCCAGGTCCTCCGGGCACGGCACGCCGCAGGGTCCCCAGGCACCGATGACCTGGAGGATGTCGCCGAAGCCCACGTCGCCCGAGTCGTCGAGATCGACCGGGCACGGGAGCGCGCACGTGCCGGGGTCGCATGGCGAGTCGTCGCCGACGTAGCTGCCGCCGGACGCGGTGCAATCGGCTTCGGTCTCGACCGAGCACCCGCCACCGGTCGCGCAACACGCGCCGGTGGATGGCTGCGGGCACTTCGCGGACACGCAGTTGGTGTCGTCGCCCTGGTACGTTCCGCCGGCCGCGGAGCAGTCCGCGCCCTGGACCTCGGTGCACGACCCGTCACCGAAGCAGCAGGCGCCGGGTTGCACGCACGGATTCGGCACGCAGTCCGTGCCGATCCCGTTGAAGGTGCCGCCCGCCGCCACGCAGTTGCCGGGGTTGAGCAGCGAACACACGCCGTCGGCCAGGCAGCAACCGCCCTCGTCGAGACACTCGACGCTCATGCTCAGCGTCCCGTCACCACGCTCGCCGAAGTACCCGCCGACGCGGATCAGGAAGACCGCGTCCTTGAAGCCCGTGAACGTCACGATCGACTGCTGCCCGCAGGCGTCGTCGTTGCACGCGAGGATCTCCAGCGATCCGGTCGGGCATGCCTGGTAGACCCCGACACGCGTGTCGTAGTTGCTTCCGCAGAGGCTCGCCGTGAACGAGCCACCGCACGGCGCGGTGAACTGGAACCAGATGTCGGACTCGATGTTCTGGTCGCCCTTGGCGTTGCAGAGCTGCGGCTCGAACGGCCCGTCCGTCGTCGCCCCGACGGTCGTGAAGGCGACCGGATCGACGCCGATGACGATGGGCGTCGTGCAATCGTCGTTCGGTGGTGGCGTCGGCGGAAGCAGCTTGAGCTCGTAGTCCTCGACCTCGCCGCGGCTCGTCGAGCCGCAGGGATCGGGCACGGGATCCTGGCTGCCTCTCTGGATGCGCATGCGCGCCCGCGTCCTCCCCAGCACCGCCCACGGCGGCACGTTGATCGTCGCGACGTGCGGGCCGTGGCCCGACCACGATGTCGTGATCGCTTCGCTGGGGTCGGTGAAGTCGCCGTCGCGGTTCCAGTCGACCCACAATCCGCCGACGTCCGACGAGTTGCTGTTGCCGACGGTCATGGTGAGATCGATGCTGTCGCCGATCTGAACACTCTGGCTCAGGCCCGAGAAATCGGAGTATCCGGCCGGGCCGCTGTCGTTGGTGAGCGTGCCGATGGTGACGTTCGAGATGTACTCGAAGTTGTCATTGTTCCCGAACGCCTCGCAGTAGAAGAGCCCCAGGCAGTCCCGGCTGTCGCGATGGGCCACGATCGAGTTGATCGTTCCCTGCGTGAACTGGTTCGCGCAGGTGATGCTCGGGTTCATCGTGAAACTCGGGCAGGAACAATGCGACGCGTCCCAGAGGTGCCCCAGCTCGTGGGCGCTGAGATCCGTCGCACAGTTGAAGTTGCCGCTGAAGTCCGATTGCGACAGGCAGTACGCGCTCGTGGTGCAGATCCCGCCGAGCGTCCACGCCACGCCGATCACGCTGCCATCGAGCTCCTTGCCCGTGAAGAGCTGCGTAACGTCGCGGGGGATGTCCGGGTGGTTGTTGAGCCACTGGCTGCGGAACTGGCCGAGCAGCGTGTTGTGCTGGGTGGACGGGTAGAACGGCGACGTGCGCACGATGATCGCGGAGATCACGTGCCGGATGCCGACCTCGCTCTCGTACTGGAGGTTCACCGCGTTGATCACGTCGTTGATCCGGTCCTCGACGTTGAGCACGGACGATCCCCAGTCAACGTAGTATTCGAAGTCGGCGTCGCACGCGTGCTCGGCGATGGAGAGGTCGGGCGTGCTGCCGTCGGCACCGCCCTCCTCCGGCGTACTGTGCGGAAGGCGATCCAGGCGCTCGCGCGCAAGCTGGACGTCGTTGACCGCGCAGATCCCCTCGTGCGGCAGAACGTCGGACTCGTGGTAGACCACGTGCACGTCGTCGCCGAGGCCGTCCACGATGCCCGAGACCGGCTCGATCCACCAGCGCTCGCCGTCGGAGAACTGGACGACGCCGCGGAACCCGTGCGCGGTCATCGACGCGGCGATCGTGCTGCCTTCGTCCTGGACCACGACGCCGCGGAGCGTCGTGACCGTTCCGGGCTCGAGGGCGACGAGGTCGCGCGGGGCGTCGGAGGAATAGAGACGGTAGTCGGGGCTGCGCATCGAGTGCGGCTCGAGATCGAGCGCCCACGCGCGGCCCGCGATCGGGACGACCAACATCAGCGGGTCACCCACGCTGTGTTCCGGCTCGTCGATCGGGATCAGCTCGCTGCGTGCGAGCCCCATGGCGGCGTTCACCATGTCATGACGCTGCTGCTGAAGCACGTCCTTCGGGGTCCGGGTCGACTCTGACGAGTCGGCCATCGCGGACGACGCCCCCCCGAGCGCGGCGACGATCATGGCGACGACGAGACCCTGCGTACGCATGGCGTTCCTCCTCTTGGTTTAAGAACCTCGACCTCAACCCTCAAACGTAGCTGCCCGGGCGTCGCGGCTCCAGCGGCAATCGGTGTTTTCGGCCCTTCCGGCGTACAATGACGCGCCATGGCCCAGCGATCGGCATCGAGCGACCGCGCGTACTCGGTCGGCGAGGAGATCGCCCACTCGGTCAGCCACGGTCTCGGCCTGCTCCTGGCGATCGCGGCGATACCCTTCCTCGTCGCCTGCGCGACCGAGCCCGGCGCGACGGCCGGCATCGTCGGCGCGAGCGTGTTCGCCATCACGCTCTTCATGGTGTACCTCACCTCGACGCTCTATCACGCGCTGCCGATCGGCCGCGCCAAGCGAACGCTGCGCGTGTTCGACCACGCCGCGATCTTCCTGCTCATCGCCGGCACGTACACACCGTTCACGCTCGGCGTGCTCCGCGGTCCGTGGGGATGGACGCTGTTCGGGCTCGTGTGGGCGGTGTGCATCACGGGCGTGATCCTCAAGACCGCCGGTTCCGGCGTACACCGGCCGCGGATCTCGATCGTGCTGTACCTGACCGCGGGCTGGCTCGCGCTCATCGCGGCCAAACCGATGATCACGCTGGTCCCGGCCTGGGGGCTCGCGTGGCTGCTCGCCGGCGGCGTGGCGTACACCGGCGGCGTGCTGTTCTACCGGGCGAAGACCATGCCCTACGCGCACCTCGCGTGGCACGTGTGCGTGATGGCGGGGACCGCCTGCCATTTCGTCGCCGTCGCGCGGTACTCGGCGTGACTTACCCGCCGCCGCAGTAGCACGACCGATTCGGCTCACAGTCGCGGGGGCTGACCGGGTCGCTGTCGGGCCCGAGCGACTCCTGCGTCTTCACGCACCAGAAGATGCGCGTATCCGACGAGTCGTCGACGAGACCGGGCGTGCTCTGGCGCTCGTCCACGTACATGAGCTTGTGCCGGAGGTTGACGCAGCTCGTCTCCAGCCGGACCGGTCGCTCTTCGCTCATCGCTTCGTCTCCACCGGACGCCCGGCCGCGTCGAGCACGGCGCGCTGCACGGCAACGGGCAGCAGCGCGAGCTTGTAGGCGTTCTCGGCGAGCGGGCGCGCCCCGTCGGCGGCGGTCGAGCACGCGTCGAGCACGGCCGCTTCGTCGTCGACCCGCACGCCGGAAAGACGCCGCTCGACGTCCGGCAGCGGCCACGGGACCGGCGCGACGGCGCCGGCGCAGACGCGGGCGGACGTGATCGTTGCGCCATCCAGCTCCAGCGTGACCGCGGCCATCACCAGCGGCCAGTCGAACGACTGCTTCTCCTTGACCGCGTGGAAGCCGCTGCGCGGAGCGGGTGCGAGCGTGATGTGCGTGATGACCTCGCCGGGACGCAGGTCGTGCTCGTCGCGCACGCGGGCGGCCGGCAGGTGGTAGAGATCGGCGATCCGGATCGACGCGCGTTCGCCGCCGGCGAGATGCACGACGCCGTCGCACACCGCCAGGGCCGGGGCGAGGTTCGACGGGTGCACGATGTAGCACGGCCCGTCCCCGAAGATCGCGTGAAACTTGTTCTCGCCGTCGGCGGCGAAGCAGGCGAGGCCACCTTTCTTGAGGCATTCGAACTGTTCGTTGCGGTAATACCAGCACCGCGGGCGCTGGAGCAGGTTGCCCGCGGCCGTCGCGACGTTGCGCACCTGCGGCGTGGCCGCGGAGCCGACGGCGCGGGCGACGACCGGCGCACGCTCGTTCACGATTCTCGACGCCGCGATCTCCGCGAGCGTCACACGCCCGTCGATCCGGACGCCGGCGCCGTCGGCCACGATGCCCTCGCCCCCCGGAACCGCGCCGAGGCCGCGCAACTCCACGAGCAGGTCGGGTTCGAGCAGCCCTTCCTTCATGTGGTCGACGAGGTCCATGCCGCCGCCTTTGAGCACCGGCAGCGAAAAACGCGCGTCGGTCACGAGGCGACTGGCCTGCTCGACGGTGTGGGGGCGGGCGACGGCGAAGCGGTTCACGCGGCGCCTCCTTCCAGCGCGGCGAGCACCTTGTCCGGCGTCAGCGGCAGGTGGCGGACCGGGGTCCCGATCGCGTTGTAGACCGCGCAGGCGACGGCGCCGGCGGTCGGAACCACGGGCGGCTCACCGAGCGAGCGCACGCCCGTCTGCCCCTTCGTCCAGAGGATCGGCTCGATACGCGGCACGTCCACCGATCCGAGGATCTTGTACATCTCCAGGTTCGGGTTCACCATCGCGCCGGTGCGCCGATCGAGGAGCTTGTCCTCGAACAACGCGAAGCTCAGACCCTGGATCACGCCGCCGATGATCTGGCTCTCGGCCGTCTTGCGGCAGACCACGCGACCGCACGCCTGGAACGCCACCACGCGCCGGACGTGCACGAGGCCGGTCTCGGCGTCGACGTCGAGATCGACGAACTGCACGCCGTGGCTGTGGCCTTCGCCGAAGTGCGCGCGTCCGTCGTTGGCGTCGGCGCGGCCGACGATGCCTTCGGCGGGGAGCCGGCGGCACGCGTCGGCCCACTCCATCGCGGTCGCGCCGTCGCGCAGGATGCGCCCGTCGGCGATGTCCAACTCGCTCGCGTCCACCGCGAGACGCTCGGCGACGATCGACAACAGCCTCGCCTTCGCGTCGAGCGCGGCGGCCATCAAGACCGGCGCGGTGTTCGGCGACGTCATCGAGCCGCCCGATGCGGGACCCGGCGGAAGCGAGGAGCGCCCGATGCGCGGCTCGACCATCCGCAGCGGCACGCCGAGCTTCTCCGCGACCACGACCCCGACGACCGTGCGCAGCCCCTGCCCGATGTCCTGGGTACCGGAGCGCGCCTCGATCGAGCCGTCGCGGTGGATGGCGACCTCGGCCTCGGCGCGGGCGGGAATGCGGGGCCAGCTCGTGGAGCCGACGCCGAAGCCGCGTCGCAGACGCCCGGACTGCGCGCCAGTCGCCGGTCGCCGGTCCCACCCGATCAACTCGGCGCCGCGGCGGTACATCTCGCGCCGGTTCTCGCTGACGTCCAGACGAGTGCGCAGCTCCAGCGGATCGGCACCGGCCGCCGTCGCGATCTCGTCGAGCATCAGCTCCTCGGCGAAGATGCCCTGCGGCCAACCGGGTGCGCGCATCGCCCGCGGCGCTCCACCGTTGAAGCGAACGTCCTCGTGGGTCTTCTCGACGTCGCCGAGGTCGTAGTGCCCGGACGGGAAGCGCGCTCCCCCGCCACCGCGGGCGACACCGACGCCGCCCCACGTGTGGATCGCGCCGCCGACCGGCCTGCCGTCGGCCGTGAAGCCCACCCGCGCCTGGGCGCGGAGCGACGGCCGGTTCCCCGTATCGAGGTGCTCCTCGGCGCGATCGACGAACAGGTAGACGGGCCGCTTGTACTTCGCGGCGACCTCGGCGGCGACGATCCCCTCCTTGCCCGGCCCGAACTTCGCTCCGAACCCGCCGCCGACGTACTCGCAGACGACCTCGTACCGGCTCGTCGGCAGGTTCAGCGCGTCGCCGATGCCGTCGCGTACGGAGAACGTGCCCTGCGTCGTGGCGTACACCGTCGCCCGGTCGCCGTCGTGGTCTACGATGACGCCGTGCGTCTCCAGCGCCGAGTGCGTCTGCACGGGCGTCGAGTAGGTCGCCTCCAGCACGTGGTCGGCGCCCGCGAGCAGGTCTTCGGTCTTCGCCCCGGGATCCGGCGGATCGCCGGCGTCATCCGTGATCGTGGTGCGCACGGCGCGACGCTCCCACTGCGGGGCGGCGGCCCGGATCGCGCGGCGAAGCGCGTGCTTCGTCTCGGCCACGACGTACCCGACGTTGTGCCCGTGGTACTTGCCCTCGTCGCGGGTCATCGTCACCTCGTGCACGCCGACCACGGCCTTCGCGGCGCGGGTGTCGATCGAGTCGAGGCTCGCGGCGCCCCACGGACAACGGATGAAGCCGACGAACAACCCGTTCGGCAGGTAGCGGTCGCGGCTGTACTTCGCGCGACCGGTGACCTTGGCGACAGCGTCGAGCCGCGACGTGTCGTCGTCCATCGCGCCGCCGGCGTTGAGCGGGCGGTTGTCGGTGGGCATCACCGTCGGGAGATGGCGCGGTGCCTTGCTCATGCGGTGCCCCCCTGGTCGCGGACGGGTTGCTGGCCCGAGGCGTCGAGCACCGCGTTGAAGACGTTCGTGTAGGTGCCGCAACGGCAGAGGTTCCCCGCGAGCCCACGCTTGATCTCGTCGAGCGTCGGCCGCGGGATGTCGTTCAGCAACGCGCGGACGGCGACGATCAGCCCGGGCGTGCAGAACCCGCACTGGAGTGCGTCGTGCCGGATGAACGCTTCCTGGATCGGGTCCAGCACGTCACCCTCGGCAAAGCCCTCGATCGTCGTGATGCTCGCGCCCTCGGCGTCGACCGCGAGCATCATGCACGAGGCGACGAGACGCCCGTTCACGAGGACGGAACATCCGCCGCACGCGCCGCGGTCGCAGACCTCCTTGGTGCCGGTCAGCCCGTGCTCCATGCGGAGCGTCTCCAGGAGCGTCGTCGCGGGTTCGACGGAGGCGTGGAGCAGCGTGCCGTTCACGTGCAGTCTGACGTCGACGGGGCCGGGGCCCATGATCGGCACACGGTCGATCGGGCCGCGGGCGGACTGCGCGTCGGCCCCGTCCGCGAGCGCGCCCGCCGCGGCGGAGATACCCATCGTCTGGAGGAAGGTCCGGCGCGAGAACTCGTTCGGGCCCGCGCCGATCACCGGCGTATCGTCGCCCCGCTTCTGTTCGTCGTTGCCGTCCATCATCGGCCTCCGAACCCGGCGGCGATCCTACCGGGTCCGGAGGCAGGCGCGAAGCGTGGACTCGTGAATCAGGCCGGCGCCGTCGAGTACTCCACCAGCTCCACCTCGATGCCGTCGGGGTCGTGGAAGTAGAGACGCCGGCCCGGGTCGTAATCCGCCTCGGAGTGCGGCTCGACGCCGAGGTCCCTCAGCCGATCGCGAGCCGCGTCGAGATCGTCCACCACGAAGCCGAAGTGATTCAGCCCGACGGCGTCGTAGGACACCGGTGCCATCGCCGGCGCCGGCGCGGACTGGAACATCGCGATGTAGTGGTTCTCGTCCCCCACGTGAGCCGCGGCGGGCAGATCGTCGGCGGCCTCCCGCCGCCACCGCACCTCGTACCCCAGCAGGCGGCGGTAGAAATCGACCGAACGATCGAGGTCCGAGACGGTCAGGTTCACGTGCTCGAGGTGCATGGGAGGACTCCTTGTTTACAAAAGTGAGTGCTTTTGTATTTATTGGCCGCCCGGTCGATTTTGTCAAGCAAGCTCTTTGGAAAATGGTCGCCGACCGCATATCCTGTGGTCTGATGGCCGATACGACGTCTCTCAGCGAAGCAAAACGGAAGGTCCTGGGGCTCCTGAAGCGCCTTGGACCCGCGACCGCCCAGGATATCGCCTCCCGCGCCGGGACCACCGACGTCGCCGCGCGCCAGCACCTCGGGGCTCTGGAGGAGGCCGGGCTCGTCCGCCCGAGCCCCCGCCCGCCGGCGGGTCGCGGGCGGCCTTCGGTCGAGTGGTCGCTCACCGATCGCGCCGGGGCGTTGTTCCCCGATCACCACGCCGAGCTTGCGGTGGGGCTCATCGACGCGATCCGCGTCTCGGGGGGCGAGGCCGGCCTGATGCGTATCGTCGAGGTCCGCGCCCGCGACCAGGTCAATCTCTACCGGCGCCTCGCCGGAGCGGGCGCCTCGCTGAAGCAGCGCGTCGAGGCGCTCGCCGAGCAGCGGACGGCCGAGGGATACATGGCGGAGGTCGTGCCGGAGAGCCCCGGCTGTTACCTGCTCATCGAGCACCACTGCCCGATCTGCGACGCGGCCCGCGCGTGCACCGGGCTGTGCCGCGCCGAGCTGGAGGTGTTTCGAGAGACGCTCGGCGACGACGTCGAGGTCGAGCGCACGAAACACCTGCTCACCGACGACGATCGGTGCGTGTATCGGGTACGACAGCGCTAGATTCGCGGCTGGAGCCGCTCCTTGTAGGTGCGCTGCTGTTGAGCGTTGTGCGCGTCGACGTTGTCGATGTCCAGACGCACCCCGAAGCGTGGGTCGCCGCGTGACTCGATCATCCGTTCGAGCATCAGGTCGCCCAGCTCCTTCTTGAAGTGCACCGGGTCCCAGAACCAGCGATGACGCGTCTCGCGATCGTCGGCGTCCGGGATGAACTGGGAGCTGTAGGCGTTGAAGCCCAGGAAGTCCCACAGCTCGACAACCGGGGCAGCGGGAACGCGTCGGTTCTGCCGATCGACGATCTCCACGAGGCGCCGCCTCCAGGTGCCGATGGCGGTCCCCCCGTCGGCGAACCAGGCCGTGAGACCCGACGCGTGGATGGGCGGGATCGCGATGCGCAGCTTCACGCCGTCGTCGAGGGCCGAAGCCACCATGCCCTCGAACCGTTCCAGGCGCTCGGCGGAGATCCGGAGCGCGCCGCGCTCCTCCATCGGGGGCACGGCCTGATCGAACAGCACGCGTTGCGGCACCCCGAGCGGCAGGAGCGGCCGGATGCGCCGCCCCAGCGCATCGTGCTCCATCGAGCCGCTGTCGCGCATGCGACGCAGCGTACGGAACGACAACTCCGTCGCCTCCATGCCCAGGAGATTGCCCGCGTGGTACTCCAACGGGCTCAGCGACGGGTCGAACGGACTTCGCCCGTAGACGCTGAGAGGTGACGTCCGCTCGTCGAAGTAATCGATGTCGAGGACCCAGACGAACTGGGTGGTCTCGTTGTGTCGCCGCACGTAGTCGAGGACATCCTCCTGCTCCTCGAGGGAGCTACCGGAGAGCCCGAGGTTGTAGCACGACGCGCCGAGCGCGGGATGCGTCGGGTCGAGACCGACGACCACGAGCGAACTTCCGAAGAGCACCGTGTCCCATTGATCGTGACGAATGGTCTCCGCCCGCGTCGGTCGCGTGTCGTGCGTGTCGCGGTGCTCGCCGACCGACGGCAGCACGCGATAAGCCCCGAACGGGTCGATCACCGCGTTGAAGCCGGCGAGGAGCGCGCCCGCGACACCGAGCGTCACGAGGTATACGACCAGGAATCGGGGATGTGGCTCGGGCACGAAACGTCGCCTCAGAAACGGAAGTAGATGAAATCGCTGACGCGCGCGTTGTGCATCAGCGCCACGAGCGTCAGCGCCGCCATGAGCAGACCCCAACCCGCGATCGGGCGCCACCGCCAGCGTCCGACCGGCGGCCAGCCGTCCCATCGCGGCGCCGGCTCCAGGCCGGGCCGGTAGCGGCGCATGAGCTGCTGCGTGTTCGGAACGCACCAGACCACGACGAGCAGGACCGCGATGAGCATCGCGATCGTGTCGGAGATCGCGCCAAGCTCCAGGCTCACCCCGTTGGCCCCGAGCATTGCCGCGTACACGCGGCCGGCGGTCGGGAAGTCCTGCGCCCGGAAGAGCACCCAACCGAACACCACCACGCCGAACGTGAACACGCGGCCCGCGAAGATGCGGCCGAATCCGCCCGGCCCCAGACGCGTACCCGTCACCGCGCGCCACGCGTGGTGGGCCATGAGCGCAAGGCCGTGCAGCCCACCCCAGAGCACGAACGTCCACGCGGCGCCGTGCCAGAGCCCTCCGAGGAGCATCGTCACCATGAGGTTGAGGTACCGGCGTCCCCGGCCGTGCCGGTTGCCGCCGAGCGGGATGTAGAGATAGTCCCGCAGGAACGCCGACAGCGTCATGTGCCACCGCCGCCAGAACTCGCTCGGGCTCGCGGCGCGGTAGGGCGAGTGGAAGTTGAACGGCAGGCGCACGCCGAGCAGACGACCCAGGCCGATCGCCATGTCGGAGTAGCCGGAGAAGTCGAAGTAGAGCTGGAGCGTGTACGCGAGCGCCCCGAGCCACGCCTCGAGGAAGCCCGGCGCGCCGCCGCTGTCGAAGACCGCCGCCACGGGCCCCGCGAGCGTGTCGGCCACGAGCACCTTCTTCGTGAGACCGATGACGAAGAAGCCGATGCCCACCGACACGTCCTCGGCCCGGAACCGGAACACGCGCCGCACGAACTGCGGGAGCATGTCGCGGTGGTGCACGATCGGGCCCGCGATGAGCTGCGGGAAGAACGTGACGAACAGGCAGTAGTCCGCGAACCGATGCTCGTGCGTGCGCCCGCGGTGGACGTCCACGAGGTAGGCGATCTGCTGGAACGTGTAGAACGAAATCGCCAGCGGCAGGACGACGGGAACGCCCGGACCGTTCGGATCGAAGCCCAACTGCGTGAGGAAGAACCCCGTGTACTTGAAGTACCCGAGCAGCGCGAGGTTCAGCGTCACGCCGCCGGCGAGGACCGCTCGCCGCAGGCCGAGCGCCGGGATCGTCTCCAGAACCCGCCCGAGCAGGTAGTTGACGACCACCGAGCCGAGGAGCGGCACGAGGTCGAACGGATCCCCCCAACCGCAGAACACCAGCGAGCACGCGGCGAGCCACAGCGTCGCGGCGATCCCCCTCCCCCGCCCGTGCGCCAACAGCCAGAAGCCGACCAGGCAGACCGGCAGGAACAGGAGCATGAAGGTGAAGGAGCTGAAGACCATCGGTGGCCGGCGCGGTCAGCGGCTCGAGCGCGTCACGCGGGAGTCCCCGGCATGACGGCGGGCGCCGGCGTGATGTCGTCGAAGAAACGCCAGTGCGGTCCGAGTTGCTCCAGGAAACAGATCGAGTAGCACCGGATGAACACGTACAAGGGCAGCAGGATCACCGTGCCGATGTAGGGAATCGCGGCGATGCAGCACGTCGCGCACATCGCGACGAGGGCGATGATGCCGATCGCGATCCCGAGCACGATCTTCATCAGGATGTAGAGGACGATCGTGCCGAGACGCCCGGACAGCACGTCGGCGCGCACGGCGGACCACGCGGCCATCACCGGCATGTCGTGGCGGTACATCGCCGGCACCACGAAGTCCTCGAGGAGCATGGAGACGATGCCGAAGACGAGCATCCACAGGAACAAGAGCAGCCCACCGCCGAGGATGGCGGTCAGCGCGCCGGCCCCGAAGCGCCCGGCTTCGATATCCGGCCACGCGATCATCACGGCGAGCGCGATGATCAGCAGCACCACGAGCGTCGCCCCGAAGGCGAGCACGAACGTGAACGCGAAGAGGCTGTTGCCGTGCGGCCGGAACCGCTTCCACGGCTCGACCACCGCGCCGCGGTTGTGGACGAGCCCGTCGATGAACATGAACTTGCCGCGACTGCGCACCCAGATCACGAGGGCGGAGATCACGAGGATGATCACGATGACGACGAGCGCGATCCCGACGATGAGAGTGATGTTCGCCTTGATCCAGTCGAGCGCCTGCTGAACTTCGGCGGACGGTCCGCCGCCGCCGCCGCCGCCACCGGGGCCCGACGGAAAACCGCCGCCGCCGCCGCCGCCGCCGCCCTGGCCGAGGTAGGCGAGGAACGCGCAGAATCCCAGAACGAACCACTTGCCGATGTCAAAGGGGCGGAAGAGGACGAGACGCGTTCGCTCGATGGCCGCACCGACGGGATCGACGACGGAAATGGACACGAGGGGGCTCCCGGACCAGCGTGCGCCGTCAGCGTACCCGCCACCGCCCCCGGCGCCGATTCTGGACCCTCTCCGGGACCCGCTCCGATGAAGGAATGCAAGCCCGCCGACCGACCCGCGGGACCGCCGTCGCGCGTCGGGGCCGGGAGACGCCGCATGACATCGAAGAAGAAGTCAGTCGGTCTCGATTACACCGACCGCGCCGTTCAGGACGAGATCCTCATCCGGCAACGCCGCAACATGTGGTCGCCCGAGCAGATCGGGTCGCTGTCGGCACACTTCCGGCTCGCGCCGGGCATGGCGCTGCTCGACGCCGGATGCGGTTACGGCTACAGCCTGCGCACCTTCGGACCGCGCTGCCTGCCCGGAGGTCGTCTCGTGGGGCTCGATCGCGAGCCGTCCCTGCTGGAGACCGCCGCGCGGCTCGCGAAGAGGGAAGGCATCGGGAGCGCCGCGGAGTTCCACGCCGGTGACATCTTCTCGCTCCCCTTCGACACCGACACCTTCGACGCCGTGCTCATGCAGGTGGTCATGTGCCACCTCGCCGAGCCGGAGCGCGCCCTCGACGAGCTGATTCGCGTCGCGAAGCCCGGCGGCTGTATCGCCGTCTTCGACAATGCCGTGGGCGGATGCCCGTGGGGATGGGACAGCACCGACCGCCCGACGGTCCGGCAGGCCGCCGCTCGGTGCGAGCACGAGCTGCTCTCGCACCACGGCCGGCGGAAGCTCGGTCGCGGCGACTGGTCGGTCGGGCTCTACCTGCCGGCGTGGATGGAGCAGCGAGGCCTGCGTGACGTCGATGCCCGGGTCAACGAGCTCGTGCGTTGGATCGCACCTCCCTACCGCTCACCCGCGCAGCAGGTCACGCTCGAGAACACCCGCGCGCAGTGCGCCGACGACGGCATGGACCGGATCGACATCAAGCACACCGCCGAGCAGATGCGGGCTGCCGGCTGCGACGAACGCACGGTCCGCAACGCGATGCGCTCCCGCCGCCGGCGCACGACGCGCTGGCGCGAGGCGATGGACGACGGCACCGCGGCATTCACCTACGGTGGCAGCTTCTGGTGCGCCTGGGGCTTCAAGCCCTGAGGCTCACGACGCGAGATCGATCTCCATCCCGACCCCGCGTTCCTTCGCGCGGAGGTAAACCGCGTACGCCGTCGACAGGTCCTGGATCGCCAGGCCGTTGCTCTTGAAGAGCGTGACCTCCTCGGCGTCGGTTCGACCCGCGACCTCGCCGGTCACGACGTCGCCGAGATCACCGGCGATCATCGACGCGTCCCACTTCCCGGCCTTCATCGGGATGATGAAGTCGCCGGACTCGGCGAGGCACGCTTCCTTCTGGTCGGCGATGATCCGCGCGGTGCACACGGTCCTCTCGTCCAGCTCGCGCATGTGCGGGGCGTGGGAGCCAACCCCGTTGATGTGGCATCCCGGGTGCAACCAGTCGAAGTCGATGATCGGCTCCGCCGCGCTGGTGGCGAGCGTAATCACGTCGGCCTCGCGCACCGCCGCCTCGGCGGTGGCGGCGCGTTCGAACGCCGTCCCGTGCTGCTCGCTCATCTCGCGACAGAACGCCTCGACCTGCTCGGGCGGGTCGACGGAGTAGGCGAGGATCCGGTCGAACGGCTTCGCCTCGCACATCGCCCACACCTGCGTCCGGGCCTGCATGCCGGTGCCGATGATCGCCCCGACGTGCGCGTCGGGCTTGGCCATGTGCTTCGTGGCGATCCCGGAGACGCTGCCCGTGCGCATGGCGGTGAGGTGGCCGCCGTCAACGATCGCCAGCGGCTCGCCCGTGCGGTCGTCGAGCAGCACGATGACGCCGAGCACGGTGGGCAGGTCGTATTTCTTCGGGTTGTTCTTGAAGACGCTGACGATCTTCGCCCCGAACGCGCGCATGTCCTTGATGAACGCGGGCATGAACAGCGAGACGCCCTCGTGCTCGGGCACGGGCACGGGCGTGCGTGGCGGCATCACGGCCGTGCCGTTGTGCAGCTCCGCGAACGCCTTTTCGACGATGTCCATCGTGCTCTTCATGTCGAGCACGTTCTTGACGTCCGAACCGGTCAACAGAAGGGTCATATCCAGCTCCTTGCACTCCCCACCGAAACGCCACGCTAGACGGGCGGGCGCGCTCGTGCCATGGGGAGCCGAACCCGTTCTGCAAGGCGAACGGCACGCGGCGCAGGCATAGAATGCGGGCCTATGTCAACCACCTCCACCACCGCCATGACCGACATCGATCACGACACCGCGCACCGTCTTTCCACCGAGCGCCCCGAGGACTTCTGGGCCGCCCTCGCCGAACTCGTGCACTGGGACCGGCGCTGGGATCGCGTCCTCGACGACAGTAACGCCCCCTTCTACCGCTGGTTCGCCGGCGGCAAGCTCAACACGTGCTACAACGCGATCGACCGGCACGTCGAGAACGGGCGCGGCGACCAGGCGGCCCTGATCTACGACAGCCCGGTGGCCGACACGAAGCGCACGCTCACCTACCGCGACCTGCTCGATGAGGTTGCGCGCTGCGCCGGCGCGTTCGCGTCGCTCGGCGTCGGACACGGCGATCGGGTCGTCATCTATATGCCGATGGTTCCCGAGACGGTGATCGCGATGCTCGCGTGCGCGCGTCTCGGCGCCGTGCACTCCGTGGTCTTCGGCGGGTTCGCGGCCCGGGAGTTGGCCACGCGCATCGCGGAGACCGATCCGAAGCTGGTCGTCTCGGCCTCCTGCGGCATCGAGCCGAACCGCATCGTGCAGTACAAGCCGCTGCTCGACGAGGCGCTCCGCATCGCCAACGCCGAGGACACGACCTGCGTGATCCTCCAGCGCCCGCAGGCGCAAGCGACGATGATCGAAGGGCGCGATGTGGACTGGGGCGAGCTGATGGCGGGCGCGGCGCCCGCCGGCTGCGTCAGCGTCGATGCGACGCACCCGCTGTACATCCTCTATACCTCCGGCACCACCGGTACGCCGAAGGGCGTCGTACGGGATCACGGCGGACACGCCGTCGCGCTCACGTGGTCGATGAAGGCGATCTACGGCCTGGAGCCCGGCGAAGTCTTCTGGTCGGCGTCGGACCTGGGTTGGGTCGTCGGCCACTCGTACATCGCCTACGCCCCCCTGCTCGCCGGCTGCACCACCGTGCTCTACGAGGGCAAGCCCGTCGGCACGCCCGACCCCGGCGCATACTGGCGCGTCGTCGACGAGCACAAGGTGAACGTGCTGTTCACGGCGCCCACCGCGTTCCGCGCCATTCGGCGCGACGACCCGCACGGCGAGCACGTCGGGAGGCACGACCGCACGAGCCTCCGCGCGTTGTTCCTCGCCGGCGAGCGGTGCGACCCAGCCACGCTCGAGTGGGCGCAGCAGCAACTGGACATCCCCGTCATCGATCACTGGTGGCAGACGGAGACCGGCTGGGCGATGGCCGCCAACTGCATCGGGCTCGGGCTGCTCCCGGTGAAGCCGGGCTCGCCGACGAAGCCCGTGCCCGGGTACGACATCCACGTGCTCGACGAGGAAGGCAACGACGTCGCCACCGGTGACATCGGCAACATCACCGTCAAGCTCCCGCTGCCGCCGGGCAACCTGCTCACGCTCTGGAAGGACGACGAGGGCTACCGCCGCGGCTACCTGTCGCGGTACCCCGGGCACTACCTCACCGGCGACGCCGGCTGCTTCGACGAAGACGGTTACCTGTCGATCATGAGCCGCATCGACGACATCATCAACGTCGCCGGCCACCGTCTCTCGACGGGCGCGATGGAGGAAGTGCTCGCCTCGCATCCCGATGTCGCCGAGTGCGCCGTGGTCGGCGCCGCCGATACGCTCAAGGGCGAGCTGCCCGTCGGCCTCGTCGTCCTCAACGCCGACGCCAAGAGCGATCACGACACGATCAAGGTGGAGTTGGTCACGCTCGTGCGCGAGCGCATCGGTCCCGTCGCCGCCTTCAAGAACGTGGTGGTCGTGAAGCGCCTGCCGAAGACGCGCTCCGGCAAGATCCTGCGCGGCACGATCAAGCGGATCGCCGACGGCGCCGAGCACAAGATACCGGCGACGATCGACGATCCGACCACGCTCGCGGAGATCACCGAGGACCTGACGACGATCGGCTACCCGCGGGCCGGGACACCCAGCGGCAACATGTAGACCGGCTCGCAGCCGTCGGGCAGGCCCAGGATCGCGGCCACGCGATCATCGTCGAACGCGCCGACGGGCACGCCGCCGAGGCCGAGGGCCGTCGCCTGCAAGAGCGCGTTCTGGGCAATGTGGCCCGCCTCGATGAGGCAGTAGCGCTCCCCCCACGTCCCGTACTTGCGGGCGCTGCGCTTCACCGTCATCGCGACGACGAGGCACGTCGGCGCCGCGTCCACGCACGACTGGTCCAGGGCGGCGGCGCGGAGATCGGCGCGCACGTCACCGGCCCGCACCCGGCGCAGGGCGTGCTTCTTCGGCCGGTACTCGAACACGCCGTCCGCATCGACGACATAGACGGTCATCGGGTACAACGCGCCGGCCGAGGGGGCGGCGCGCCGGCCCTCGGCCGAATCGGTGATCCCCTGCGCCGACCAGCAGATGCTCCCCACCTGAGCCGGCGTCAGCAGCGTCTTGCGGAACGCGCGCACCGAGCGCCGCGTCGCGATCGCTTCCGAAAGCGCCATCCCGCCGGTCGTCTCCGGTTCTGGCAGCGCCGTCTCCCCGTCGCCGGCTGTCGGCGGCGTCGAGGCGCTGCCCGACGTCATGGCCAGCACGATCGTGGCGAGCCCGATGGTCGCCAGCAGCAGGTCCCTGGTCAGCATGGGTCGTTCTCCTTACCGGGATGGAGCCGGGCGCCTACTCGCCCGAGCCCCACGCCCCGATGATCACCAGGATGTCGCCGAAGTCCGCGTAGCCGTTGCCGTTGAGATCGGACGGGCAGGCGCTGCACGGTCCCCACGTCTGGATCACGATGAGGATGTCGGCGAAGTCCGCGTAGCCGTTGCCGCTGAGGTCCGCCTCCAGGGGCGTGCGCAGGCTCAACCGGTACTCGTTGTTGCGCCACGTGCCGTCGGGACACGGGAATCCGTGCCACAGCGGCGCACCGCTCTCGTCGGCGGTGACGACGACCACCGAGTAGAAGTCGGGATCGAGCGTGTAGCGCCCCACGACGGGTACGGGATCGCAGCTCGCTGAGTAGGCGTGATCGCCGGGGGGCGTGAACATGATCGGGCACGCTCCCCCGAACGACATCCGGTAGACGAACGCGATGCTGCTCGTCTCGGCACGCAGGTGCACGTCGATCGTGCGCGGCGCGCCGTCGACGGTGAACGCGTACCAGTCCTGGTCGCGCTCCCAGTCGCGGGCCCAGTTCGTCCCGCAGATCGCCGGGCCGTCGATCGTGATCGAACCGAACGCGCCGGCGTCGCTGTTGCACCCGCCGTTGTAGATGTCGGTGGCATACTCGTCGCACGGCTCGCCCTCGTCCACGCCGTCGCACGGCGGGTCGAGGAAGCACGCCTGCCGCCGGACCCGAACCTCGTAGGCGTTGTCGGTGTACGTCCCGTCCGGGCAGGGGTAGCCGTCGAAGAGCCCGTTGCCGTCCTCGACGCCGATGCCCACGAAGAGGAAGTACCAGCCGGGCACGAGGATCGCATGGCCGTCGAACCCGGGGTCCTCGCAGTTCCGGAACGCGTTCTCGTCGGCGAGGAGCTCGGCCACCGGGCAGCTCCCGTCGTCCTGGAGCCGACCGAAGAAAGCCACCGTGGGCGCCTCGGCGCGAAGCTCGATGTCCAGCTCGGTCGTCTCGGCGAGATGGAAGCGGTACCAGTCCGTGTCGCGGGTCCCGTTGTGCGCCCAGGCGGTGCCGCAGATAGCGGGGCCGTCGACGGTCACCGTACCGAACACGTCCGGCTCGCTGTTGCAGCCTCCGTTGATCGTGTCGGGGATGGAGTGGTTGCACGGCTCGCCCTCCGGGTCGCCGCTGCACGGAGGGGCGAGGAAGCACGGCGGCGGCGGCACCGCCTCGCTCAACTCGGCGGAGTACGCGCCGGAGGCGCTGCCGTAGCCGTCGATGGCGAGGTCGAAGGAACCCGGCGTCAGCAGCAGGCCCTCGATCAACGACGGCCCGCCGGTGCTCCCGCATCCGTCGTCGCTGCACGCGAGCACGGTGCCGACGGAGTTCTGCACCCAGATCTTCGAGTCGTAGAACGTCCCGCCCGGATCGCAGAGCGAGACGTCGATCTCGATCGGGCTCGTGATCACGAGCCGGTACCACTCGTCCGGCGCGATCGACGCGCCGCAGTCGGTGAGCGGGACCGTGCCGGAGTCGCTGAAGTCGGTGTTGTCGGACGTGTCGCCGCTGACGGTGACGCCGACGAGGATCTGGGCGTGGGTGATCTGGACCGAGCCGTCGGGCACGTCGCTGCCGGCGGCGAGGGCGTTCGACGCGAGCGTGCAGCAGGTGGCGGGAACGACGGCGGTGAGAACGACGCGCGCGGGACGCAACCGGGAGCGGGTCATGGCGGATCTCCTTCCCCTGCTCCGGGCGACACGCATCGTCGGGACGGCTCGCTCCCGCGACAATACGAACCTCGCCCCGTTCCCGAGGAATCCGAACCGAACCAGGCCCTCGCTACCTCTGCCCGCTCAGCACGGACCCCACGCGCCGATCACGGCGAGGATGTCGCCGAAGCCGACATCACCGCTGCCGTCGAGATCGACCGGGCACGACACGCCGCACGGTCCCCAGCCGCCGATGACCATCAGGATGTCGGCGAAGTCCACGACGCCGTTACCGCCGAGATCCTCGGCACACGGCGCGGTCAGGCGCACCTCGTAGGCATTGTGCGTCGGCCACCCGGGCGGCGGACACGGCAACCCGTCGTACCGCGGCGTCCCGTCCGGATCGAGCGCCGTGCCGACGAACAACACGTACCAGCCCGCGGGCAGGACGTAGCTGCCGGTCACGCTCACCGCCTCGTCGCACAGATCCGCGAAGGCCATCGTCCCCTCCGAGAGCACGGGGGGGCACGTTCCACCGTCGCCGAGGGCGGCGATGATCGCGATCGTCGACACCTCGGCGCGCAGATCGATCGAGATCTCCTTGGTGCCGACGAGCTGGAACCGGAACCAGTCGGTGTCCCGCACGCCGCTGTACGCCCAGTTCGTGCCGCAGATGGCCGGGCCGTTGACCGTCACCGCGCCGAAGAGGTTCGGCTCGACGGTGCAGCCGCCGTTGACCGAGTCCGGGACGAACTCGTTGCACGGCTCGCCCTCGTCCACCCCCTCGCAGGGAGGATCGAGCTGGCACACCGGTGACGTCAGGCGCAGCTCGTACGCGTTGTTCGTCTCCGTGCCGTCGGGGCACGGGAAGCCGTCCAGGATCGCCTCGCCGCTTTCGTTCCCGGTGAGGACGACCACCGCGTGGGCGCCCGGTTCGAGCGTGTACTCGCCGACGACGTGGTCGGCGTCGCAGTTCCCGGAGTACGCGTGTGTTCCCGGCGGCTGTCCCGTCGTCGGGCAGTGCGTGATCGGGAACAGCCCGTAGATGAGCGCGACGCTGCTCGTCTCGGCGCGCAGGTGGACATGGATCGTCCGGGCCTCGCTCACGTTGAACAGGTACCAGTCCTCGTCGCGGTCGGCGTCGTGCGCCCAGTTCGTCCCGCAGACGGCGTCTCCGTCGATCTCGATGTCGCCGAAGCTGGGGGGGAAGACGTCGCACCCTCCGTTGACCGAATCGCTGCACGGCTCGCCTTCGGCCGAGCCGTCGCACGGCGGATCGAGGAAACACGGCGGCGGGGCGAGGGACCGGGCGGCGAGCAAGCCGCACGCGACGACGGCGACGATCCCGGCGGCCACGTGGCCCCGGACGAGCGCATAGCGGGACATGTTGATCTCCTCTCCGGCCGTGCCAGCGCCCGTCGGGCCCGGCGGGCGCCGCCGAATCGGCATTATCCCTTGCCGCCTGGGCCGTGAACAGGCGAAGGCAAACCCGTTCTCGTGAGAACACGAAAAGTGTATGGCCGGATCGCGAACTCCGGTATCGCGCCGCGCTCACGCGCACCACGCCTTCGCTTCTCGGGGCGGGATCCCAATAGCCACCGCGCGCTGCCCGCGGCAGAATGCGACCGCTTTCGGAACTTCCGGTTGTGGGTGCGCGGGGGCTCGCCATGTTGGCATGAAGAACCTGCCCGCCAACGGCGCCGGCGCGGCGCGCCGGTGAGTATCGCTCCGCGCACCCGATGGACAAGCAAGGAGCCAGCCATGAGATTCGCGCAACACTTCAGGGTGGGGCTCGTCGCGGTCGCACTGTGCGCCGCACCGGCGTTCGCCGGCACGACGAGCTTCTCGTACCAGGGCTTCATCACCCACGGCGTCACGCCGGTGAGCCAGCCGATCGACCTCACGATCAGCCTCTACGACGTGCCGACGCTGGGAACGGCGCTCGGCTCGAACTTCTTCGACGACCAGCCCGTCCACGACGGCCTCGTGATGGTCGAGCTTGACTACGGCTCGCAGTTCTTCGACGGGCGCGAGCTGTGGCTCCAGCTCAACGTCAACGGCGCCGACCTGAACCCGCGGCAGCCGCTGCTCTCGACGCCCTACGCGATGCACGCCCTCAACGCACCGTTCTTCATGAACGGGTCGCACATCTGCTACACCGGCGGCAACCTGGGCATCGGGACCGACACCCCCGACGTGCCCGTGCACGTGTCCTCGGGCACTGACGTGAGCCTCGCCGACGGCGGGTACATGGTCGTCGGCCCCGTCACCGGCAAGAACATCGGCTTCGACAACAACGAGATCATGGCGCGGGACAACGGCGCCGAGTCGAAGCTGTACCTCAACCACGACGGTGGCATCGTCACCATCGGCGGGGCGAGCGGGTCCCTCGGCGTGCGCACGACGGAGCCGACCGAGGCGCTTACCGTCTCGGGGAACGTCAAGGTGACGGGGTGGATCGGGACGGACGCGTTCGCTCTGGTGTCCTTCCACACCTGGGGGCAGGAAGCGCTCAGGCTGCACCCGGGCATCGTGGCCCCGAACATCATCGGCGGCTACCACGGAAACGGCATCGGTGTGAGCGTGGACGGAGCGACGATCAGCGGCGGAGGCATGTTCGACTACGAGAACACCGTCAATGCCGACCACGGCACGATCGGCGGGGGCCGGGAGAACGTCGTGAGCGGGCAGTACGGCACGATCGCCGGCGGGCGGAGGCACACCCTCACGGGCGACAACGCGGTGATCGCCGGAGGCTACAAGAACACCGCGTCAGACAACGCGGCCGCCGTCGGCGGCGGGTATGACAACCAAGCCACCGGCCACAGGAGCGCGATCGGTGGCGGCCAAGGCAACGTGGCGTCCGGCAGGTACTCGACCGTTCCCGGCGGCGTCGGCAACGAAGCCACGGCCGATTCCAGCTTCGCCGCGGGCAACAGCGCCTGGGCCAACCGAGAGGGTTCGTTCGTGTGGTCCGACACCAGTGCGGGATACTGCGAGTCGACAGCCGACAACCAGTTCATGGCCCGCGCGAGCGGTGGGTACGTGTTCTTCACCAATGCCGACATGACGAGCGGCGCCATACTGCATCCCGGCGCGTACGCCTGGTCGCCCCAGAGCGATCGCGCGATGAAGGAGAACCTCGCCGACGTGGACGGGCGCGCGATCCTGCGCGACGTGGCGGCGATGCCGGTGTACACGTGGAACTACAAGAGCCAGGACCCGTCGATCCGGCACATCGGGCCGACGGCGCAGGACTTCCGCGCCGCGTTCGGCGTTGGCGAGGACAGCAAGCACATCTCGACCGTGGATGCCGACGGCGTCGCGCTGGCGGCGATCAAGGGCCTGCACGAGACCACGCTGGAGATGAGCGAGGTCATCGAGCGGCAGCAGTCGCGGATCGACGCGCTGGAGGCGCGGCTCGCGAAGCTCGAGAACCGGGAAACCGAGGGAGGTGCGCGATGAGACGCACGGGATTCCTGCTCGCGGCCGCGGCGGCACTCGCTCTCGGCGCGACGACCCCGGCCCAGGAGCACGACGTCTCCTGGTACGAGATCGGCGGCGGCGGCGGCACCTCCACCGGCGGCGGCTACGAGGTGCACGGCACGATCGGGGCGCCCGACGGCGCGGCGCCGGCGGACATGACCGGCGGCGGCTACACGTTCACCGTGGGATTCTGGGCCGCCCCGGCCAACCCGCCTTGCCTCGCGGACCTGAGCGACAACGGGACGGTGGACTTCGCCGACATCCTCGCGGTCATCGGCGCCTGGGGCGCGTGCCCGCCGGACTGCCCGGAGGACCTCAGCGGCAACGGCGTCGTGGACTTCGCCGACATCCTCGCGATCATCGGCGCGTGGGGTCCGTGCCCATAGCGCGAACCGCAGACGGAGAACCGAGGAGTTCGATCCTCCGACCCTCCAATCCAGGCCATCGCCCCATCGACAGTGTCCTCCGACTCCCAACGCCTCATCCGCCGACGACCAATCGATCATCCGCGGATGCGGCCGTTGGGTGACCGGGGCACTGGCGACGGGGGGATTGGAGGGATGAAGGACGCCCCTGCCCCGTCCTTCCTGGCCTTCCGGTCGCGGGCGTGCCGATGAACGAGGAACACCCTGCAGGAGTCACGCGATGACGACCTCCTCCCCAACGTCCCGGTCGATCGCCCCGACCGAGCCCATCGTGATCATGACCCCCGAGGACGAGGCCGCCGACGCGCTCTGGGCCGGGCTCTGTGCCGGCTGCGACGCGCCGTGGCTCGACGAGGTGCGCGATCTGCGCTACCACGGCGACGACGTCGAGCGCGCGCTCGACGTCTGGTCCGTAGGGCTGATCGCGGCGCTCAAGCAGCCGGACCGGCGCGAGGTGGCGTCGGTGGTGCTCCGGCGTCTCTCGCGAATGCCCGACAAAGACGCCGACGAGGAAGCGGATCGTCGCTGACGCGTAGCCGGAAGCACATCGTCCTTTCCGAACGATCGGGGCCGGATGCCGGTGGTGAGGAGCGTGCGCGCGCGGCAGGATACTCGGCGAACTCCGTGATGACGAAAGGAGCTTGCCATGAGTATCACGAAGGTGCTTTGCAGCGTGGTCCTGTCCTGCGGCGCATGTTCGGTGGCGATGGCGGATTGCGCGATCCTCGGCCAGTCGGTGTTCGGCGAGTCGGGTTGGAACACGGAGAACCCGGATCCCTTCGCGCCGGGTTTCACCTCCGTCATGCAGGACACTGGGGTCGTCGGTCCTTCGATCGAGATCGTTCTCGTCGATCCGTGGGTGACCGGTGACTTCTCGCACGCCGCGGACACGTTGTCGATGTACGTCAACGGCAGCTACGCGGCGATCCCGTTCAACGGATTCCGCTTCGAGCTGACCGACGCGGCGCGACCGACCATCGTCGGCGCGACCATCGACGCCGACTCGACGTTCCCCGGCTTCGACGGATCCCGGCTCTTCTACGAGGATCACCGCCTCGCCCTGAACTACGCCGGCCTCGCCGGCGAGGGCATCGTCGTGGTGAACCTGGTCTACGAGGGCGCGGCCTGCCCCGCCGACCTCGACGGCAGCGCCGACGTCGGCTTCGGTGACATTCTCCGGATCATCGGCGCGTGGGGCGCGTGCCCCCCCGCATGTCCCGAGGACCTGAGCGGCAACGGCAACGTCGACTTCGCGGACATCCTGGCCGTGATCGCGGCGTGGGGACCGTGCTGAACCGGCGGCGCCGATCCCCCCAGTTCCCGCAAATCGTCCAGACACCGGTCCCGCGCGGCCGTCCCGACGGTGTCGTTTCAGACCGACATCGGCTCGGTCGATAACGCTCACGGAGGATGGAGAACGCGCGTGGCGCTCACGCCGCCCCATCACGTGCACCCCGTACGCCGAACCGTCGGCTGGCTGCTTCTCCTCGCGATCATCGTCACGATGCTGATCGTGAGCTGGAACCACGACCAACTGGCCGAGCGGATCGGGGTGTCGTTCCAGGATTACTACGACGACGTGGGACGGCCGACGCAGCGACGGTGAGCGGGCGGCGCGCG
>JAAELP010000330.1 GCA_024226535.1 Planctomycetota bacterium | reverse complement strand
TCGATCGCGGTCTGCAGATTCAGCACCGTGCGTCCGCCCCCGGAGATCAGGCAGCCGAGTCGGAGCCGCGGGGCGTCGGTCACGACGGATTCCCCTGCGAGGGCGGCGAATCGAAGGCGATCGCCCGGCCCGCGGCGTTCACGGAGACCATCGCCAGCCGCGCCTCGGTGACCTTCACGAGATCGCCGGTCGCGTATCGCTGGGCCTCCACCAGGACTTCGACGGTCACCGAAGAGGTGCCGGTCTCGACGGTCCGGGTGCGGAACGAGACGACGTCGCCGGTGAACACCGGTGCGAGAAAATGCACGCCGTCCATCGAGGCGGTCACCCACCGGTGCATGCCGTGCCGACGTGCCTCGAGGTATCCCGCCTGGTCGATGCTGCTCAGGATGACGCCGCCGAACACCGTGCCCTGATGGTTGGTGTCCGCGGGCATCATCAGCGAGCGAAGGGTGGTTCGAAATCGGTTCGGGTCGTCCTTGGTCATGGTGCGTCATCCTCCCCGGGTCGGTCGGTGGTCGCAAATCCGGGGTCGAGTCGTCGGCACGCGTCGAGGAGGTCGATCCAGCGTCGAAGGCTGCGGATCGAGCCGGGGACGGGTTCGCCGGCGGTCTTCCACCAGTCGGGCCGGAGTCCGCGCACCAGGCTCACCCGCCAGGCGATCTCGGTCGCCCAGCCACGGGTCGTCGCATCGTCGAGCGGTCCGTCGGGAAGGTCGGGAGGCGTGGTCAGCCGTCGAAGCACGTTCGGGTCGTCCGCGAGGATCCCCAGCATCACCGCATCGGGGTCGAGCCGGCCGTCGGGCAGGCGGGCGGTCCGGGCCGCGTAGTCGGCGGGATCCGGATCCTCGACCGTCCACGCGTCCATCGCTCGAAGCCCGAGCCGGGCGGTCCGGCGAACGGCGGGTTCCGCCTCCGGATCGTCGGCGACGGCCCGGATCGTCGCGATCGCCTCCGCGTCCGGCGACTCGTCTCCCTCGACCGTCTCGAGGGCGGCGAGGAGAATCGCGGCGCGGCGTGGGGCCGGGTCGTCCGACGTGGACCACAGACGTCGGAGATCGTCACGAGTCGTCCGATCGAGCGTGTCGAAGGCGATCATGGCGGCGGCATGAACCGTGCCCCGCGCGTCGGCGGGGGTCGTCCTGAGGAGTGACAGCACGAGGTCCCGGTCGCGTGGCCCGAGCGAACCGAGCGAGGCGAGCCGACCCGCGGCGATGAGTCGTCGGTCGATGCCTTCGTCGTCGTCGAGGAGCACCGCCCGGTTCACGCGTCGCACCGCGTTCGGGTCCTGCAGTGCGAGGGCCAGGCGGGCCGCGTCGTCGCCGGCATCGGATCGTGATTCGAGGACCGACCGGCTCCGTCGGTCCGGTCGCGTCGCGAGCAGCCAGGCCGGGACGAGCTCGATCGACGCGCCGGGGTCCCCGTCGGCGAGGATCGCCTGCATCGCCGTCGATTCGTCGTCGACTCGGGGTGGTCGACGTCCGTGAAGTCCCAGGGCGAGATCGAGGGTGCGGTCGACCCGGGCGGACCGCATCGCGCTCGGATCCGCTCGCCACGCCTCGATGGCCTCGAGTCGTGCGTCCGTGGGTGACGCGAGCAGGGCGTCGAGCAGTCGATCGACGCCGGCAGGGGATGTCGTGGACCGCCCGTCGAAGACCGCGGCGAGTCCCGCCGCCCATCGCGACAGTGCCCCGGCGTCCGAGGCCCAGGCGACGTCGAACCAGGCGAGCAGCGGGGCTGCATCACCCGCCTGGGCGGCCGCGGTAGCGAGTTCGATCCGGTCCGTCT
>JAAELP010000329.1 GCA_024226535.1 Planctomycetota bacterium | reverse complement strand
TCGATCGCGTCGGAGAACGAGGTCGTCCGGTTGCTCGTGTTCAGCGGGTCGCGGTACCACAGCTGGAGCTGGACCACGGCCCCCACGCCCGGGTTGGAGGCCGGCTTGGCCTGCCAGTGCGCGGTCAGGTCCCGGGAGAAGCCGCCGTCGCACGCGCCGGGCGTGCCGCTGCCGCTCATCAGACCCGCGCGGCGGGTGGGCGGGACCACGCAGCGGTAGCTGCTGCCGTTTCCCCACGGGATGGCCTGGCGGCCGGCGACGCCGTGGAAGAACTGGCCGCTCTTGTCGCCCTCGACCGTCGCGGCGGACACGACGAACCCCGAGGGGGCCGAGGCGCTCGCGACGCCCGTGGCCGAGAGGATCGCCCGGCAGCCGGCGGCCGAGGTGCCGGCGGTGCAGTAGCGGGTCGTCGCTCCGAACTCGCAGCGCACGCCGATCACGTTCGAGGACAGCATGAGCCCGGTGACTCCCTGCGTGTCGTCGGTGAACCACTGGGAGAAGACCTCGCCGCCCAGCATGGAGGGCGGAATGCTCACCTGAACGGCCACCTCGCCCAGCGGCCCGCTCGATCCCGAGAAGACCTGCTGCACCTGTCCACCGACCCCGACCACGCCGCCCGCCGTGGAGGTCGCGATCCGCTCGGTTCCCAGCAGCAGCGAGACCGGTGAGTCCGGCACCGTGTCGAGCTCGTACGACACGTCGTTGCCGGCCGGAGTCACCAGGCTCCAGACCGGCTCGCCGTCGACGCGCTGGGTGCACAGCGCGAGGTAGAGACCCTCGAGCGCGTCCACGCGACCGGCGCCCCGGTGGTTCTCCTTCTGCGTCTGGTTGGCCCAGGGATTCGCGCTCTGGTGCACGATCATCGCGATGTCCTCGGGATCGAGGCTCATGTTGGCGCCCTTCCACAGCGCCATCGTGCCGGCCACGCGCGGCGTCGCGTTGGACGTGCCGCTCTGGGAGAAGAGCGCGCACGTGACCCCGCCGCCGGTCGTCGTCGTGGTGTTCGTCGGACCCATGACGTCGGGCTTGATGAGCCCCATGAGCGAGCCGCCCAGCCAGGGGTAGTCGTTGTGATTCTCTCCCCAGTTGGCCGGCGGATACGAAGGATTGACGGCCAGCACGTCGTCCAGGAGCCAGGCCACCGGACCCCGCGGCGAGTAGCTCACGACCTGGCCGTTGCTCACGTCCACCGCGCCGACGCCGATCACGCCGCCCTTGGCGCCGACCAGCGTCTGGGCCGGATCGAGGTAGGGAGGGGGCAGATTGCCGGGCGTCGAGACGTTGAACGGGACGCGGTTCAGGTTGGTGGGATCGAAGGCCAGCGCCCCGTTGTTGCCGGTCGAGTTGGTGCGAATCAGGCCGGCCGCGAGCGAGCTCACGCCGACGTCGCGGTGCATCTCGTAGTTGGGCGGCGGAATGAAGCCGTTCTTGTAGCTGTAGGAGCTGGTCTGGACGTGGGCGCCCATCTGAATCGCGTACTGGATCGCCCGCCACTGCGCCACCTCGCCCAGGGGAGTGAAGGGACCGGTCTGGGGCGTGGGGGGGCCGAGCGCGGCGGTCATGACGCGCGCCTCGGGAGCCTGGCCCGTGATCGTCCCCGAGCAGGTCCCGTCGCCGACGAGCGTGCCCGCGGTCTGGGTCCCGTGAGCGCCGGCGTCGTCGATATCGTCGTTGTCGTCGAAGAAGTTCCAGCCGTGCACGTCGTCGACGTGGCCGTTGCCGTCGTCGTCGACGGCGTTGCCGGGGATCTCCCCGGGGTTGGTCCACAGCCGCGCGGCCAGGTCTCCGTGGTCGACGTTGATGCCGCTGTCGGCGTTCATCACGACCACGCCCTGCCCGCGAAAACCGAGCGCCCAGACCTGGTCCGCCTTCGTGGCCAGCACGCCGTTGGCCGGGGCACCGGCAGCCGCGGCTGCTGCGGCGCCCGGGGGCCCGAACACGCTGTCCGCGACCTGCTCGAGCGGCCAGGCGACGTCGTAGCGGACCTCCTGGAGGCCGTCGGCCAGCGCCGCGCCGCGTACCGCCGCCGGTGTGGCCGCGCAGTAGACGAAGTTTCCGATCCAGTTCGACGACACGTCCGACACCAGGCCCTCGTCCTGGTAGCGACGGAGTCGCTCGAGGAGGTCCGCCTGCGTCCGGGCCGCGTGCGCCTTCAGCTCGCCCATGACCAGCGCGCGCCGTTCGTCGACGGGCATGCGGTTCACGCGCGGGAACCAGTGCTCGTGGCCCAGGCGGTCGGCGATGACGAAGTAGACCGGAAGACGGTCGCCAGGGCCGGCCTGCTCGAGTCTCTGCTCGAGGTACGGATGGAGCGCCGCCGATTCCTGGGGCGCGGCGAACGCCGGCGTCATGAGCGAGAGAGCTGAAAGCGAGACACGCGTGAGCACGAGCATGACGGAACCCTCCTGAGGCGTTGTTGCCCGAGAATAGCACGGGGGGCCCGTCACGGGCTCGCGGCCGCGGGTCAGGGCACGCCACTCGCTTGCGCGACTTGCTAGGATTCCCGCCGGCTCCGGTTCACCGGATCCGGGTTCGGAGGTCGTCGTCGCCAGCTCCAGTCTTCTCTTCCCGCCGACTCCACGCCGGTTTCCAGGCCAGCGGGGAGCCAAGATCTCGGCGCGCGCGCTGCACGTGCTGTGCGTGGGCGTCTGCGTCGGCGGC
>JAAELP010000328.1 GCA_024226535.1 Planctomycetota bacterium | reverse complement strand
TTGCATCGATCGTCACAATACAGCCTTCCAGTTCCGGAACCTTCAGCAGTTCGGGAATTGCCGTGATTTCATTCGACTTGTCGTCGGTTTTTACCTGGCCCAGTGTAATTCCGTTCTCCGAAGCCCATGCGCTTATCATGTGGACAGCCGCTTTTCCGGAGGATCTGTCATAGGAACGGCGGAGAGTTTTGCCGTCAATCGGAATTATCTGTCCCTTTGTCACCTCGAAAACAGACTGTATCCAGTTAAGAAAACAACTCTCGAACTCTTCCGGACAGATCATTGCAAATACCCGTCCGAATGTGTCGTGCGAAGGAATTCCGTGAGGCAGTTCCAGAAAAGTTTTCAGCCATTCGTAATTTACTTTTCCGTATGTTTCCATGTCAGCCCAACCGTCAGCTCCGCTGACTGCCGCACATATTGCAATTACTGTAATGTCTGTCAGCCTGTGCTTTGTCTTCTTTTCCATACGTTTATCCGTCAGAGATGCAAAATGTTCGCCGACAGAGGTCGATTTCATATTTTTCAACTCTTTGCGAAGTCTCTTATGCATAGCCCTGAGCTTGCGATATTTCTTTCGCAACCGCGTTTCGCATGACTGTGATTTCCGACCCCTGCGAGGTTTGCGCCGAATTCCCGGTTTTCGTTTTGCACATGACCTTTTCGGCTCATGCACAGGTTTCCTGTCAGGTAAAGGAATCTGCTGACGTCC
>JAAELP010000327.1 GCA_024226535.1 Planctomycetota bacterium | reverse complement strand
GCAGCACGCACCCGGCTGCGGGCAGTTGGCGGTGACGCAGTCGATGCCTTCACCCTGGAAGTTCCCGCCCGCGCCAGTGCAGTCGGTGTCGAGCACGAAGGTGCAGGATCCATCATCGAAGCAGCACGCACCCGGTTGCGGGCAGTTTGCGGCGATGCAGGTGATGCCGTCGCCCTGGTAGACGCCGCCGGACGCGGCGCAGTCGCTCGCGAACCCGAAGGTGCAGGATCCGTCGTCGAGGCAGCAGGCGCCCGGCTGCGGGCAGTTGGCGGCGATGCAGGTGATGCCGTCACCCTGGTAGACGCCGCCGGACGCGGCGCAGTCGGTTGCGAACCCGAACGTGCAGGATCCGTCGTCGAAGCAGCACGCACCCGGTTGCGGGCAGTTGGCGGTGACGCAGTCGATGCCTTCGCCCTGGAAGGTCCCGCCCGCGCCAGTGCAGTCGGTGTCGAGCACGAAGGTGCAGGATCCGTCATCGAAGCAGCACGCGCCGGGTTGCGGGCAGTTGGCGGTGACGCAGTCGATGCCTTCGCCCTGGAAGATCCCGCCCGCGGCGATGCACGCCGAGTCGAGCACGAAGGTGCAGGATCCGTCATCGAAGCAGCACGCGCCCGGCTGCGGGCAGTCTGCGGTGACGCAGTCGATGCCTTCACCCTGGAAGGTCCCGCCCGCGCCCGTGCAGTCGGTGTCGAGCACGAAGGCGCAGGATCCGTCATCGAAGCAGCACGCGCCGGGCTGTGGGCAGTCTGCGGTGACGCAGTCGACGCCTTCACCCTGGAACGCCCCGCCGACCACGTCGCAGAACGCCTCGAGCACCTCCGTGCAGAAGCCGTTGTCGGCGCAGCACGCGCCGGGCTGCGGGCAGTTGGCGGCGACGCACGTGACGCCGTCACCCTGGTAGATGCCGTTGGTGGCGTCGCACTGGCTCACGGACACGAACGTGCACGTGCCGTCGGGGAAGCAGCACGCGCCGGACTGCGGGCAGTTGACGGTCGCGCAGCCGGTGCGGTCACCCTGGTAGGTCCCGCCCGCGGCGGTGCACGCGCCGACGGGTCCGAAGGTGCAGGAGCCGTCGTCGAAGCAGCACGCGCCGGTCTGCGCGCAGTCCGAGGCGGCGCAGGTCACGCCGTCACCCTGGAACTCGCCGCCGGCGAGGAAGCACTCCGTGAACGTGCCCTCGGTGCAGGGGGAGTCATCGAAGCAGCACGCGCCGAACGCGGGCGGGCACGTGACGGTTCCGCAGGACACGCCGTCGCCCTGGTACGAGCCGCCGTTGTTCAGGCAGTCGGTCTCGGTCAGGCTCGTGCAGGCGCCGGTGATGAGGCAGCAGGCGCCCATCGGATCCGCGCAGTCCGTGCAGATGGTGTCGTCGCCGAGGTACGTCCCGCCGATCGCGATGCAGTCGGCCTCGAGGATGACGCTGCAGGAGCCGTTCGTCTCGCAGCAGGCGCCGGTGATCGGTTGACAGTTCGCCGCCGCGCAGGTCACGTCCGGTCCCTGGAAGGTGCCGCCGGCGACGTTGCAGGCGTCCGCGGCCTCGACCGAGCACGATCCGTCCACGAAGCAGCAGGCGCCGATCGGCTGGACGCAGTCGGCCGCCGCGCAGGTCACGTCGTTGCCCTGGTAGGTGCCGCTCGCGGCGACGCAGTCGGCACTCGTCTCCAGCGTGCACGATCCGTCGGCGAAGCAGCACGCGCCGGTCGCGGGCTGGCAGTTCGCGCTGACGCAGTCCACGCCGTCGCCCTGGTAGACGCCGCCGCCGCTGAGGCAGCCGATCTCGGTGTCCACGACGCACGACGCGTCGTCGAAACAGCAGGCACCGGTCGGCGTCGGGACGCAGCCGGCGCCCACGCAGGTGGTGTGGTTGCCCTGGAAGACGCCGCCGGTCGTGTCGCAGTCGTCCTCGGTGCCGTCGGTGCACGAGCCGTCCGGGAAGCAGCACGCGCCGGGCGGGGGCGGCGGGCAGGGGCCGAACTCGCCGATCACCAGCAGCAGGTCGGCGAACGCGACCTCGCCGCTGCCGTCGATGTCCTCGGGGCATCCCTCGCAGACGCCCCACGCGCCGAGCACGATGAGCACGTCGCCGAAGTTCACCTGGCCGTCCTGGTTCAGGTCGGTGTCGCAGACCTCGCACTCGTCGGGCACGCCGTTGACGTTCACGTCGGCGCTCGTGCCGTTGATGATGTCGGTCTCGTCGGGAATGCCGTTGTTGTTGCAGTCCGGCTGCGGCCCGGTGTAGACGAGCAGGAAGGAGGCGTAGTCGTCGTCGTCGACGTCGCCGTCGGCGTCGATGTCGTGGATCGCGCAGGGATCGTCCGGCGTGTAGAACGAGCCGGGACCGGTGAAGCAGGCGGCGAAGGCGATGAAGTCGTCGAGGTCGATGACCTCGTCGCCGTCGTCGTCGAACTCGAGCCGGCCCAGGGACGCGAGGAACGCGATGACCTTGGCCTGGTCCTCGGCGGGCAGCGTGTCCCAGGCGCCGGGGCTCTGGGTGTCGCCGACGATGCCGGCGTCGTACGGCTCGCTGCCGGGAACGCCGTGGGCCTCGATGGCGGCGGTGACGCGCGGCGCGAACTCGACGCTGAAGATGATGCCGTCGTGCCAGAGCGGGTTGCGGTTGCGGATGCCCCACAGCGGCGTGGTGCGCATCTCGTTGGCCTCGGCGTCGCCCTCGGGCATGCCGTCGGCGGAGACGCCCATGTCGTGGAGGAGGAAGTCCGAGTAGGGACGGAAGGTCTTGCTCTGGAGCGCCGTCTCGAGAACGGTGGCCGACGTCGTGAACGACGACACGTGGCAGGCGGTGCAGCCGATGGAGTCGAAGATCGCCTCGCCGCTCATGCCCGAGCGGGGCGTCTGCGGCGGCGCGGCGAGGTAGCGCATGAACACCGAAGCGCGGTCGGTGAAGTAGAGACCGGTCTCCAGATCCTGCGGCAGTTCGGGGTCGAGGATTGCGTCGTCGCAGGCGGGATCGCTGTCGCCGTTGGGATCGTGGTCCGTGCCGAGCTGCTGGTTGGTGAGCCCCATCTCGTTGAGCTCGGCGTCGGACGTGAACGACTTCATCGTCGGCAGCACGCTCTTCCAGCCGAAGCGTCCGACCCGCAGCGGTCGTGGCTCTTCGTCCTCCAGCGCGAAGACGATGTGCGCTCGCCCGCTGATTCCGGGCAGGGGCGGGTTGGTCTCGTGGAAGAGGATGTCCGCGTCGGGGATCGCTTCGATGAGCCCGTAGCCAAGCGAGCCGGGGGTCGCACGCTCGATGACGACGTTCGCCTCCGGCGGGATGCCCTCGACGCAGGCGCCGTCGAGCGCGAACGTCTGGAGCAGGGGACCGCCGAGATCGACGAGCGGGTCGAAGACGCCCTGATTGAACTGGCCGAAGCGGGTGACGCGCGTGGAGCCCGGTCCGCCCAGCGGCGTGCTGTGACAGGCGCCACAGGAGACCTCGTTGAAGATCGGGCCGAGCCCGTCGTCGGCGGTGAACGGGGTCGCGAACTCCGACTGGCCGACGAGGAACATCGTCAGCTCGTCGGGCGTCAGCCCCTGGATCGGCTCGCCCATCTTCGGCTGCGGTGTGACGGTGCCGCCGGGCGCGAGCAGCGTCAGCGCCAGCGCCGTTATGGCGGCGGCTGCCGCGGTCACGGTACGCACGAGTCCCGTTCGTGTTCGATCAGCCGAGCGTCGCCACCACATGGATTGCCTCCGGACCGTTTCGCCAACGTCAATGCATCAACGACCACCGCGCCCGCATAGCGGCCGCAACTATGAACTGGAGAGGCTCTTCCCCTCGGGGGGGCGGGCCATCTCCTCCTCCTTGCGTGCGGCGGCGACATACGACACCGCGGCCAGCATACACGGGGGATCACGCGGCGGAACCCCCTTTCTGCCCGACAGGCGGGCAATCCCGGCCTATCGAGGCCCGACGTCAACGAGATGTGAAGATGGCGAAGCGCGCCACGCCCCGATCACGTCCGAAACGGCTATTCGGAGCCTTGCCGGCGCGCGACAGCCCGGACCCGCAGGGCGGATCCGGGCTGGATTCGATTCACATCGATACGTCCGGAATCAACCCCAGGCGCCGATCACGATGAGGATGTCGTCGAAGCCGACCATGCCGTTGCCGTTGAGATCCTCGAGGCAGCCGTCGCAGGGACCCCACGCGCCGATGATCGCGAGGATGTCGGAGAAGCCGACGTCGCCGCTGCAGTCGATGTCCTCGGGCGCGATCGTCGGGGTGACGGGGACGATCCGGAAGACCTGTCCGCTGATGCCGCTGCCCTGGTCCACGACGTACATCTCGCCGCGGGCGTCCTCGCCGAACGTCGAGATCTGGTTCAGCGTGCCGCCACCGGACAGTTCGCTCGTGCGGTTGACGAGGTTCACGAGGCCGAGACCGAACTGGTACGTGAAGCTGACGACCTGGGCGCTGTTGTAGTCCGCGAGGAAGTAGGTTCCGGTCAGCGTCGGAATCGCGCAGCCGCGGTAGACGTGCCCGCCGGTGAGGCTGGATCCGAAGCCGTGGTTGTACTCGTAGATGGGCTCGGTGAAGAACTGCGCCGAGCACGAGCCGCTGAAGTTGTAGTTGTGCGCGCCCTCGCGGCAGCGCCAACCGTAGTTCTGGCCGCCGATCTGGGCGCCACGCTGGAGATCGATCTCCTCCCACGCGCCCTGCCCGACGTCGCCGATGTACAGGTCGCCGGTGACGCGGTCGAAGCTGCATCGCCAGGCATTCCGGAGCCCGTACGCCCAGATCTCGTCGTCACCGGTGCCGGACGCGAACGGGTTGTTCGGGGGAATCGCGTAATCCTTGTTCGGGTCGGCGGGGAAGTCGTCGCCGTTCACGTCCACCCGCAGCATCTTGCCGAGGAGCTGGTTCGTGATCGTCTGTGCGCGGTTGTTGGGGTCACCAGCGCTGCCGCCGTCGCCCATGGAGATGTACAGGTATCCGTCGAGCGGACCGAAGCCGAGCCACCCACCGTTGTGGTTCCCGAACGGCTGGCTGTACGTGAAGATGATGTCGCCGGTCGCGTTCGCCTGGTCCGGCGTTGCGGCCGTGTACTTGGACACGACGGTGTTGCCGGAGTTGTTCGTGTAGTACACGAAGAACGTGCTGTTCACCTGCCAGTTGGGGTGGAACGCCAGGCCGAGCAGCCCCTGCTCGTTGTTCGTGCTCGTGCCGCCGCCGACCAGCGAATCGATGTTCATGAACGTGCTCGGGTTCAACGCCCCCGTGATGAGGTTCAGGACCTTGATGCGGCCCTGCTTCTCGACGATGTACAGACGCTTGTAGTCGCCCGGGGCGTGGGTGACCGCCACCGTATGGTCCAGGCCGCTCGCGACCAGTTGCTTGGTGAGGGGCTCGATGCCGGCGCCGGCGAGCGCGGCCGTCGAGATGCCCATGGATGTGATCAGGGCGAGGCCGAGGGTTCGCGTGCGGTTGAACATGCCGATTCTTCCTCTTGCGGGG
>JAAELP010000326.1 GCA_024226535.1 Planctomycetota bacterium | reverse complement strand
GTCGCGGCGCAGGAGGCGCCCATCGACGCGGCGGTCGTGGATCGCCGCGAAACACGCAGCGAATCACCGGCGCTGGCGCCCATTTAATGACTATGCGCGCCTCATTCTCATTGACACGTTCCGAGGCATGCCCGCACGCTCTCCGCCGCCAACCGCAGCCGCCGTCCCGCCGGTCCGCAGCACTCTGTGAGCTTCTGCAAGACTCCATCGTCCACGTCGAGACGCGCGACCCACAGCCACTGGTCTCGCAGTTCCCCAGTTGCAAGATCAACTGACTCTGATTTCCCAAAGAGGTTGCACGTAGTCCCGCATTCAGCTACGCGCACGCTGTACGCGCGTCCAGCCCGCCGCCGCTTCCTGCGCGCCCGGGTACGCGACCTCGAACGCCTGCACACCGAAGCCAACCCTCTTCGTGACCGGAGAGGGTTGTTTCGTTTTGGCGGTGGACGGTCCGTGAGGGCGGCAAGAACCGCGAAAGGCCTCGCATCACTCCGCGGAAGAGAGATCGATGCTCACGATTCGATCGTTGTTGAATCGACGCACGGAGAGGCGCACTTCGTCGCGGTCGGCGGTGAGGCTGACGAGGTCGTCGACGCTCATGACCGGTTCGTCGTCGACGTGCGTGATGATCTCGTACGGGCGCAAGCCCGCGACCGATGCCCGGCTCCCGGGAGAGAGCGACGAGATGATGACACCCGGGTCTTCCTCCGTGCGCTGGAAGTACCGCCGTGCCTCGTAGGTGATGTCGCGCGCCGTCACGCCCAGCGCTTCGTGCTCGATCCTCGGCGCCGTCCGGAAGTACGGCGGGCTGTACTCGACGACCATGTCGAGCTGCTTGAGCTCCCCGTCGCGGAGGTACTCCATCGAGAACGCATTCCCGGCGCCGAGCTCGGTGATGAGCTCGTTGAGAAAGCCGTTCGCCGGCGGCCACGGCGTCGGGATGCGATCGTAGTACTCCTCGGGCAGCTCATCGAGAAACTCCCAGGGAAAGCCCTCCTGGTAGAACTCGTTGTAGCTCTCGTCGACGAGTTCGATCGGCGCCGGCTCGTCCTCGGTCTGGATGCGGAGCAGCACGTCGCCCACCAGAAGACCGTTCTGCTGCGCCGGCGATCCTTCATACACATAGGTGATCATGAGCCCGGCGTTCCCGTCGTCGGTCTTGTCCGCGATCTCCAACGCGCGCGCGAGCTCTGCATCGAGCGACTGAACCTCCGTGCCCAGCCAGGCGATGCGGTTCTCCTCCTCCTCGTTGAGCGGAACGTTCAACGGATCGAGGTGGGCATCCAGGTCTTCGAGGACGGGCTCGAGATGCGAAACGGGCGTGGCCACGGGACGTGCGCCATACCGATCGTTCCCCTCGGACGGACCGGTGCGCCGCGCCATCGGGAACACGAACAGATCGCCATCGGGCGAGAACAGCAGGACACCATTCCGGGGGCCCCCGATTCGCGGGAAGATCTGGTCGCGGAAGCCATAGGCATAGCCGACGATGCGGTTGCAGATCGGACGCCGCTCCTCCTGCTCACCGAGGATGCGCAGCTCGATGGCCGGGATGAGCGAATAACGCATTTTGCGGAGATCGGCGTCACCAAGCCGCGGGACGTGGTCCGCCGGAAGCGCCGCGGTGACCAGCAACGCACCGTAGTCCTTGAGCGAGCCGGCGAACTCCGCCTCGACCGTCGCGCCGCCAGCCGTGCGAATCCTGATCTGCTCGAGCCGCGCCGTCTGCTCCTTGCTGAGGCTCATCGGGACGAGCAGCAGGTCATGATCGACGACGACCGCTGTCGCGTGCTGCTCGAGGTCGTCCGCCTCGTTGCCCGTGTACATCGCGTACTCGTCGGTGAAGTCCTTCGCGGGCGAGCGGAACCTGAGCGTCGCGTGCAGAATCTGTCGGGCGGCCGCCGCCTCGACGTCGACGAGCATATCCGCCACGTCATCGAGCGACGCCCACGCCCACGCCGCCGGGTTCCCGAGCCAGCCCTCCGCTGCGATCTCACCGTTGAAGCTGAGACCGACCGGCCGGCCTTCACGGTCGAAGAGGATGCAGCCATCCGGCACCGCACGCATCACGTCGCCCGTATCGCGCAGGACGAGGTCCGGCGACACGCGTTGAATGTTCGTCGTCCAACTACCGTTGATCTTCACGCGTGTCAGCGTGTGCGCGGCCGTCGCCCCCGACTCGAACTCCAGGGGCGTGACGCCGGACAACTGACGTTCCATCGTGAGACGCACGGCCTTCTCGCCGATCGCCGTCGCCGCGATCGACGCCGGCACCGACTGTCCATTCGCATGCACGTCGATGCGCTCGATGAACCGGAGTGGCACGAGCGAGTCGGACGTGACGACCTCGGTCGGTGAGATCAGGAATCCGGCTCGGTCCGCCGTGCGCTCCTCCTCGACGATGGAGCCCAGATCGTTCGTCTGGTGGAGCCGACCGCAATTCGGACACATGTAGCTCCATCCACCGCCGTACGGCGCATCGCCTTCGTCGAAACGGAGGTGATACGAGACGGTCACGATCGAGTCGTCACCGATCTCGGCGACGATCGCCCCGACGGACTCCTCGCCGACGGCATCAGCAGCGAGCGCGAAGGGCACGACGAGCATGAGAACGAGCAGGTGCTTGATCATGTTCATATCCGGCAGTTGCTGAGGAGTCCGTACTCACTCCTTCGAGTAGTCGCGCGCGAAGTCAATGACGAGGCGGTGCGTCAATCCGCCGCGCAGGACGGTGAGCAGGAGCTTGTGTCGTTCGTCGACCTTCTCTATGCTCGCCTCGTGTACGAGGCGGGCATCGTCGAGCGTGTTGATCCGTGTCCCGTCGATCGAAAGGATGATGTCTTCGCGTTGGAGCCCCGCCGCGAGGGAGTTCCCGGGCGTGCGGATGCCGTAGACGAAGACGCCCTCCTTCCGGTGAAAGTGGAGATCCTCATTCTCGAACTGGTTGATCGCCTTCAGCGTGACGTCCCACCGTGGGCAATCCAGTTCCTCGCCCTCGACCCGCCCCTTGGCCTGCGGGGTCAGGCGGCACGTGAGCTCCTTGCCCCCACGCGTCACGCGCACCGGCACATCGGTGTCGCGCGGCAGCAGCCCCAGATGACGGCGAATCTGCGGCAGATCGTCCTCGGTCATCGCAGCCACCCTCTGATCGCCGATGGCGAGGATGCGGTCGCGGGCGCGCAAGCCGGCGCGCTCCGCCGGGCTCTCCGGCTCGATGGAGGCGACGATGACACCTTCTTCACCCCCGAAGTAGATGTCGCGATTGAAGTCGTTGATTGGCTGAAGATTGAGCCCCGTCCACGACCACCCGACCTCGCCCTGCATGAGCCGGGGGAGCACGAGCTTCACGACGTTGATGGGAATCGTGAAGCCGACGTTGTCGCCCATGCTGACGCCACGCGTGTTGAGTCCGATCACCTCGCCCCTGGTGTCGACGAGGGGACCGCCGGAGTTGCCGGGATTGATCGCCGCGTCCGTCTGGAGCCAGAGGCTGTACTCACTGGCGTCGGGGAGGTAGCGACGGCGGCACGAGATGATCCCGATGGACACCGATCGGTTGAGACCCCACGGCGCCCCCATCGCCATGACGAAGTCGCCCTCCCCCATCGCGGCGGAGTCGCCGAGTCGGGCGACCGGGATCGGCTCAGCATCGTCTTCGAGCAGAAGCCGGATGACACCGACGTCCAGGTCCTTGTCGGAACCCACCGCCTCGGCTTTGAAATGACGTCCGTCGGCCAGCTGACAGCGAATCGACACCGCCTTCTCGATGACGTGCCAGTTCGTGAGGGCGAAGCCCTCCGCGGAGATCATCACACCGCTCCCGGTGACGTCCTTCGAGATCCTCGTGCCGGACTCGTGCGTCTCCCGCACGCAACGGATGTAGATGACGGCAGGGAACACACGATCGGTCGCCTCCTCGACGATCTGCCGGAAATCCTGCACGCCGGGCGGGGGCGCGGCGGTAGCCAGGCCGACCGAGCCGAACAGCACGGTCGCGGCCAATGTTTGTCGACGAAGGGCGTCGCGCACGTTGATGTCCTCCGACAACGAACGGGGAGAGGGATTCGCCCGTGCATCGTCTCCTGCTCACCCCACGGTGGATGAACGCCTCGATGGTAGTTCATCAGCCGGAACGACACCATCGCCCCCCGGTGGGTCCCGTGGCCATCGCCCGGCCCTCGGGTGTGGTCGTCGGCATGGGTTCGAGCTCCACCGGTGGGTCCGCCGCGCGTGAGCCGCGGGCTGCCGGGGAAGATCATGAAGATCATGAGAAGATCATGGACATCTCTGAAAACCAAAGTCAACCCGCACGACAGCGGCGCCCTGCGTCGAGATCGACTTTGCCGGGCGTCCCCCTGAAGTCGGTGGCGCGACGCGGCGGTCTCGACGTGCTGGATCAGTGCGGACCGCATGCGGTGCGGCGGCGCCTTGGATCTCAGGTACGGTGCTGTTCAGCGTTGACGCTCTCATGTTCGGCTCGACCGCG
>JAAELP010000325.1 GCA_024226535.1 Planctomycetota bacterium | reverse complement strand
TCGGCCGGGACGACGGTGTCGCAGTCGTTGTCGACGCCGTCACAGATCTCGCTGGCGCCGGGGAAGGTGGTGTTGTCGTTGTCGTCGCAGTCGGTACAGCTCGGTGAGCCGTCAGCGTCCACGTCGGTCGTCTCGCCGGGGAAGTCGGCGCCGGCGGTGCAGTCGTTGTCGATGCCGTCGCAGATCTCGGTGGCCCCGGGGAAGATCGCATCGTCGGCGTCATTGCAGTCGCCGGCACATACGGCGATGCCGTCGCCGTCGCCGTCGATCTCGTCGGCCGGGACGACGGTGTCGCAGTCGTTGTCCACCCCGTCGCAGACCTCGGCGGCGCCGGGGTAGGAGGTGTTGTCGGTGTCGTCACAGTCGCCGTCGCATATGGCGTGGCCGTCGCCGTCCACGTCGAGCTCGTCGGCCGGGACGACGGTGTCGCAGTCGTTGTCGACGCCGTCACAGATCTCGCTGGCGCCGGGGAAGGTGGTGTTGTCGTTGTCGTCGCAGTCGG
>JAAELP010000324.1 GCA_024226535.1 Planctomycetota bacterium | reverse complement strand
CGGGGCGGGGCCGGCGAGATCGCCGGCGCCGATCATCCGCGAATCCGCCTGTTCACGGTCGAGAACACCGTGGCCGCCATGCCGCGCTCCAACTGCAACGGGACGTGGTCGCGGTGCACGCCCGAGACGGTCCGGTCGTTCAGCGCGGTCGGCTACAGCTTCGGCCGGGAGATCGAGCGCGTCCGCGACGTGCCCGTCGGCCTGATCAGCGCCGACTGGGGCGGCACGCGGGCGGAGGCGTGGACGAGCGCCGATGCGCTGGCGCCATTCCCGGCGGTCGCGGGCGATCTCGAGTTGCTCGCGATGGTCCGCGACCCGGCTCAGAGGTCGAAGGTCGTCGAGCACGCGGTCGAGGGCTGGTGGTCGCGGCTCGACGAGCGATCGCCGGTCGGACCGGAGTGGATGAAGCCCAGCTACGACGACTCGGCGTGGAAGACGATGACGCTCCCGGCGACGTGGGGTGAGGAGCTGGAGTCTTTCGACGGCATCGTGCACTTCCGCAAGGTGGTCGACGTGCCCGCCAACTGGCTCGCGACCGGGGCGCAACTCCGGCTCGGTCCGATCGACGACATGGATGACGCCTGGATCAACGGGCACCACCTCGGCGGCGAGCATGCCGACGGCCGGTGGAACGTGGAGCGCCGATACGATGTGCCACCTCGCTACCTCCGGGCGGGCTGGAACGTCATCGCGGTGCGCGTCCTCGACACCGGTGGCAAGGGCGGCATCAACGGGTACAAGAACCAACTCCAGCTCATCTCGGCCGATCAGCGCGGCCTGGCGCGTCTCCACGGGAACTGGCGATACGCGAAGGGCCTGGCCGTGGCCGATCTGCCGCCGCGTCCCGAGGGCGCCGACATCGGACGCAACACGGCGTCGGTCCTGTTCAACGGCATGATCGCGCCGCTCGCGCCGTACGCGATCCGGGGGGTCGTTTGGTACCAGGGCGAGTCGAACCGCCGCAGGCCGGACCAATACCACCGCCTCTTCCCCGCGCTCATCGAGGACTGGCGGCGCCAATGGGGACAGGATCTCCTCCCCTTCTACTTCGTGCAGATCGCCCCGTTCGCCTACGGCGGGGATACCGGGCAGGCGCCGCGGCTGCGCGAGGCGCAGCTCCATGCCCTCGCCGTACCGGACACCGGCATGGTCGTGACGATGGACATCGGCGACCCCCGCGACATCCACCCGCGCAACAAGCAGGAGGTCGGACGCCGCCTCGCGCTGTGGGCGCGGGCGCGCACGTACGGCGAGGGCGGTCTCGTGCACTCCGGGCCGCTCTACCGCTCGATGAGCACCGGGGAGGGCACGGCGCGTCTTCGCTTCGCCCACGTCGGTGGCGGCCTCGAGCTGCGGCCGGCGACGCGTTCGCACTTCCGCATCGCCGGCGCCGACCGCCGGTTCGTCGAGGCCGAGGCGCGCGTGGACGGCGACGAGCTCGTGATCTGGGCGAGCGGCGTCCCCGATCCCGTCGCCGTGCGCTACGGCTGGGATGCGGCATCGGAGCCGAACCTGTTCAACGTCGAAGGCCTGCCCGCATCGCCGTTCCGAACGGACGAGTGGTAGCGTTCCGCAACCACCGTGTTCATCGAGCGACCGCATCTCCACGAAGCCCCAGGCGAGCTTCTCCGACGCGGCGCATCAAAGCGGCGCGCCCGAGCTTCGAAGCCGGTCGTGTTTTGTGGGACGAGCCAGGGGCTTCGTGGAGATGCGGTCGCGTCACCCCGCATCGCATCCCCCGACCTACTCCCGCGTCGCCTCGCGCTGCCGCTTCTTCATCCCGTCGTAGACGAGCCCCACCCACATGTCCGGCTTCATGAAGCCCCCGCCCCACTCGTCGTCGAGTGAGCGGGTCGGTCGGGCGGCTACAACAGCGTCGCGGCTCACGCCGTCGGCGACGAGCCGGCCGATGCGGCCCCGGGCGTTGACCAGCATCGCCCGGTACCGGCGGAGGTCATCCGGCGTGGCGAGCGGACCGTGCCCGGGGATGAGCCGGGTGTGCTCGTTGCAGAACCGCAGCACGCGATCGACGGCGGCGATCACGCCCTCGATCGAGCCGCCGGCGGAAACGTCGATGTACGGGTACATCCCGTTGAAGAGGATGTCGCCCATGTGCACGACGTTCGCCTTCTTCATGTGGATGATCGAGTCGCCGTCGGTGTGGGCGTGGGCGACGTGGAAGACGTGCAGCTCTTCATCGTTCCAGTGGAAGGTGACCGCGTCGGCGAAGGTCACCACGGGCAGCGCGCCCTTCGGCGACGGCGGCGTCCGGCGATCGAAGACCTTCGTGAACTGCTCGCTGCTCATGCGCTTCCGGACGTTCTCGTGGGCGACGATGACCGCCCCGCCCTCGCCCAGGTTCTCGTTTCCGCCGGTGTGGTCGCCGTGCCAGTGCGTGTTGACGACGAACTTCACGGGCGCGTCGGAGATCGTCCCCACCGCGGCCAGGATCTTGTCCGTCAGCGGCGCGAACTGGTCGTCGATCATGAACACGCCGTCGGCGCCGGCGCACACGCCGATGTTGCCGCCACGCCCCTCCAGCATGTAGATGCCGTCGGCGACGCGCGTCGGCTTGATCGTCACGTCGTCGAAGTCCTGGTTGATCGCGGTGGCTCCCGCGCTTCCCAGCAGCGTCAACGCGGCGATGATCG
>JAAELP010000323.1 GCA_024226535.1 Planctomycetota bacterium | reverse complement strand
TGATCGAGCGGGAGGGCGGGGGCAGTCCCAGGACAATCAGGCGATGAGCCGTCCAGGGGCTGTCCCCGCCCTCCCGCGTCGCCGCGCAACGAACACGGCTAATAGCGTCATGTAAGCCGCGACCAGGCCCCCCGGAACGAGAGAAGCCCCGGCCGCTGTCGGCCGGGGCTGTCGCTCATGAGTGCGGGCAGGAGGGTCTCGTCGGGTGCAACGCACCGGCCTGCCGCCTATTGCCGCGCACCGGGGCTTTCTCTACCCGCCGTTGCGCCGGCGGCGGTCGCCGTTGGTCGGCTCCAGCAGCTCGATGCCCACCCGGCTCACGTGCGTGGCCGTGGCCGCGAGCGTCGTGAACCTCGCCGTGTCCGAGACGAACGACTCGCCGACCGCGGGCACCCGGCCGAGCGTCGCCAGCACGTAGCCCGCGATCGTGTCGAACTCCTCGTCCTCGGGAAGGTCCAGACCGAGCTGCTCGTTGAGGTCGTCGATGTGAAAACGCCCGTCGACCTCCAGACGCGTCTCATCGATGGTGTCCAGGGACGGAACCTCGGCCTGTTCCGGATCGTGCTCGTCCTGGATCTCGCCCACGATCTCCTCGAGCACGTCCTCGATCGTCACGAGGCCGGCGGTGCCGCCGTACTCGTCGATCACGATCGCCATGTGAACCTCGCCACGCTGGAAGTCACCGAGCAGCGCATCGACCGGCTTGGTCTCCGGCACGATGATCGGGGCCCGCAGGATCGGGCGCAACGCGAAGTCCCTCGCCTCCTCCCCGAGGTACTCGATGAGGTCCTTCACGTAGAGCACGCCGACGATGTGATCGAGGTCCTTCTCGTAGACCGGGATCCGCGAGTGCCCCACCTCCGTGATGAAGTTCCGGATGGCGGCCAGGTCGTCGGTCAGCTCGATGCCGTCGATGTCCGTGCGGGGCGTCATGACCTCGCCCACGTCGGTGGTGGCGAACTCCACGACGTTCTCGAGGAGCGTCGCGGCCTTCTCGTCGAGGCCTCCCTCCCGATGGGTGTCGCCGATGCTCCGCAGCAGCTCGGCCTCCGCCTCCTCGTCGGGCTCCCGCAGGTTGGCCCCCGACAACCGGCGAACCGCCTCGTCGACGAAGCCCAGGGCCCGTGTGAACGGCAGGAGCGCGATCGTGAGCACACGCAGCCCCGGAAGCACCCCGCTGATGAGCCCCACGGAGGCGTGTCGGGCGAGGGCCGTCGCGAGGATGCTGGAGAAGACCCACAGGGCCACGGCCGTCACCAGGCCGGCCACGGCCAGGTCCGGCCACGTGAGGGAGGCCTCCTCGCCGGTACCGACGATCTGCACGAGCACGAGCGCGTACACGGCCAGCCTGAGCACGAGCCGCAGCAGCGACACGGAGTGCTGTGCCGCGTCGAGATGATCGAAGAGCCAGACGCCCTGGTCCTCCCGCCCCTGGGCTCTCAGACGCTTCTCGAGGGCCGACCGACTGACCTGGATCAGGGCGCGGACGACCGCCGACGCCCAGATCGCGGCGGCGAGCACGACCACGCACACGGCGAACTCCCACGTCATGGCTCGTCGCCTTCGCCGGCGCGGAAGGTCGCCCCGATACCGATCGCGGCGAGGATCCGATCCTCCTCGGCGTGCATCGCCGCGAACGCCTCGGGATCGTGGTCGTCGTAGCCAGCGCAGTGGAGCACGCCGTGCAGGGCGTAGAGCAATACCTCGTGCCCCACCGGATGCCCTTGCCGCACGGCCTCCCGGGCGGCGACATCGAGGCACACGGCGATGTCCGCATCGATCGGGGCGTCGGACTCCGATGCGAGGAACGTCAGGACGTCGGTCGTGCGAGCATCGCCGAGGTACCGGCGATGGAGATCGGTCATCCGCGTGTCGTCCACGAGCAGGACGCCCACGCGTTCGACGGGCCGTCCGAGGGCCTCCACGGCCCGGGCGAGGTTCGTGGCCAGCCAGGCCGGATCGACCGGCTCCGATCGCTGGACGTCCTCCTCGGGCATCGAGACGATGATCGGGCCGCTGGTGGCCTCGCGACCATGACCGGCGAGAGGACCTGATGGACCGGGCGCGGCGGGGGCGGGCTCGCCCGACGGGTCGGGCGGAGGCTCCGATGGCTCGGCGGGTTCCGTGGGGGATTCGGAGTCACCCGCCGAGTTCGATCCGGGATCGGCAGTCGCGTTGAGCGTCGTCATGTGGCCTGAGAGCTTCATCATCCCCGGTAGCGATCGACAAATAGGATATCTCGCTTTGTGGGCAAAGCCACGATTGAGGCGAAGGACCAGCATGAGCATGGGCAACCCGGAGAACGATCTCGCACGAGCCGGACGGGGAGCTTCGGATGCCTGATGCCCTGCCCGAGCCCACGGAACCCGGTTGCGAGCGGCCCATGGAGCCGCTCCACCCTGACGAGGATCGGTCGTGAGCGGGTCGCTCCCCAGCGAGATCGGCGGCTACCGGATCCACCGCGTGCTCGGATCCGGCGGCATGGCCACGGTGTACGCGGCGCTCCAGCAGCGTCCGCGACGCACGGTCGCGATCAAGGTGATGCGCACCGCCGCGGCCACGGAGGTCGCGGCCCGTCGTTTCCGGCGCGAGATCGAGTTCCTCGGCCGGTTGCGCCACCCGTACATCGCGCAGGTCTACGACGCGGGGGTGCACACCGAAGGTGGCGCTTCCGTGCCGTACTTCGTGATGGAGTACGTCCCCGGCGCGAAGACGATCATCGAGCACGCCGAGCAGCGCGAGCTGTCGCTGCGTGATCGGCTGCGGCTGTTCGTGCGGGTGTGCGCGGCCGTCGAGCACGGGCACCGCAACAAGATCATCCACCGTGACCTCAAGCCCGGCAACATCCTCATCGACGAGACCGGCGCCCCGAAGGTCATCGACTTCGGCGTCGCCCGCGCCGTCGGCCCGGAGGTCACTCAGCAGACGATGCAGACCGAGCAGGGTCGTCTGATCGGGACGATCCAGTACATGGCGCCCGAGCAGCTCGACCCCGGCCAGCGCGACCTGGACCGGCGCTGTGACGTCTACTCCCTCGGCGTTCTCCTCTACCGCCTGCTCACGGATCGTTTACCGCACAACGTGAGCGGGCTGCCGTTCTTCACGGCGATGCAGATGATCCGCGAGGACGAGCCTCCCCTGCCGTCGACGATTCGCGCCGAGCTGAAGGGCGACGTGGAGACGATCACCCTCAAGGCGCTGGAGAAGGACCGCTCGCGTCGCTACCGCAGCGCCGGCAGCCTCGGGCGCGACATCGTGCGCTACCTCGCGCGCGAACCGATCCACGCGCGGGGGGCGAGCCTGCTGTACCGGCTCCGCCTGCTCGCTCGACGCCGCGCCGTCGAGGTCCGCGCCGCGATCGTCGTCGCGATCGTCGTCGTGATCGCCGCCGGCGTCGTCATCGTCCAGCGTCTGATGCTCACCGACACCGACGAGACGGCCACGGTGGCCACGGAGCGCGCGCCGGATCCACCGGATCCCGCAACGATCGGCGCGACCCCGTCGGCCGACCCGTCGACGGCGCCCGCCGTCGGGACGTCACCAAGCACGCCGCCTCCACTGCCGATACCACAGCGGCGTGCCCTGACCGCTCCGTGGTCGGCTACCTCCGCCGTCGCCATGGACGAGACGGGTCGTTTCGTCTTCGGCGCCTCGACCGACGGTTTCGTGGGGTGGTGGAGCCTCGCCGACGGCGCGCTCGTCCGCTCCGTGCGGGAGCACGATGCGACGGTTCGCCACCTCGACGCCAGTGCCGACGGCGCGGTGCTCGTGTCGGCGGACGAGCACACCGCCGTGCTGACACGCACCGACGACGGCCGCGTTGAGACGACGATCCGCCACGGCCTCGGAGACTTGCACGCGATGCGCGTGTCGGCCGACGGTCGGCGCGTCGCCGCCGCCGGAGCCGACCTCACCGTGCACGTATACGACGCCCGCGGCCGCGAGCGTCACGTCCTGCACAGCAGCCGGGGAGCACTCGTGACGCTCGCGTTCAGCGCGGATGGATCACGCCTCGCCGCGGGCACCGTGCGCGGCGATGTCTACGTCTGGAACGCGGAGCACGGACGACGCGTCGCCCTGCTCGACGGACGGGGTGCCGCCAGCCTCACGGTCGGCTTCGGCCGCGACGGCGATCACGTGGTCGCGTTGGATGTCGACGGGACCGGGAGCTTCTGGCGTCTGGGAGAGGCGGACGCGACGGAGGAGACCGCGTACTCCGTGGACCTCGGCGCTCCCGTCATCGCCGCGAGCGTGGACCCGGTCGGGCGCTGGCTCCTGGTGGCCTCGCCCACGGTGCTGCGCATCGTCGAAGCCGCAACCGGGCTGCACCGAGCACCCGATCCGACGGCGCCCGGCATGATCGCGCGGGTGAAGCTCGGGCCGGCCGCCCGCTGGTTCGCGGTCGTGGATCAGTCGGGCGTGATCCATCTCATGCCGGTCGACTGAACTCGGTCGCGTCGCCGCGCGGTACCATCCACGCCGTGGACACCTATCACGCCACCACGATCATCTCCGTGCGCCGCGGTGCCGACGTGGCGGTCGGCGGTGACGGGCAGGTCAGCCTCGGCGACACGATCGCGAAGGCGAACGCGGTGAAGGTCCGGCGTCTGCCGGATCTCGGGGCGGAGCAGGCCGGCGTGCTCGTCGGCTTCGCGGGATCGGCCGCCGATGCCTTCGCCCTGCTGGAGCGCTTCGAGCAGAAGCTCAAGGACAGCCCCACCAACCTCATGCGAGCGGCGATCGAGCTGGCGAAGTACTGGCGGCTGGACCGGGCGCTGCGGCGCCTGGAATCCCTGCTCGTCGTCGCGGACCGGTCGGTGACGCTCATGATCTCCGGGCAGGGCGACGTGATCGAGCCCGCCGACGGTATCTGCGCGATCGGATCCGGCGGGAGCTACGCCCTCGCCGCGGCCCGCGCGCTCGCTCGGCACACGGACCTCGCGCCGACGCATCTCTGCCGCGAGGCGCTGTGCATCGCCGCGGACATCTGCGTCTACACGAACCGGAGCATCACCGTCCTCGACGTCGAAGGCACGGAGCTGTCGAGCGATCCGACACCGGATGTTTGAGTTCTCGGACGGGGGCCGGTCTCGTCCCGCGCGGCGGCGAGACATGCGATGCAACGGCCATGACGTGGCCCTGCGGGGAGCATGATGCGGATCACCCCCCCGGCTCCCCTCGTTCCCCCGCCCTCCGCAACCCGTGACGCCGTTCTCTCCCGCCCGTCCTCCGCGCCCGGGTGAGCCCCGGATTGAATTGGCCCGGACGTTCTGACGATTCTCCGGGTGTGGCGAGCTTCCTGTCCAAGTTGCGTGAGTACCTCGAGCGTCCGGAAAGTACGCCGGTGGAGGTGCGCGAAACGCTCGAAGAGGCGCGGCGTCTGTCGGCGCGCATCGAGCTCGATCCCATCACGCCGACCACCGACGAGCCGCTGACGCTCCGCGCCACGGTCGAGGCGGTGCAGGAGGATGCGTTCGTCGTCACGAAGCCCGTCGCCGGCGGACTCGTGCGCCCGCTCGCGCGCTTCGAGCCGCACGAGCTGCGGTTCGTCGGGTCACGCGGTCTGGTGACGGGACGGACCCACGCGCTGGGGCGGTACAAGATGCCCAACGGCGCCGACGGTTTCCTCTATGGCTACCGCCTCGCGATGCCGGAGACGCTGCGGCTCGTGGAGCCGCGCCAGCCCCTGCGGACGATCTTCGGACGCGATTGCGTGCGCGAGGCGGAGCTGCACGTGCTCAGCCACCGTGGTCCGATCCATGGGCTGTTGGAGGATATCAGCGCCGGGGGCGCGAAGCTCCTGTGCCGCAACGCGAGCAGTCACCTCGCCGGAGGCGCGACCGCGTTGTTCAAGGTCGATCTTCCCGAGCCGATCGGATCGCTCCAGCAGATGGTGCGCATCGTCGGCGTCGAGCCGGTCCCCGACCGCGGCGCCGTGCGTGTTCGCATCACGTTCGAGTCGAAGAACGAGGCGATCGTGGAGGCGCTGCGCAAGGGACGCGGGCACCTGCTCACCCGGCGGCGCAGCGCCTGAGCCCACTCCCTCAGGAACCGTCCCCGCCATCCCGCTTCCCTCGCCGATACTGCGTACGGCGCGCCGCGTACTCTCCCGGCGCCACGTCGAGGCCGGGCTCCTCGCCCGCCTTCCACTGGCTGTGAAGCTCCTCGAGGAACGGCACGCACCACTGGCAGCCCGTCCCCGCGTCGAGGCAGTCGCTGAGCTGGGAGGCGACCCGCGGGCACTCCCGCTTGAGGTAGGCCACGAGCTTGCGCTGGCTCACCCGGTAACAGAGGCAGACGTGATCATCAGGTTGCATGCCGGGCTCGTCCTCGAGGGCCGGAAATCGTGGAATCGCCCGTGGCGGGCGAAAGAACTCCACTGCCTCCTCCCAAAAAGTAACATCCGTTGACCATCCGGAGGCCGCTCCTTAGCATCTTCATCCCCAATCGCCTCCCCGGACGCCCCCGGAGCCGCCCGTGCGCACCGCGATCATCAGCGACATCCACGCCAACCTCGAGGCGCTCCAGGTCGCGCTGGAGCACATCGACACGCAGGAGGTCGACCGCATCATCTGTCTCGGCGACGTGCTCGGGTACGGGCCGAACCCGGTGGAGTGCGTGGATCTCATCGCGCAGCGGTGCGAGTGGTCGCTCATGGGCAACCACGACTTCGGCGTCCTGTACGAGCCGACCAACTTCAACCTCGCCGCCGAGCAGGCCGCGTACTGGACGCGCAAGTGCTTCGAAGGCGAGGAGAACCGCGACAAGGCAGCGCGTCGCTGGGAGTTCCTCGGTCGCCTGCGGGTGCGGGTCGGCTTCGGCGGGTTCCTGTGCGTGCACGGCACGCCGCGGCGCCCGATCAACGAGTACCTCTTCCCCGAGGACGCGCTCAACTCGCCGGTCAAGATGCAGCAGATCTTCGAGCGCGTCGAGAAGTACTGCCTCGTGGGCCATACGCATGTGCCGGGCGTATTCACCGACGAGCCGGATTTCTATCCGCCGGACGACCTGAACGGCGTCTACCAGCTCAACGAAAACGAGAAGGCGATCATCAATCCCGGCTCCGTCGGGCAACCTCGCGATCTCGACCCGCGGTGCAGCTTCGCGATCCTCGACGATGACAAGGATCAGGTCGAGTTCTTCCGCCTGCCGTACGACGTCGAGACCGTGATCGACAAGATCCGGGCCGTACCGGAGTTAACGGACTGGCTGGGCGAGCGTTTGCGCGAAGGTCGCTAGTCGCTAATGGTGCGAATCGCCCCTGAATGACCCCTGCCGCCCGCCGCATCCTGGTTCCGCTGTTCGTGTCGGTGATCGCATGTGCGATCGTCGTGACGATGATGCTGTCCAAGAAGGCCCCGGCGCCCGAGGACAGCGCCGCCGCCACGCCGACGGAGACGCCGGCCGAAGTGGCGCCGGCCGACGCCGACGCAACCACCGAGCCGGGAGCCGACGCGGGAGCCGACACCGGCGAAGCTCCGAACCCGTCAGATCCCACGGCGACGGGTGACCTCGATCTCGCCGGCCTGCACGCCGCGGCCCCCGCGACGGGTGTGAGCGGTCACGACACGCCGGCTGAGAGCCTCGGGTCGCTGGACCCGAACGTCGATCAGACGCTCATCGAGTTCTCCCGTGCCGGCGCCGGGATCTCGCGTCTCGTGCTCAGCGAGATCTGGGAGACGGCACGCTCCGGTCGACAGGCCTCCGAGCACTACGACCGGAACCGAGCCTCACCGCCGGAGTTGCCGGACGAATCGCTGCGGTACGTGCTCCAGGAGACGCACGTCCTGCTCAGCCGCTACCACAACGGCTGGGACGTTCCCGCCCTCGCCGCGTACCAGGTCAAGATCAACGGCCAAGAGGTCAATCTCTTCGACTACACGACGCGCGACGGTGCCCGGCAGTACGTCTGGGCCGAGACCGATCCCGGGCAGTTCGAGACGACGATCGTCAACGGCGAGGGCACGCCGATCGCTCACGTCGTGCGCCGCTTCAGCGTCAACGGCGACTACAGCCTCGCCCTCGAGCAGCGCGTGGAGAACCTCACGTCGACGCCGCTGCGCGTGCAGTGGGTGCAGTTCGGCCCCAACACGCTGCGTGTCGACCGCTCGCGGTACATGGATCGGCGCCGCGCCCGCTTCGGCTACCTCACCGATCCGAACAGCGCGATCATCCTCGCCGAAGACAACGACCTGCTCCTGGAACGGCGCGATCTTCTCAAGAGCTGGAAGAAGGCCATCGAGGCGGACGCGGAGGACGACCAGGCGGCGCGCCGCGAGCACGTGACCCTCTGGCCGAACGATACGTCGCGGGAGAAGAGCTACGACCTCGGCTGGTTCGGCCTCACCAACCGCTACTTCGCCCTGACCGTCTATCCGCCCGCGGCCGCCCCCGGGGTCCGTCGGACGATGTCCCCGAACGTGGAGCGGATCCTGCTGGAGGTCTCCGGCGATCCGGCGGGTCCGGACGACGACAAGATCGTCTTCACGTACCTCGTGAGCCCCGAACGCACGGTGGCCGGCCGCGAGACGCTCGTCTTCGATCTCGGCGTGTACGCGGGGCCGCTGGATCGGTGGATCCTGAACGACGAGGAGCAGCCGTTCGCCGGGCTCTCGCTCAGGTCGCTGATCCTCTACCAGATGTCGAGCCTGTGCGCGATCTGCACGTTCCAGTGGCTGGCGCACTTTCTGCTCGGGTTCCTGTCGCTCCTGAACAACTACGTGCTCTTCGACTGGGGCTTCGCGATCGTCGGGCTCGTGCTCGTGGTGCGGACGATCCTGCACCCGATCACGAAGCGTTCGCAGATCAGCATGCAGCGCTTCGGCAAGCAGATGAGCGAGATGAAGCCGGAGCTGGATCGGCTTCAGAAGAAGTTCCCCGGCGAGCCGAAGAAGCTCCAGCAGGAGCAGATCCGGATGATGCGCGAGCGCGGCATCAACCCGCTCCAGATGCTCGGCTGCCTGCCGATGTTCCTGCAGACGCCGATCTGGATCGCGCTGTACGCGATGCTGTACTTCGCGTTCGACATCCGGCAGGAGCCGGCGTTCTTCGGCGTGTTCCAGTGGATCAGCGCAGGCGCGTGGCCGTTCCTCGCCGATCTCAGCGCGTCCGATCACTTCTTCGGGGAACTGAACGAACCCCGGCGCTTCATGCTGTGGAACATCACCGGCTTCAACATCCTGCCCATCCTGATGGGCGGGATCTTCTACGTGCAGCAGAAGTACATGTCGCCGCCGCCGAGCCCGACGATGACGGCGGACCAGCTCAAGCAGCAGAAGATCATGAAGATCATGATGATCGTCATGTTCCCGGTGATGCTGTACAGCGCGCCGTCCGGCCTGACCCTCTACATCCTCACCTCGAGCACGATCGGCGTCCTCGAGAGCCGCTACATCCGGAACCACATCAAGGAGATGGACCTCAACCCGCCGAAACGCGAGGCCCGCGCGAAGGCGAAGTCGCGCGATGCGCAGGGCCGCGCCTACGCGTCGGCGATGGACCGGATGAAGCAGAAGCGGATGGATCGTAAGAAGGGACCGCCGAAGCGCTACAAGAAGCGCGACAAGTAGGTTCCGTTCGACGGAACAGGGCTCGACCGAGTCCGGCCCGACATGGACACGACCTCCGTCATCCTCGCCGTCGCGTCGCCGCCGGGGCGGTCGGCACGGGGGATCGTCCGGCTGAGCGGGCCGGACACGTTCGATCTGTTGCGCCCACACCTCGCCGCCGATGACGGCGCGGCGGTGGGCGCCGATCGCGGGCTCCATGCCGCAACGCTCTCGCTGGCGTTCGGGCAGGTGCGCTGCCTGGCGCTGCTGTTCCCGGCGCCCGCGTCGTATACGGGCGAGGACGCGGTCGAGTTGCACATGCCCGGAAATCCGACGCTCCTCGAACGCGTCGTCGATGCGTTGATCGACGCGGCGGACGGTCGACGAATCGCCGCCCGTCGGGCCCAGCCCGGCGAGTTCACGGCCCGCGCGTACCTCGGCGGACGCGTCGATCTCATCCAGGCCGAAGCGGTGGCGGCGACGATCTCCGCGCGATCGGACGCGGCTCTGCGGGCGGCGGGGCTTCTGCGCTCCGGCGCGGTGGGGCGTGTCGCCCGGGCACAGAGCGACGCGGTCGCCTCGATCCTGGCCCTCGTGGAGGCGGGGATCGACTTCACCGACCAGGAGGACGTGGTGCCGATCAGCCCCGCGGAGCTCCGGCGACGTCTCGCCCTGGTAAGGGCCGAACTCCGTGAGCGGCTCGACCACGCGGTGGGCACGGAGCAGCTCGAGGCGGTGCCGTGGGTCGTCCTCGGCGGCGCGCCGAACGCCGGCAAGAGCACGCTGTTCAACGCCCTGCTCGGGCATCCGCGCGCCGTCGTCTCGACATCGGCCGGCACGACGCGCGACGTCCTCACCGAGCCGCTGTGCGTGGCGACGGAGCACGGGGCGGCCGAGGTCCTTCTCGTCGATCTCGCCGGCATCGAGGTGCCCCGTGATCCCCTGACCCGGCGCATGCAGGGCGCCGCCGCCGAGACGCTCGCGCGCGCGGAGTTGGTGCTCTGGTGCGCCGCCGCCGGTGGACCGCCGCCCGCTCGCCCGCCGGACGTCGAGCCGTCACGTTCGCTCGTCGTGCGCACCAAGGCCGACCTGGTGGACGACGCGCGGCCGGACGACCCGGACCCGCGCGGAGACGGGATCGCCGTCAGCGCATTCACGGGCACGGGGATGGAAGCGCTGCGACAGGCCATCGCACGCCGACTGGCGGACCGCGCCGTGAGCCTCGCCGCCGACGCGACGGTTCTGCATCCCCGGCACGAGGCGGCGTTGCGGCGCGCCCTCGTCGGGCTCGACGAGGCCGAGCATTTGGTTGAGCGCAGCGGCGACGTTCGCTCGCTCGCGGACGTCGAGCTCGTTGCCGCGGCGCTGCGCGCGGCGCTGGACGCGTTGGGTGAGTTGGCCGGAGACGTGACCCCGGACGAGGTGCTGGGACGCGTGTTCGCGGAGTTCTGCGTTGGGAAGTAGGTTGGGCGGACGGTGCCACGGACCACGAGCGCAGCGAGTAGTCCGTGCGCGGCATGGACACGGGCGCGAAGACGGACACGGACGCGCACACGGATACGGGCGCGGAAACGGACACCGACACGAGGAACGCTGATGGGATCGCTCGAAATACGGGTTCGGTACTGCGAGTGTGATCCGATGGGGTTGGCCCATCACTCGGCGTATCCGGTGTGGTTCGAGATGGGGCGAACGGAGTTGTGTCGCGGAGAGGGGATCGCGTACCGCGATCTCGAAGAGAGCGGGTTCTTCCTCGCCGTGGTTCGCCTCGAGGTGCAGTACCGCGCGCCCGCGCGCTATGACGACGTCCTCGCGCTCGAGACGACGCTCGAGCGCGCAACACGCGCGAAGCTCGTACACACGTATCGGCTGCTGCGAGAAGGTCGGTTGCTCGCCGTCGGGAAGACGACCCTGGCGTGCCTCGACCGCGACGGTCGGCCGCAGGCGCTGCCGGAGTTCCTGAGGGCAGGCTCTGAGTGACGGATTAGAGCGGTTCAACTCCAGGTGTAGCGGCCTGAGTGCGATGCTCTTCGTCGTGGTGGCGTTGCCGAAGCGCTGGCATATCCGCGAGATACGTCGAGCTTCGGGAACGTCGCCACGGCGGAGATGATCGTGCTCAGACGCTACACCTGGATTTGAACCGCTCTAGCTGGGCGGCACGTGACGACGCCCCGCCGCGGAAGGCGCGCCCGGCGGCGACGCCCGGCCGACGGTGACCTTCACACGCGCGACCGCCGCTCCGGTCTGCGCGCGCAGCGCCGCCAGGGCCCCTTCCCGCAGAACGCGGTTCACCTCGTACGCGACGGGCGACGAGTCGGCGACGACGTGTGCGACACCTCCCCGGAGCGCCGTGATCGCGGTGCGCCCGGCGAGTTCGCCCGGTAGGACCGCTTCCCACGCATCGATGAGACGACCAAACCGGCGCTGCACGCCACTGGCATGCTCGCGCGTTCGCGTCACGACGTCGCCGATGGACGCATCGCGCGCGCGCCGGACACGCAGCGACCGCAGACGTTCGATCTCACGGGCTGCGACGCCGACTTCCCGGGACGCCCGCGACGGCGGCGGGGCGGCAGTGCCCGCCGGCGTGACCACCGCACCGGTGGCGCGACGACGCCGCAACTCCGCAATCTGGTCGGCTACCTCGGCGGCGCCTGGATCGGCGCCGGGCGTTGGGCTCATGCCGGGGATCGTACCGAACCTGGACGCCGACGCCGAGACGCAGAAGTTGCGCTACAGGACGGGGTCACCGACTGCGGCAACAGGCGCCGGCAGTTCATCGAGGAAGCATCCTCAAAGCCGCGCGATCATCGCAAATAGCCGCAGGTACGCCAATGATCGATGATCACAATGCGAAAGTGCTGTGATAATGCCGTGATCGTGCGCGATCTGTCGCGAATCGGCTGCGCGTGTTCAGCCGTGCGTCAGCGGGAGGCGAACGATGAAGGTCGCGCCGCCTCCCGGAGTCGTGTCGGCTCTGATCGAGCCGCCGGCGGCCTCGACGGCGCGGCGGCAGACGGCCAGGCCGAGCCCGGCGCCGGATTGCGGAGCCCCGGAAGCGGGCGTTTCGGTGTCGTGGCTGACGAACGGTTCGAAGATGCGCTCCACGATCTCGGCGGGAATGCCCGGCCCGTTGTCGGCGACGGAGATCGTGGCCATGCCGTCATCATCGGCGCCGGCGGACACCGCGATCTGCCCCCCCTGCTGCCCGAGCGCGCGACACGAGTTGAGCAGCAGGTTAAGGAGCGTCTGCTGGAGCGGGAGTGAGCCGATGGCGACCTCCAGGCTCGGTTCGATCTCCTGGATCAGTGCAACACGGCCGCCGGTGATGCTTCGGCCGAGGCAATCGACGGCCGACTGGAGCACCTCCGCGACGGCGGCGGCGCCGGTCTCGCCGTCGGCCCGGGAGAAGCCCAGCACGGTCCTGAGGATGAGGCTCGTGGCCTCGATACCGCACACGGCCTTGTCGAGGGCCTTGCGCTGGAGATCCTCGTCGTTCGGCCGGTTCTGGGCGAGTTGGGCGTAGGCGAGGGCAGGCGTGAGGAGGTTGTTCACCTCGTGGGCCACGCCTGCCGCCAGCGTGCCGATCGTCGTCAGACGCTGGGTGTGCTCCAGCTCTCGTTGGACAGCGGCCAACTCCGCCTCCATTGCTGTGAGGCGTTCCAGCGCTTGGTGCTCGATCGTGGGAGGGTGTGCCTGGGCCATGGGGTCGAAACGGCGGGGTTCGAGCCGTCTCGACCGATATCGGCCCACCCGGGGCCGGACTCAAGGGCCAGGATCGTCGATGGCCGGGCCAGCGCAGCCGAGCAGGCCGCTATTCACCCATCCGGAAGCCCATCTGGCGGATGAGCCCTTCGAACTGCGGTGAGTCGAAGAACTCGATGACGAGCGAGCCGGAGCCCTTCTTCTTGCCCGGGCGGACACGGACCCTGGTGCCGAGGTGGTCAGAGAGACGCCGTTCGAGATCCGCGAGGTTGGCCCTGCGTGCGGTGGTGGGCGCCACCTCGGGGGCCACAGGACCGCCGGCGGTGCGCGCACCTGAGTGCCGCCCCGCCTCGCGCTCCACGGCGCGAACCGACCATTCCTCGCGAACCGCCCGGATCGCTATCTTCCTTCGAAGCTCTAGATTAGTAATCGCTAGCAACGCTCGCGCGTGGGCCTGTCCGAGGAGGCCGCTTCGCACGAGGTCCTGTAGCTCATCATCCAGCTCGAGGAGTCTCAGGTGGTTGCTGACGCTCGAGCGATCGAGACCCACCAACTCACCTACGTCCTGGTGACGAAGCTCGAAGTCGTCGATCAGCCGACGGAAGGCCTCGGCCCGCTCGATCGGGTTGAGGTCCTCGCGCTGGAGGTTCTCGATAAGGGACCACTCCGCCGACTGCCGATCGTCTGCGGTGCGAATGACCGCCGGGATGGACTCCAGACCAGCCCGCTGCGCTGCCCGCCAGCGTCGCTCGCCGGCGACGATTTCGTACGTTCCGCCGGAAACGGTGCGAACGACGATGGGCTGCATGACGCCCGCGGACTGGATCGAGGCCGACAGGGCATCCAGCGACTTGTCATCGAAGGTCTTCCGAGGCTGCTTCGGATTGGCCCTGATCAACGCTATCGGCAGCGACGAGAGGCCGTCAGCGGCGCCGGCCACGGCCGCCGGATCGACAGGGGGGCTCTCGGCATCGCCCTTCGGTTCGACCTTCACAGGTGCCGAGATCAGGCTGCCAAGCCCCTTGCCGAGACGTCGGCGGGGGGGAGACGCTTGTTTGCGGGCCATATGGGAACCTCCGTATTCCGTGGCTATCGGCTCAGGCCCTGCTCCCGGATGTGAGATCCCATGTTTCCCGTGAAACCCGGCTCCCTCGCATCGCGTCGAGCATGGCCCCGATCTGATTCTGACGCCGTGCACTCATGTGTGGCTTCAACCGGCAGGCAATCCTCAGCACATCGCCCTGCCGGTTGACTTGGAACATCCAGGTCAGCTTCTTTCCTCGCGAGCCGTCGGCGGAGTCATACGGGCCGTTGATCCGCCCTCCACCCACGATCGTTCGGACCCGGCCGAGCACATCTCGATCAGAACTGCGGCACTGGATTCGTCCACGCAAGGTACCCCGCGACTCGGTCACGTAGAAGACACCGTCCGCCTCGAGAAACCCCGCGGCCCAGCTCCATTGCCTATCGAGCTCCGGCGATGACACGGTGCGGTGGGCCTCCATTCATAGATGTTCTACTCCGAAGTACCAATCCGGTCAATCCAAGCCGCGCCTCCCGCCCGGTCACGTCACGATCCTCGACCGCGGCCGACGACCACCAATCCCCGGCCGTTTCCCACGGTGGCGCGGTTCCGCCGTCCGTCTCACCTCGCGTGGATCGTCCGGGCATGAGTTGTTGGTAAGCAACCGACGACCGCGCGCGGCCAGGCGCGCCATTTGATGCCGCAACGGTTTTCGTTCATCTTGCCGTCGCCGAATACCGCCTCCGGCCTCTTTTCCCGAGGTTGAACCACGACGCGCGACGCCACCCATGACCTGCGGGCGCCGCTCACGTTCAAGGGAGCACTCCATGACGACCAGGACCACGCGCCGAAACGGCACCCGTTCGACGACCAAACCCACGCGCTCCAGCGCCCCGAGCCGTCGCGCGCCACGTCGAGGCTCGCTCACCGGCGTAAGCGCCGCCGCGCTCAAGGCCGAGCTCGATCGACGTCTCACCGAGCTGGGTCGTCGTCGCGACAAGCTGGAGCGCGAACTCGCCACAGTCGAGGCAGAGATTGCGCGGCACGCCTACAACGGTCATGCGATCACCGCGGGTCGCGCCAAACCCGGCGCGCGGCGCCCGCGCAATGCAACCAACCTCGTCGAGGCCCTCCGCAAGCTCCTGAAGAGACGAACGCTCTCGGTGACGGAGATGGCGATCGCCGTCCAGGAAGCCGGCTACCGAACGTCGAGCCCCAACTTCCGGACGATCGTCAACCAGACGCTCATCAACAACCCGAAGACCTTCAAGCGCGTGGCTCGAGGCCGGTACACCACGCGCTGATCGGCTGAGCCGCGCTCAGCCAGTCGCCAGCGATCCGTGACCGCTCCGACAAGGGGGCGGCGCCCGGTGCGCCTCGCTCGCCGGTTATCGGACCCGATTCATCGGCAGGATTTGCGCACGAATGCGCACCGACCGGGTCAAGTCGCGCCCCCGGGGCGCCGATACGACCGCGGTGGGGGTATCGCTGCGCCGCGTGCAGGTGAAAGAAGCCCCCTTTGCACCGATGCCCGCGGCGGGCCCGTCGTTTGCACTACCCCCTGTGACATCGGAGGGCAGAACATGATGAACGCTTCAGATCCGGCCGTGGAACCTCGATCCCGAACGGCGGTGCCGACCCGCGCCAATGCCGAGCAGTGCGTCGACGACGCCCAGGAGCTCTTCCGAAGGACGCTCTCAATCTGGGCATCGGACATGCTCTCGCTGCGGCATTCCGGGTTCACACGACCGACCTGGACGGGAGCACGGGACGCCGGACCTGGCTGGAGCGTCGCCGCGTAGGAGTGCACGATGGGCAGCATCACGACCGGCATCGGCCTCATCAGCGGCATCGACATTGCCTCGCTGATCGAGAGCCTGCTGACACTGGAGTCGCGACGGAAGTTCGATCTCCAGGACCGTGTCGCCGACCTTCAGGCGCAGCAGACCGCGCTGCTCGATATCAATGCGCGCCTGCTCAGCTTCAAGTCCGCGGCGAGCAGCTTCCGCGTCAACAGCACCTTCAACGCCGCCACGGCGACCAGCAGCGATGAGGACGTCCTCACCGCCACCGCATCCAACAGCGCCCAGCCCGGGACCTACGACTTCATCGTGAAACGGCTCGTGAGCACGAGCCAGCAACTCTCGCGCGGCTTCGCGTCGTCGGACTCGACCCCGCTTGGCCTGGACCAGCTCTCCTTCGAGTTCGGCAACGGGCGGCTCGCACGAGACCAGACGCTCGAGGAACTCAACGGCGGGCAGGGGGCCGATCGCGGCAGCATCCTGATCAACGACGGCAATGGTGGATCGGCGACCGTCGACCTGACGGACGTCGTCACGATCTCCGAGGTCGTCGATCGCATCAACACCACCGCCGGCATCAGCGTGACCGCGAGCTACGACGACGATCACCTCGTCATCACCGACACCTCCGGGGGCGCCGGCAACCTCACGATCACCGACGCGGCGGGGGACACGACCGCGACCGACCTGGGCATCGCCGGCACCGCGGCGGGCGCCATCACCGGGTCGAGCATCTACTTCCTCTCCGGCGACACGTCCCTGGCATCACTCAATGACGGCAACGGCGTGCTGGCGCGCAACAACGTCACGGACCTGCGCATCACCGCGCGCGACGGCACCGTCTTCGACGTCGACCTTGGCCGCGTGGACCTCGACATCGGCGACTCCACCCTGCTCAGCGCCCTGAACGACGGCAACGGTGTCGACATCGACGGCGACACGAACACCAAGGACATCAAGTTCATCGACCGCAGCGGCATCGAGCACGAGATCGACCTCAGCGGCGTCACCACGGTCGGCGGGCTGCGCGGCCGCGTCAGCTCCGAGACCGGTGGCGTGATCACGCTCACGGTCGACGCGGTCACCGGCGATCGCTTCGTGGTCAACGACTCCAGCGGCGGCACCGGGCTCCTCCAGATCCTCGGATCCGATGAGAACGGCACCACGGTCGCGGAAGACCTGGGCATCCTGAACGAGGCCGGCGTCCTCGCCGCCACGCACACCGGCGAGGTCATCCCCAGCACGATCGACCAGGCGGTTGCCACCACGCTCCAGGATGTCGTCGACCGAATCAACAATGCCAAGGACGGCGGCGGCGGCGACAACGGGGGACACATCCTCGCCGCGATCTCCGGCGATGGTCTCCGGCTGGAGATCACCGACACGGTCAGCGGCGCCGGCAACCTCATCATCACGTCGACCGCGAGCAACGCCGACGCCGCCGCGCAACTCGGCCTCGACACCGGCGCCGTCGGCGTCGCGCAGGACAGCGTCTCCGGCCAGCGGCTCATCGCCGGCCTCAACACCGTCCTCCTTCGCTCCGTGAACGGCGGCGCGGGGACGAACCTCGAGACCATCGCGGGCGCCGGAACGCTGCGCTCGACCACGCAGTTGGCAGACCTGTTCGCCGGCGTCGGGCTCCAGACGAACGCCAACGACGCTTCGGCCGACGTCCGTCTCGTCGACACCAACGGCACGACCTACGAAGTCGAACTCGACGGCCTGACCACGGTGCAGGACCTCATCGACGCCGTCGACACCACCACCGGTGGCAACGTCGCGGTGACCATCGAAGGACAGTCGCTGCGCTTCAGCGACGCGGCCGGCGGCGGCGGCTCGCTCACGGTCGACGATCTCAACGGCGCCACCGTCACGACCCAGATCGGCGTCAACGGCGTCCATCCCAGCGGAACGATCCTGAGCTTCGACACGAACCCGCTCAATACGGAGGGGCTCGAAGTCGACAACCGCCTCGGCGTCCAGACGACGATCGACCTCGGCACCGCCGAGAGCGTGCAGGACGTCGTCGACCTCATCAACGCCGCCGGCGCCGGCGTGACCGCGGCGATCAACGACGCCGGCAACGGCATCACGATCACCGACACCACCGGCGGCAACGGCAACCTTACCCTCGGCGGCAACGCCGCGACCGCGCTCGGCATCACGGCCGATGTCGCCGCCGACACCGTGCAGGGCACGAACCTCCAGCTCCAGTACGTCTCCAGCGCCTCGAAGCTGAGCGACCTCAACTACGGGCGCGGGATCGGCAAAGGCAGCTTCCGCATCACCGACGGCCTCGGGGCGAGCGCCACCGTGACGATCGGCGGCACCGAGGAGTCGATGCAGGACATCCTCGACGAGATCAACTCGCGCGGCCTCGCCGTCACCGCCCGCATCAACGACGACGGGGACGGCATCATCATCGAGGAAGACGCCGCGGCCCTCGCCGGGCAGACGCCGTTCGTCAAGATCAAGGTCGAAACGGTGAACGGATCCACCGCCTCGGATCTGAACATCCTCGGCGAATCCGACGACGTCATCGGCGGCTTCATCGACGGCTCGTACGAGGCGAAGGTCGATCTCGCCACCAGCGACTCGCTGGACGACGTCGTGTCGAAGATCAACGACGCCGGCATCCCGATCAACGCGACCGTGATCAACACGGGAACCGGCGCCACGCCGTTCCGGCTAAACATGTCGTCGGCGATCAGCGGCGCCGCCGGCGACCTGATCATCGACACCGGCGGCGTCGATCTCGGTCTGACCGCGCTGGCGACTGGCGGCGACGCCCGCGTGTTCTTCGGCGGCGACGACGCCGCCAACGCGCTGCTGATCACCAGCTCGACCAACACGCTCACCGGCGTCATCCCCGGCGTTACGCTCGATCTGAACGAGACGAGCGACACCGCCGTCAGCGTCACGATCACACGCGACACGGAGACGATCGTCTCCAGTGTCAAACAGCTCGTGACGACGTTCAACGACGCCATCGGCCGCCTCGACGACTACGACTTCTACAACAGCGAAACCGAAGAGCGCGGGGTCCTGCTCAGCGATCCGACCGTCGCCCAGGTCCGATCCGCGCTCTACCGCGTCGCCACCGGCAAAGCGCTCAACGTCACCGGCTCGCTCCAGTACCTGTCACAGGCCGGCATTCGCTTCAACCGCGAGGGCCAGATGACCTTCGACGAGGGGCGCTTCCGCGACGCCTACGCGAGCGATCCCGACTCCGTCGAAGCCCTGTTCGCCACGTACGACGCGGCGAGCGGGGGCACGGAGACCGTCGTGCAGGGCGTCACCATCGAGAACAACGAGCTCCAGTACAACGCCCTGGGGTTCGGCAACCTGTTCGACCGCCTGCTCGACGACCTCACCAACTCGATCGACGGCACCCTCACCAACGCCAACAACTCGTTCGACACCCGCATCGACCTGATCGAGGATCGGATCACCTTCCTCGACGATCGTCTCGAGGACCGCCGGACGGTGCTCACGCGGCAGTTCGCGGCGATGGAGGACGCCCTCGCCCGTCTCCAGGCCCAGTCGGGCTCGCTCGGCGCGCTGGCCTCCAGCGTGAGCCTGGCGCGCGGGTCCTGACGCGACCGATAACTCGTTCGCCGGAGCGGTGACGACGGCGAACACGCTCTTTCCGTGTCCGGCGCTAAACCACGTCCGGAAACAGCCGATACACACCGGCCATGTCCGTGACGACACCCAACCCGTACCTGCGCACCAAGGTCATGACCGCTTCGCCCGCGGAGCTGCGGCTGATGCTCCTCGACGGAGCGATCAAGTTCCTCCGACAGGGGAAGGCCGGCCTCGAGAGCCAGGACTACGAAGCGTCGTACACCGGGCTCTCCCGGTGCCAGAACATCCTGATGGAGCTGATCAACGCGTTGCAGCCGGAGCAGTCTCCGGACGTCTGCGACAAGCTCGCCGGGCTCTACACGTTCATGTACACCCGGCTGATCAACGCCTCCACGGAGCGCGACCCCGCGATCGCCCAGGAGGTCCTCGACCTGCTGGAGTACGAGCGGGAGACATGGGTGCTCGTGATGGACCAGCTCGGCGGCCCGGACCCCGCCACCGACGACGCAGCCCAGGCCGAAGCCGGAACGGGCGTCAGCGTCACGGGCTGACGCGCCCGCTTCGTCGCTCCGTCGCTTCCTACCTACTGATCATGCCCCATCGCCGCCGGCAGCTCGTGCCCGGCGTCGCGGAGCGTCTTCTCGCGCCGGGCGGCCTCGAGATCTGACTCCACCATCATCCGGGCCAGCTCGTCCACCGTCGTGCGCGGCTCCCATCCGAGCTTCTTGCGGGCCTTGCTCGCGTCGCCGAGGAGCTGCTCGACCTCGGTGGGCCGGAAGTACTTGGGATCGATCTCGACGAAGTCCTTGTAGTCCAGATCCACGTGCCCGAACGTCCGCTCGCAGAACTCGCGCACCGACAGCATCTGGCCGGTGGCGACGACGTAGTCGTCCGGGTCATCCTGCTGGAGCATGAGCCACATCGCCTCGACGAAATCGCCGGCGTACCCCCAGTCGCGCTGCGCGTCGAGGTTGCCGAGGTAGAGCTTGTCCTGCATGCCGAGCTTGATGCGCCCCACGGCGCGCGTGATCTTGCGCGTCACGAACGTCTCGCCGCGCCGGGGCGACTCGTGGTTGAAGAGAATCCCGCAGCTCGCGTGCAGGCCGTAGGCCTCGCGGTAGTTGACCGTCTGCCAGTGCGCGAACACCTTCGCGCAGCCGTACGGCGACCGCGGGTAGAAGGGCGTCGTCTCCTTCTGCGGGACTTCGTGCACCTGGCCGAACATCTCCGAGCTGCTCGCCTGGTAGTAGCGGATCTGGTAGCCGGTCTCGTCCTGGTAGTCGTGGACCGCCTCCAGGAGCTTCAGGGCGCCGAGCGCGACCGTCTCGGCCGTGAACACCGGCATGTCGAAGCTGACCTTGACGTGGCTCTGGGCGCCGAGGTTGTAGACCTCCGTGGGCTTGACCTTCCGCAGGATGCAGAGCAGGGCGTTCGCGTCGGTGAGGTCGCCGTAGTGGAGGAAGAGCCGCGCCCCCGCCTCGTGGGGATCCTGGTAGATCTGGTCGATCCGCTGGGTGTTGAAACTCGACGACCGGCGGACGATCCCGTGGACCTCGTAGCCCTTGGCCAGGAGCATCTCGGCGAGGTAGCTGCCGTCCTGGCCGGTGATGCCGGTGATGAGCGCTCGTTTTCCGGTGGTGGGCATGGTGGCTTCCTGTCGGGGCGGCGGGACCCCATCAAGACGATCGGACCGCCGGGGGGGTTCCTTCAGAATAGATGACCATCGTCATTTTGGAAGGTGCCGGGGCCCCGGACGCTTGCTCCGGCCGCCGGGGGCGTCAGAATGGTGGGCTCGCCACTCCACGGAGCGTCTGGCGGCTCACTACCTCGGACCCAAAGACCCATGCCCACCGATCTCAGCTCCAAACGCGTCGTCGTCACCGGGGGGGCCGGCTTCCTCGGCCGCGTGGTCTGCCGGAAGCTCCGGGAGCGGGGGTGCGGCGAGGTGCTCGTGCCGCACTGGCCCGACTACGACCTCACCCGGGAGGACGAGGTGGCCCGCCTCTACCGCGAGATGCGCCCCGAGGTCATCCTCCACCTCGCCGCGGAGGTGGGCGGCATCGGCGCGAACCTCCGCAGCCCGGGCCGCTACTTCTACGCGAACATGGCGATGGCCCTGCACCTCATCGAGCACGCCCGGATCAACGACCTCGACCTGTTCGTGCAGGTGGGGACCATCTGCGCCTACCCCAAGCACACGCCCGTTCCCTTCCGCGAGGAGAACCTCTGGGACGGCTACCCGGAGGAGACGAACGCTCCCTACGGCATCGCCAAGAAGGCGGCCATGGTGATGCTCGAGGGCTACCGCCAGCAGTACGGCATGCGCGGCGTCTACGTGCTGCCCGTGAACCTCTACGGGCCGCACGACAACTTCGATCTCGAGAGTTCGCACGTCATCCCCGCCCTCATCCGCAAGTGCATCGCGGCGCGGGACGCCGGCCAGGGCGAGATCGTCTGCTGGGGGACGGGCACGGTGAGCCGCGAGTTCCTCTACGTGGACGACGCGGCCGAGGGCCTCCTCCGCGCCGCGGAGGTTCTCGACGAGCCGACGCCCGTGAACCTGGGTACCAACCACGAGATCATGATCGCCGACCTCGTGACGCTCATCGCGAAGCTCACGCGGTTCGACGGCGAGATCCGCTGGGACTCCAGCAAGCCGGACGGGCAGCCACGCCGGTGCCTGGACACGTCGCGGGCGGCCCAGCGGCTGGGATGGGAGGCCGAGGTCGGGCTCGAGGAGGGTCTGCGGCGGACCATCGAATGGTGGGAGCGCGAGGGGCAGACGCTCGACGCGGAGCCGGCGGGCGAGGCGTCCCGGTAGAGAACGACGACGGTGCCGGGCACGAACGTGCCGTCGGAGTTTCTCAACAACCTGCTAAGGTACGGTGACCGTGAAGTACTGCATTACCGGCGGATCTGGTTTCATCGGCCGTTATTTCTGTGAGCGTTTCGCGCGATCGGGCGACGAGGTCACGATCCTCGATCTCGTCGATCCGACACCCGACACGCCGCACGCGCGCTACGTCAAGGGCGACATCCGCGATCCCGACGCGTGCCGCGACGCAACTGCCGGCTGCGATCGGCTCGTGCACCTCGCGGCGGCCCATCACGACTTCGGCATCGAGCACGACACCTTCTTCGACGTCAACGAGCAGGGGACCGGGATCCTCTGTGAGGCGATGGACGAGGCGGGCGTGCGTTCCGCGTGCTTCTACTCGACCGTCGCCATCTACGGCGACGCCCCGGAGCCGCGCACCGAGGAGACGAAGCCCGAGCCCATCTCGCCATACGGTCAGTCGAAACTCGCCGGCGAGAAGGTCCTGGAGGGCTGGACCGACCAGGGCGACGGCCGCCGCTGCCTGGTCATCCGGCCGACCGTCACCTTCGGCCCGCGCAACTTCGCGAACATGTACACGCTGATCCACCAGATCGCCCGGCGCCGGTTCGTGCTCGTGGGCCGGGGCGAGAACATCAAGAGCCTGTCGTACGTCGAGAACATCGTCGACGCCACGCTCTACCTCTGGGCGAAGGACGACCGGTCAGCGTTCGACGTCGCCAACTTCATCGACAAGCCGGACCTGAGCAGCCTCGAGATCGCCAGCGAGGTCTATCTCGCGCTCGGGCGCAAAGTCCCCTCGATGCACCTGCCGATGTGGCTCGTGCACCTGCTCGCGCTGCCGTTCGACATCGTCATCGCGGTCACCGGCAAGAACCTGCCCATCTCGTCGGCGCGGGTCAAGAAGATGTTCTCGGCGCAGACGAAGTTCGAGGCCGACCGCCTGCTCGAATCCGGCTACGAACCGGCGATCCCGCTCCGCGACGGCATCCGCCGCATGGTGGACTGGTACGTCGCCCAGGGCTGCAAGGAGAAGGCCGAGTGGCACCAGCCGCCGGCCGAGGTCGTTCGGCAGGATCGATGATCCGCACCGCCGGTCTTCAGGCCGGCGCCTCCGCCACGTCCACGATCGGCGCCGCCTTGCGCAGCACCTCGGCGTATTTCGCCGCCGATGCGTCACAGGTGAAGTGCTCTTCGAAGAGCGCACGGGCGCGCCGGCCCATCTCCGCCACGCGCTCCGGTTCCCGCGCGAGCTCGCGCATTCGCTCGGCGAGGCCCGCGGCGTCGCCCAGCTCGAACCAGTACCCGCACTCGTTGTCGATGACGAGCTCGGCAAGCTCCGACCCCGGCTCGCTGATGGCGATGATGGGGCGCCCGACCGCCAGGGACGAGTACAGCTTCGAGGGATAGCTGATGCCCTCGATGCCGCGCGCGATCGTGACGAAGGACGCGTCGGCGGCGGCGAGCGAATCCGAGAGGGTCTCGAACGGCTGGTAAGGCAGCAGCAGCGTGTTCGTCAGTTCGCGCTCGACGATCTGTTCCGCGAGCCAGTTGCGCTTGCCGCCGCCGCCGACGAGCACGAGGCGGAACTCGTGGTCGCCGAGCAGCTTCGCGGCGCCGAGCATCGTCTCGAAGTCGTAGTAGAGCCCCAGGTTTCCCGAGTACATCGCGGTGAACGGCTCGATGAGCCCGTGTTCCTTCGCGAAGTCGCTCTCCCGCTTGGGCTTGACCACGATTTCGTCGGGCTTCGCCCAGTTGTGGATCGTGTGGACGCGCCCCGGATCGATGTGGTACTCGCGGCTCACCAGCTCGCTCGCCTTCTTGCACAGGACGATCGTCTGCTGCGCCCGCGAGTACATGAACCGGTTGAGCCGGTGCCAGATGCCGGCCACGATTCCGTTGGGCCTGAGCCTCCCGATCGCCACCATCAGCTCCGGATACGAATCGTGCAGGAGTACGACGTACGGATGCCGCCGCACGAGCGAGATGAGCGCGCCGATGACGCCGAGATACGGCGGGTTGGTCGTGTAGAGGAACACCTCGCCGCGGTTGCGCCGGAACAGCACGCGCATCGCAAGCTGCACGAGGAACGTGAGCGAGTTGCACGTACGCCCGAGGATGCTGTCCTTCGAGAAGCGCGTGGTGGTCATGCGCAGCACGCGGATGCCGTTCTCGACCGCGTACCGTGGGCACTCCTGCCAGGTCTCCGGGGGACCGTACGACGGCTGCGAGGTGAGCACGCTCACCTCCGCGCCCTCGCGGGTGAGATACTCGGCCAGCTCCGACAGGAGGTGACCCGTGGAGGCCACATCCGGCGCGTAGTACTGGTTCAGGATCACGACCCTCAGGTCGTCGCAGATTTCGCTCTCGGTGGGCGTCATGGAGGGAGGTCGCGGGATTATAGATGCTCGTCGTCTCGATCCCGCGCGCCCTGAAGCCGCGGAGCGGTGGTGCGTGGCGCTTACGCGACGTCCCCAGCGCGGGCGAGCCCTCGCCGGCCGATAACGGTCCGACCGCCCCCCGTGGGCCGGCGGCGGAACGGGGCACCCGCACGTATACTGACCACCGCTTCCACCCCGACCGCGTCGTTCGACGCGGCACGGAGATCTCCCCGGAAACCCGCTCGTGACCGACGAAACAGCGAATCCCACCTTCTACGACGCCGACAGCGCCACCTACGACGAGGCGCGATGGGAGTCGCGAGGCGGTGTGTTCAACGACCGGACGCAGCAGAAGATCCTCCGGATGCTCTGTGGCGACTGGCGGATGGGACGGATCGTCGAGGTCGGCCCCGGCACCGCCCGATTCTCGATCCCGCTCGCCCGGCAGGAGAATCAACTGACGCTCGTGGATATCTCCGCGGAGATGCTCGAGACCGCCCGGTCGAAGATCGAATCGGCGGGCGCCGGCGACCAGATCGAGGCGTACATCAACGGCTCCATCTACGAGTTGCCGCTACCGGACGCCTCGTTCGACCACGCGATCACGCTCAACGTCGTCAACCACCTCGAGCGCGTCGGTGATGCGCTTCGCGAGTTGGCCCGGGTCCTGAAGCCCGGGGCGACGATCCTGTTCAACTACGCGAACCTCCGGAGCTACTACTGGACGGCGGGCCGCCGCATCAACCGCCAGGGCGAGGCGATCGGGCAGAACGTGTTCTCGCGGTGGCTGCGCCCCGCGGACGTTCACCGCATGATCGACGCGGCGGGCCTGACGCTCGTGCGTCGTCTGGGGCACGCGCACGTTCCCCGCAACCAGGACCGGTTCACGCCGATCGCGGCCACGCTCGACGCCGTGTCGCGACGAGGACCGCTGCGCGGTCTTGCGCCGGTTCAGTACTGCCTCTGCCGGAAGGACTGAGGGGGATTGCGGGGATGGCTGGGATTGCGGGGACTGCTGGGATGGCGGGGATGATCGGAGTTGCGCGGCGAGGGTAGGTGCCAGGCTCCGCAATCCCAGCAATCCCAGCAATCCCAGCCATCCCCGCCATCCCAGCAATCTTGCCCCACCCCGTCCGTACCCTCAAAGCCCACACCCCATGTCCCTGCACTTCCACAACACACTGACCAACCGTGACGACGAGTTCGTCCCGCTCGATCCCGACGGGCGCCGGGTGACGTTCTACTCCTGCGGCCCGACCGTCTACGACTTCGCGCACATCGGCAACTTCCGCACGTTCCTCACCGGCGACGTGTTGCGGCGCACCCTCGAGCTGTTCGGCTACGAGGTGCGTCACGTGATGAACATCACCGACGTCGGGCACATGACCGACGACTCCGGTGAAGGCGAGGATCGCATGGCGGTCGCCGGCAAACGGCTGCTCGAAGCGAAGAAGAGCGGCACGCTGCCTCCCGGTAACGAGGACATCGACCCCTCCGACCCGTACGCGATCGCCGACTTCTACACGGCCGCGTTCGTCGCGGACTCGAAGAAGCTCGGCTTGAAGCTCGTCTTCGAGGCCGACGACGACCCGACGCTCATGCCGCGGGCGACGCGGTTGATCGAGCCCATGATCGAGCTGGTCGCCACGCTCATCAAGCGCGGCCACGCCTACGTCGCCAGCGACGGCGTGGTGTACTACGACGTGCAGTCGTTCCCCGACTACGGACAGCTCTCCGGCAACACCCCCGACCAGGTCCGCTCCGGCCAAGGCGGGCGGGTGGACGAGTCGACCCAGCAGCTCAAGCGGCATCCCGCCGATTTCATGCTCTGGAAGGCCGATCCGCGGCACCTCATGAAGTGGCCGAGCCCCTGGGGCGAGGGCTACCCGGGTTGGCACCTCGAGTGCTCGGTGATGGCCATGCGGCTGCTCGGCGCCCAGACCAATGGTGTCATCGACATCCACTCCGGCGGCGAGGACCTGATCTTCCCGCACCACGAGTGCGAGATCGCGCAGACGTGCGGCGCCTCCGGCGAGCGGCACTTCGCGCGGTACTGGTTCCACACGCGGTTCCTCCACGTCGAGGGCGAGAAGATGTCCAAGAGCCTGGGCAACTTCTTCACGCTCGGCGACGTGCTCGCGCGCGGCGCGTCGCCGGCCGCGGTGCGTCTGGAGCTGATCAAGACGCACTACCGCGTCAACGCGAACTTCACGTTCCAGGGACTCAAGGACTCGCAGCGTCAGATCGACCGCTGGGCGCGTCTCCGGAAGTGGCTCGATGCCCAGGACGACGGTCCCGCCGACGGCGACGGCCCGCTCACGCGCGCGCTGCCGGCGTTCCGCGCCGCTCTCGGCAACGACTTGAACGTCGCCGGCGCGATCGGCGCCCTCAACGAAGCCGCCGGCGTCTACCGCGTGGACGAAGGCGGACTCCCGGCCGGCTCCACCCGCGAGACGTTCTCAGCCCGCGCCGAGCGCGACGCCCTGAACGCGATGAACTCGGTGCTCGGGGTGCTCGACCTGGAGATGGAGGCCGCGACCGACGACGGGGACGTCGACGTCGCCCTCATCGAGACGAAGATCGCCGAGCGTCTCCAGGCCCGCCAGGACAAGGACTGGGCGACGGCCGACGAGCTCCGCGACGAGCTGCTCGCCATCGGCATCGCCATCAAGGACGGCCCGGAAGGCACGACATGGTCACGCGTCGTTCAGTAGCGCCCGGCCCACCACCCCTTCGTCGCATCGTGGCTCCGTCGCTCCGTCGCTTCCCCCCATGCTGAACCACCGCCCCGTCATCGGCCTCACCGGCGGCATCGGCTCTGGCAAGAGCACGGTCGGTCGCATGCTCATCGAACGAGGATGCGTGGTCTCCGACTCCGATCGCGACGGCCGCGCGGCGCTTCGCGACGAGACGATCCGCGACACGCTCGTCGCGTGGTGGGGCGAGGCGATCCTCGACGACGCCGGCGAGGTCGACCGGCGCGCCGTCGGCCGGATCGTCTTCGTCGATCCCGACGAGCGCCGACGGCTGGAAGCGCTGACGCACCCGTGGATCGAGCGCCGCCGCCTCGAGACGTTCGGCGCCGCCGGCGCCGAAAAGACCGCCTTCGTGATCGATGCTCCACTGCTCATCGAGGCGGGGCTCGATCGCATGTGCGACGCGGTGATCTTCGTCGATTGCGATGCCGCCACGCGTCTCGAACGCGTTACCGTGTCGCGAGGCTGGGACCGCGTCGAGCTGCTCCGGCGAGAAGATTGCCAGCTTCCCCTTGACGTGAAGCAACAGAGAGCCGATTATGTATTGAAGAACGACGGTGATCTGGGACGTCTCGAAGCCCAGGTGGAAACCGTCCTCGCCGAAATCGTCAAATCGTGCCGGACGTAACCGCGGGTCTTTCCCGATCAGCGCGGTCCCGCGTACCCACTGCACGATGACCGCAAGTTTCCCCACCCCCAACCGCAGATGAACCGAGCAACGCGCGGCCGACCCCCATAGGTCTTGGTGCGCGCGGGAAGCACGGAAACACCCCCAGGAGTTCGACGACAACATGGCTACGAAGAAGTCCCGAAGACGCAGGAAGCGCAGCAGCTCGCACCCCACCGGCGTGCAGACCATGACCCTCCAGCCGGGCGAGGTCCCGACCGACGAGGAGCTGGAGGCTGAAGCCCGCGCGCTCGACGAGGAGACGCAGGGCAAGTACGAGCTCGCCAAGAAGGACGATCTCAACCTCGCCGCGCTCCAGCACATGACGACGGAGGAGCTGGGCAAGATCGCCCGCAAGCACAAGCTCCAGGATTTCGTGACCCTGCCGAAGCAGAAGCTGGTCTTCGAGATCCTCAAGACCCGCGCACGCAAGCAGGGCCTGCTCATCGGCGAAGGCACGCTGGAGGTGATGCCCGACGGCTACGGCTTCCTCCGCAGCCCCGAGTACTCCTACCTCGCGTCGCCCGACGACGTGTACGTGAGCCCGTCGCAGATCCGCCGGTTCGGCCTGCGCAAGGGCCAGATCATCCGCGGCCTGATCCGGCCGCCGAAGGAGACCGAGACCTACTTCGCGCTGCTCCGCGTCGAGGAGGTCAACGGCCGCGACCCGGGCAAGCTGCACGACCTGCCCGTCTTCGAGAACCTCACGCCGCTGCACCCCAACGAGCGCATCCACCTCGAGGCGGAGGCGGAGGGCATCGAGACACGCGTCATCGACCTCGTCGCGCCGCTCGGCTTCGGCCAGCGGGCACTGATCGTCGCTCCGCCGCGCACCGGCAAGACGGTCATCCTCCAGCGGCTCACGAACGCGATCGCCAAGAACCACGAAGACGCGCACGTCATCGTCCTGCTCATCGACGAGCGCCCCGAGGAGGTCACGGACTTCCGCCGCAACACGCCCGACTCGGTCGAGGTCGTGGCGAGCACCTTCGACGAGGAGGCGATCCGGCACATCCAGGTGGCCGAGATGGTCACGGAGAAGGCCCGACGCATGGTCGAGCATGGCGACAACGTCGTCATCCTGCTCGACTCCATCACGCGTCTCGCCCGCGGCTACAACAACGCGATGCCGACGACGGGCAAGATCGGCACCGGCGGCGTGGATTCCCAGGCCCTCATCAAGCCCAAGAAGTTCTTCGGCTCGGCCCGCAACATCGAGAACGGCGGATCGCTCACGATCATCGCCACCGCGCTCGTGGACACCGGTTCCCGCGCCGACGAAGTGATCTTCGAGGAGTTCAAGGGCACGGGCAACTCCGAGGTGCACCTCACGCGGAAGCTCGTGGAGAAGCGTATCTGGCCCGCGATCGACATCGCCGCCTCCGGCACCCGCCGCGAGGAACTGCTCCTGGACCCGAAGGAGCTGGACCTCGTGGTGCGTCTGCGCAAGGTCGTCTCGGACATGAGCGTCGTCGAGGCGATGGAGCTGCTCCGCGGCCGCATGGTCAAGACGAACTCCAATGCGGAGTTCCTGATGACCATGAACTTGAGTTAGGAAGGCACGGAGGCACGGAGAGACACGAAGGGGGGCGCTGGGGGCGTCCGGGGCGCCAAACCGCCGCCGGCTGGCGGGCGGCGGGGGCGCAGCGCTATCGTGTAGGCGGCGTATACGCCCCCTGGAGCCTTCCCACATGGCCACTCGAGACATCGCGCGCCCGCTCGCCCGTGCCGGCTTCACGCTCGTGGAGCTGCTCACGGTGATCGCGATCATCATCATCCTGCTCGGCCTGCTCCTGCCGGCCCTCGCCGGCGTGTGGTCGAGCGGGACCCTCACGAAGTCCATGACCAACATGCGGCAGATCGCGTTGTGGATGAGCGAGTACTCCAACGCCAACAGCGACCACATCGTCCCCAGCCGCTTCTATTACGACTCCGACACCAGTTCCGTGTACGCCGGCAAGGTCCGCTCCAACCCCAACCCGCAGGTGGGGGAACAGTCGTCGGGCACCTGGGCGGACATCCTCCACAGCGTCTTCGAGGTGGGGACGTACCCGGACGCCGAGGTCACCATCGCCAACGACTACCGGCACGACTCGCCGGATCGCGGGCTTTACGACCTGATCGGGGCCAAGGCCGTCCGCAACCCCTTCCGGTCCGCCGCCCCCAACTCACGCAACACGCCGGAGGTGGACCCCACGAGCGAGCCCAAGCCCTTCGGAGCAGGCGCCGCCGAGGTCGGCTATCCCGGGTTCTTCGCCGCCAACGACTTCTTCAACTCCGGCTGGCCGGCGGGCGCGGCGGTCGGGGAGTTCTTCACGAACGGCCAGATCAAGGTCCCGTCCCGCTCGATGTACCTCGTGGACTCCTTCGTCGGGGAGACCATCGCCCCCGAGCCCGAGCCCTTCGACACCGATCTCGAGGCGGACACGATCGAGGTCGATTTTCGCTACGGCAGCAGCGGCCAGGGCGTCTGCCTCATGCTCTTTCTGGATGGCCACATCCAGCAGGAGAGCGCCTGGGTGGACCTCGCCGACCTCCAGGGCCAGCGGCAGATCCGGGTCCAGGATCTGACCAGCCGGTGAGGGCGAGGGCCCCCTCTAACTTGACCCGGTAATCTCGTCGATAGCCCTTGCTAGGCCCGTCGAACCGGCTAGACTGTCGCGTTCGCTCCGGTGCCCTTCGGGGCGTTTTTTCGTTGGATGGCCGTCCTCCGCCCGGAGCCGGAGACGGGAACACCGTGCCGCCGTAGCTCAGTGGTAGAGCGCACCCTTGGTAAGGGTGAGGTCATGGGTTCAAGTCCCATCGGTGGCTTCTCTAGGACCGCGGCCGGCTTTCCGCCGGCGGTGCTCATGTCGAAACTGATTCTTGGAGTTACTTGCAATGGCTAAGGAGACCTTCGTTCGCAGCAAGCCGCACGTGAACGTCGGCACCATCGGTCACATCGACCATGGCAAGACCACGCTGACCGCCGCGATCACGATGCGCCAGGCGCAGAAGAACCTGGCCTCGGCCACCGCATTCGACCAGATCGACAATGCGCCCGAGGAGAAGGCCCGCGGCATCACCATCGCGACGAGCCACCAGGAGTACGAGTCCGAGACGCGTCACTACGCGCACGTGGACTGCCCCGGTCACGCGGACTACGTCAAGAACATGATCACCGGCGCCGCCCAGATGGACGGCGCCATCCTCGTGGTGGCCGCGACGGACGGCCCCATGCCCCAGACGCGTGAGCACATCCTGCTCGCCCGCCAGGTCGGCGTGCCCGCGATGGTCGTGTTCCTGAACAAGTGCGACATGGTCGACGACGAGGAGCTCCTCGAGCTCGTCGAACTCGAGGTCCGCGAGCTGCTCAGCAAGTACGACTTCCCCGGCGACGAGATCCCGCTCATCCGCGGCTCCGCGCTCAAGGCGATGGAGTCCGAGGGCAAGGACGACGACGTCGGCAAGTGCATCGACGAGCTGCTGGACGCTCTCGACAGCTACATCCCCGAGCCGACCCGCGAGACCGACAAGCCGTTCCTCATGCCGATCGAGGACGTCTTCTCGATCAAGGGCCGCGGCACCGTGGTCACTGGTCGTATCGAGCGTGGCATGGTCCACGTGGGTGACACCATCGAGATCGTCGGACTCGCCGACGCGTCGCAGAAGACCGTCTGCACGGGCGTCGAGATGTTCAACAAGATCCTCGAAGAGGGCCAGGCCGGCGACAACGTCGGCGCCCTGCTGCGTGGCGTCGAGAAGGACGACATCCAGCGTGGCCAGGTGCTCTGCAAGCCGGGCTCCATCAACCCGCACACCAAGTTCGAGGCTGAGGTCTACGTGCTCACGAAGGAGGAGGGTGGCCGTCACACGCCGTTCTTCTCCGGGTACAAGCCGCAGTTCTACTTCCGCACGACGGACGTGACCGGCAAGCTGGATCTCCTGGGCGGCGCCGAGATGTGCATGCCCGGCGACAATATCCAGATGTGCATCGACCTCGAGGACAAGCCGATCGCGATGGAGGAAGGCCTCCGCTTCGCCGTCCGCGAGGGTGGCCGAACGGTCGGCTCCGGCGTCGTGACGAAGATCCTCGAGTAGTGCCCAAGCCAACGGTGGTGGGCGGTCGCCCTGACTGACGGGCGACCGCTCGCCGCCGTTCGATCGAAAAGGACCGAGTCCCATGGCCAAGAAAGCCGCCGATCGCGAGTTCGTCTGGCTCCAGTGCACGGAGTGCGGCGACCTCAACTATCGAACGAGCGTGCGCGTCAAGGGCGGCATCTCGGAGAAGATCAAGGACGGGATGCGCAAGTACAGCCCCCGTCTTCGCAAGCACACGATGCATAAGATCAAGCGCAAGTGATCGCATCGTGCGCAGCCATCCTGATCATCCTGATCATCCTGTTCATGGTGATCATGCGCCGCCGATTCGAAACGCCAGTAGCTCAATTGGCAGAGCAGCGGATTCCAAATCCGCAGGTTGAGTGTTCGAGTCACTCCTGGCGTGTTGCTCGCTTGACGTCATCGGAACCACGTCGCCGGACCCGCCCGGTCACGGCGCAACCTCCGCGGGAGCCTCGCTGATGGCCGTCGGAATCTACAAGAAGGGCCAGGGATACTGGACGCGGCTGATGTCCGCGATCGCGCTGGGGATGCTCGTCCTCATGGGCGCCGTCTGGCTTTGGCAGTTGCTGGAACAGTTGCGGATCGGCACCGTCCAGCAGGTGTACGTCCAGGCCACCGGATCCGTGATCCTCCTCGCCGTGGCGGGCTGGCTCGGGTACTGGCTGATCGGATGCAAGCCGCGCGTCGTCGACTTCATGATCGCCACCGAGGGCGAGATGAAAAAGGTCAACTGGTCGAGCCGCCGAGAGATCCTCGGATCGACGTGGGTGGTCATCGGTCTGACGGTCTTCATCGCGATCTTCTGCTTCTGCTTCGATCGCGTCTTCCAGCAGATCTTCACGTGGGTCGATGTGCTCGAATCGACGGGCGGCTAATCATGGAAGAGCCAAGCAACACCCCATCGTTCAGTACCTCCCCGCAGCCCCGCACGCCGGAGACGGTCGAGAGCCCGACCCCGGTGGTCGAGACGCCCGCGGCCGAGCCCGTGGAACCCCCCACCCCCGAGGTCGTCGTGCCGCCGATCAGCGATCCGGCCCCGCCCCCGGCCGAGACCGCGGCTCCCGTCCCTGAAGCCACGCCTCCCGCGCCGGCGGCGCCGAAAGCCGGCAGCGACGACGACGACACCGAGCCGTTCGATCCCGCCGCCGATCTCCCGGCGTACCGCGAGGGCATGGACTGGTTCGTCCTCCGCGTGGCGTCGAACAAGGAGAACTTCGTTCGGGACACGCTCCTGCGCAAGATCCAGATCGAAGCCCTCCAGACCCGCGTCGGACGCATCATGGTGCCGACGGAGAAGACCAAGACCCTCAAGGCAGGCAAGACGCGCATCACCGAGACGAAGCTCTACCCGGGCTACGTCTTCGTCGAGATGAAGCTCGAGCCCGACGGCCGCATCCCGCAGGACGTGTTCTTCCTGATCAAGGAGACGACCGGCGTCGGCGACTTCGTCGGCACCGCGGGGCGCCCGACGCCGATGGCGGTCCACGAGGTCGAGAAGATGCTCTTCGACTCGCGGAAGCCCGAGGAGCTTCCCGAGGTCAAGATGGAATTCGCCCCCGGCGACCACGTCACCATCAACGAAGGCCCCTTCGAGAGCTACGAGGGAACGGTGGACGAGGTGCTTCCCGACAAGGGCCTCGTGCGCGTGCTCGTCACGATCTTCGGACGCCAGGCCCCGATCGAGCTGGAGTACTGGCAGATCTCGCGCGCCACGGAGTGACTCGCCCGGTGGGTACTTGGGCAAGTCGGGCAAGGTCTGATACGCGAGAACCACGAGCATTCCGCTCAGGGTGACCCAAGTCTCTTTAGTCACTGGCGTCGCTGGCGTTACAGCTTGATACTTCGACTTCGTACTTCGTTTCACGAACGAGCGACGGCCGAAACTCGTATAACAGCTTGCGCGAAATTGCAGCGACTCAGGGGACGATATACGCTATCGTGTATCGTGTAGTGGGGGTCGGACACCGGACGTCCGTTTCGAACGTCAACAAGGCGACGTGCCGATGGCGGAAACGATGAGCGCACCGAGTCGTCCGTATCACCCGACACAGGGCGAATCGTAATCACGGACCCCGGCACCGGCCGGGGTTCTTCTTTGTGGAGAAGCGCCGCATGAATGTGACCTCCCCCCGAATCATGTACCAGCCCCAATGAGAGTCGGGACCAGTTGAACCCGCGAGGGCGACGGAGCGCAGGCCCCTTGGGCCGGAGCGGAGTCGTCCTCGCGGAGCCGCGCTGCGAACTCCGCCGGCGTCATGT
>JAAELP010000322.1 GCA_024226535.1 Planctomycetota bacterium | reverse complement strand
CTGGAGCCCGCCGGTTCCTTCCACCACGAGCCGGCCGAGCCCCAGGGCGACGACGGCCGCGCCGTCGCGCGGCTTGACGCGCCCGAACGGGTAGTAGTTGTACGACCTCGCCACGCCGGAGAAGCTCGGGTAGAACCGCCCTTCGTGCGGCCGGCCGATGAGCTTCTGGATCAGGACCGCCATCTTCTCCTTCTCGGGGCGCAGCGGCGTGGCTTCGAGGTACGCGCGGGCCTTGCGCGAGAAGGTCGACGCGTAGACGAGCTTGATCGCCGTGCACAGATCGTGCAGCCGCGCCTCCTCGTCTGGATCGATGTTGGCCAGCATGTACGTTTCGTAGACGCCGGCGAAGGGCTGGTGCTGCGAGTCCTCCAGCAGGCTCGAGGAACGGACGGCCACCGGGTAGTTCATCACGCGAACCAGGCCGCGGAGGCGGCGCAGCAGCCGGGTCGGCAAACGCGCCGCGACGAAGACCTCGCGAATCTGCGCGTCCGACCACTCCCGCCCGGCGACGTCGGTCAGGCCGTTCTCCTCGAGGAAGGCGTCGAAGTACTCGGTGCCGATGGCCGCGGAGGGGGGCACCTGGACACGCACGTCCTCGTGCACCGCGTCGACGCCGTGCTCGCGCAGCAGCGTGTTCAGGAAGGCCAGGCCGCGCGCCTTGCCACCGAGGGACCCGCCCCCGATGCGAGAGAAGCTCGCGATCGTGCCGAACGTATCGGGACGGAAGTCGGCGATCGCATCCTGATGCGCCTCGCGGAGGAAGTCGTCCAGGGCGCGGATGAGGTGGAGACGCATGTCCTCGACGTCCCGGTAGTCGGAGAGCTGCTTGGGTCGCAGGGCAGCGGCGAGGCGGAACTCCGTTCGCGCCTTGAGCCACGTGGAGAAATGCTGGCCCGCGGCGTGAAACACGAGCGAATCGGCGGGCACCGTCTCCAGGCAGCGTCGCAGCTCACGCAGGTTGTTCGCCTCGGCGACGCGATGGCCGTCCGGCAGCCGGAACTCGAACGGCCCGAAGCCGAACGAGCCGAGCATGAACTTCTCGATCTGCTGGCGGAGGTGGGGAGCGTCCTTGCGCACGAATCCCACACCGACGAGCCGGGCGACCTCCGCGTTCGCGGGATCGGTGGACTGGAGCAGGACGGGGAGGCCGGGATTCTCCTCCCGCACCTTCGCGGCGAACCTGGCGCCGGCGGTGGCGTCCATGCGTCCCTGCCGCGAGAACCGCATGTCCGAGATCACGCCGAGGATGTTCTGGCGGTAGCGCTCGAACGCCTCCCAGCCCTCCTCGAACGTGCTCGCGTGGAGGATCTTCGGTCGAGCCCGCATCCGCAGGACCTTGTGCGAGACGGTGATGCCCTCGCTGATGAGCCGCTGTGACTGCTTCATCAGCTTCCCGTAGAGGATCGGGAGCACCGAGGAGACGAAGTGCACCGAGTCCTCGATGAAGACGATCACCTCGACACCGACCGTGCGCGTGTCGTGTTCGACGTTCAGGGCGTCCTCCACGAGGCTCACGATCGCCAGGAGGATCCGTGCGTCGCCCGTCCAGACGAAGACGCGGTCGAAGACCGTCGCGTCCTCGCTGTCGAGCAGTTCCTGGAACTCGCGGTTGTCGTAGCCGAGCAGGACGACGGGCAGGTTCGGGAAGCGGGCCTTGACCTCGCGGGCGAAATCGGCCGGGTCCATCTCGCCCGGGTGCATGGTGAGGATGACCATGTCGAAGCGGCGGTCAGAGGCGAGCATCTCCAGCGCCTGCTGGGCGCTCGGCGCGGAGTTCAGCCGCGGCGCGTACCGGAGGTTGAGCCGGTCGTACTCCTTGAGGAACAGTTCGGTGAGCTGACCCTCCTCCTCGAGGATGAACGAGTCGTACCGGCTGGCGACGAGGAGCACCTCGCGCACGCGGTACGGCATCAGCGATTGGAATCCCTGGAGCCGCATCGAGACGCGCTGCCGCGATTGCTCCCGGGTCGTCGAGGACTCGGCGTGCTTCATCACGCTGGGATGATACGTTCGACCGTACTCGGGCACGGGATCATTCCTCTTCCGGAGGCGGGCGCGCCCGCAGCGTACGGACGACGTTGATGTCCCGGTCATTCTCGACCACCTTGCCAGTTCGATCCACCCCCCCCGGCAGCGCGATCCGGTACGATTTCGCAGTGGACCCCGGCGAGCAGTCGCCACCGGACGACGCGGCGGAATCGGCCGCTTCAGGAGCATCGCCATGACCACCGCCGCGAAGCCGCGCGCGTCTCTGCTGGCCCCGAAGTTCGTCGTCAGTTTCGTCGTCCTGCTCGTCGCCGCCATCGGCTTGCGCCCGGGGATCGCCGCGCTCATCGCGTACACCAGCAAGCTGCCCATCGACCTGCGCAAATCGCTGCACGACTTCGAGCCGTCGCGGCTCACCGCGTACCGGTCACGG
>JAAELP010000321.1 GCA_024226535.1 Planctomycetota bacterium | reverse complement strand
GTGATCGAGACCGCTCGCCAGCAGAACGTGCCCGTCTTCGCATTCCTCGCCCGCGCACTGGATGCACACCTCCGAAAGGCGGAAGCGCCCGTGCTCCTGACGTAGATCCGTCAGGACCCGTGAACGCTTACCGGGTTTCTTCGTTGAATCGATCGTCCTTGACCGAAGCAGACCGGGGGTAGTCACCCAGGACAATCAGGCGATGAGCCGTCCGGGGTGGCTACCCCCGGTCTGCGTCGCCGCGCAGTAGGAACTCGGGACGCGTATGAGCGCGTCGATCTACAACTCCACCGAGCGCACGACGATCATCTTCTCCGCCCGCATGTCGTCCATCGTGTGCGGAATGCCGCCCACGCCGTAGCCCGACTCGCGGAGGCCGGCGAACGGCATCCAGTCCACGCGGAACGCGGTGTGGTCGTTGATCATGACCGCGGCCGCGTCGAGACGCCGCGCGCAGCGCACGGCGAGGTCGAGGTCGTTCGTGAACACCGAGGCCTGGAACGAGAACGGCAGGCTGTTCGCCTGCGCTATGGCGGCGTCGACGTCGTCGTAGGGCGTGACGCAGACGACGGGACCGAACACCTCCTCGGTCATGACCCGGGAGTCGGCCGGGGGATCGAAGAGCACGGTCGGCGCGTAGTGCCGGCTCGTGATCGACGCGCCGCCGCAGAGCACCTCGGCGCCGCCGCCGGCGGCCTCGCCCACCCACTCGTGGACACGCGTCACCTCGCCTTCGCGGATGAGCGGACCGACCTCGGTCTCCGCGGAGGTCGGATCGCCCACGACGAGACCGCGGCCGTAGTCAGCAAGACCGTCGGCGAGCGTCCGCGCGACCGAGCGATGCGCGAACACGCGTTGCACCGACACACAGACCTGTCCCGCGTGGTAGAAGCCGCCCTTGCCGAGCAGGGGCACCGCGGCCGCGACGTCCGCGTCGGGACCGAAGATCACCGGGGCGCTGCCGCCGTGCTCCAGCGCGCACCGCGCGCCCGGGGCCAGTTCCGAGCGAAGCGGCCAGCCCACGGCCCCGGAGCCGATGAACGTGAAGAACGCCACGCGGGGGTCGGCGACCATCGAGCCGGCGACGTCGTGGCCCGCGGTCAGCAGCCCCTGGCACCACGGCTCGGGCAGGCCCGCCTCCCGCACGATCTCCACGAACCGCATGCACGACAGCGGCGTCGCCGCGGCCGGTTTGACGACGACCGGGCAGCCGGCGGCGATGGCCGGCCCGACCTGGTGGACGATCAGGTTGAGCGGGTGGTTGAACGCGCTGAACGCGAGGACCACGCCGATGGGCTCGTGCTGTGTGAAGGCGACCCGCCCGGCGGAGGCGGCGTTCACCCCCATCGGAATCACGGTGCCCGCGGTCGTGCGCAGGTGCTCGATGCACAGGTGCACGCTGTCGATTGCGCGGTCGGCCTCGACGCGGCTGTCCATGAGCGGCTTGCCGCCCTCGCGGGCCGCCTCGGTGGCGAGGCTGTCGCGTCGCTCCTGCATGATCTCGGCCGTCCGGCGGAGGATCTCGATGCGCTCGGCCGCGGGCAACCACGCGTCGCGGTCGCGGTACAGTTCGTGGGCCGTGCGCAACGCGCGGTCGGCGGCGGCGCGATCGGCCTGCTCGACGGTGGCGATGAGCGATCCGTCGTGCGGCGAGCGCACCTCCGCGTGCTCGGCACTGGCTTCGGCCCCGGGCGCCATGAGGGCAATGTGCTCGGGCATGGTTTCTTCTCCAGTCGCGCAGCGTACCATGATCGCGAAAGGGTGGATGACCATGGACGACGCGACGCTCCTCGAGCAGTTCGAGAACCAGACGCTTCCCTTCGACCAGTGGACGCACCGCACGCACGTGAAGGTCGCGTACCTCTACGTGACGCAGTTTCCCCTCGAGGAAGCGATCGACCGCATGCGCCGCGGTATCAAAGCCTACAACGCGGCGAACGACGTGCCCGAGGGTCCCCAGGTGGGCTACGACGAGACGACGACGGTGGCGTTCGCGCATCTGGTGGACGCGGTCAACCGGGCGTACGCGTCGACGTTCCCCACCGACTCGGCGGACTCGTTCTGCGACACGCACCCCCAACTCCTCAGCCGGCACGTGCTCCGCTTCTTCTATACGCCGCAACAGCGAATCCACCCGGATGCCAAGACGAAGTACGTCGAGCCGGACATGGCGCCGCTGCCGGTGGTGCCCGGAGCGTGAAGGACCTCGAAGGAGCCCGACCCATGCGGTGGATGACGACGGCCACGCTCGGCGCGATCGGGCTGTTCATGCTCATCGGCGGCTGCGCCTCTCCGCGCACGCCGGACCTCGGCGGCATCTACGACCGGGCGGCGATGGCCCACGACCCGATGCGCAACCCCGTGATCGTGATTCCGGGGATCCTCGGGTCCAAGCTCACCGACGGACCGACGGGTACCACGGTCTGGGGCGCGTTCGGAGGCGGGGCGGCCGACCCGCAGGACCCGCACGGCGCCCGGCTCATCGCGGTGCCGATGGCCGAGGGCGCGGAGCTGGCGGACCTGCGCGACGACGTGCGCTCGGTAGGGGCGCTGGATCGCGTGCACCTGGACGTTCTGGGTATCCCCGTGTCGCTGGATGCGTACCGGCGCATCCTGGGGTCCCTCGGCGTCGGCGGGTACCGCGACGAGGAGTTGGGCATGGCCGGGGCGATCGACTACGGCGATGACCACTACACGTGCTTCCAGTTTCATTACGACTGGCGGCGCGACAACGTCGAGAACGCTCGTCGCCTGCACGAGTTCATCGTCGAGAAAGGCGCCTACGTCGAGCGCGAGCGCGTGAAGCAGTTCGGTGATGCCGGCGCCGGCCCCGTCAAGTTCGACATCGTCGCCCACTCGATGGGCGGGTTGATCACGCGGTACTTCCTGCGCTACGGCACCGCCGACCTCGGCGCGGACGGAGCGCCGCCGCCGGTATCCTGGGCCGGCGCGGAGCACGTCGAGCGGGCGATCCTCGTCGGCACGCCTAACGCCGGCTCCGTCGAGGCCGTCGAGCAGCTCGTCGACGGTGCCCGGTTCGCCGTCATCCTCCCCACGTACGACGCCGCGCTGCTCGGGACGATGCCCGCGATCTATCAGCTCTTCCCGCGACCGCGGCACCGGTGCGTCGTGCGCGACGGTGATCGCGACCAGACCGTGGATGTCTTCGATCCGGTCGTCTGGGAGCGCCTGGAATGGGGGCTCGCCGATCCCGAGCAGGACCGCGTGCTCCGCCGGCTGCTGCCGGACGTGCCCGACGCGGAGCGCCGCCGCGCGATCGCACTCGACCACCTGCGCAAGTGTCTCGCCCGCGCCCGCGGCTTCTTCGCCGCCCTCGACTCGCCGCAGACGCCGCCGGACGGGCTGTCGATCTCGCTCATCGCCGGCGACGCCGTGGAGACCGACGCCATCCTCTCCGTCAACGACGCCGGCCGCCTCCGCGTGCACGAGCGCGGCCCCGGGGACGGCACCGTCCTCCGCTCCAGCGCCCTCATGGACGAGCGCGAGACCGGCGACTGGAGCCGCCAGCTCAAATCGCCCGTCCGCTGGAGCAACGTCACCTTCCTGTTCACCGACCACATCGGTCTCACGAGCGACCCCGCGTTCACCGACAACGTGCTCTACCAGCTTCTCGAGGCGCCGCGCTGATCGCTCCACGGCTCGCGGTGCACCGCGTCGAAGCGTAGCATGCCCGCAACGCAAGCATCGGCTGCGAGCGAGGCGCATGGAAGCACACACCCACCGTTCGATCGGTCTCGCCGGCGCCACCGGCATCGGCGTGGGCGCGATCGTGGGCGGGGGGATCCTGGCCCTCGCCGGCGTGGCCTTCGCGACCACGGGGCCCGGTGCGATCGTCGCCTTCGCGCTCAACGGCGTGATCGCGGTGATCACGGCGCTGAGCTTCGCCGCGTTGTCCACGCGCTTTCCCGAGTCGGGCGGCACGTACACGTTCGCCCGGAAGGTGCTGAGCGTGGAGGCGGCCTTCGGCGTGGGCTGGATCGTCTGGTTCGCGTCGATCGTGGCCGCGGTTCTCTACGCGATCGGGTTCGCGGCGTTTGCGGCGGTCGTGATCGAGGAAGTGTGGGGCGCCGTCGCCGGCGCCGCTCCCCCGTGGTTGCGGGGGCGGCCGGCGATCTGCACGCTCGCCTGCCTGGCGACGGCGGTCTTCGCCGGAGACCTGGCGCGACGCTCCGGCAGCGGTGGTGCGTGGATCAACATCGGCAAGCTGCTGGTCTTTGCGCTGCTCATCGCCGGCGGGCTGTGGGCCGTCGCCGGCAGTCCGGCCGGGACGCTGGGCCGGACGCTGCTGCCCATGTTCCCCAACGGGATGTCGGGCCTGGTCCAGGCGATGGGGTTCACGTTCATCGCCCTCCAGGGATTCGACCTCATCGCCGCCGGCGCCGGGGAGATCAGGCGTCCGGAGCGGACGATCCCGCGGGCGATGCTCATGTCGCTCGGCCTGGCACTGGCGATCTACCTCCCGCTGCTGCTGATCATCACGACGGTGGGCGTGGGTCCGGAGACGTCGATCCAGGAGGCGAGCGCGCGCGACCCGGAGACGATCGTTGCGCTCGCGGCCGGCCGGTTTCTCGGGCCGTTCGGCTACTGGCTGGTCATGGTCGCCGCGATCCTGTCGATGCTCTCGGCGCTGCACGCCAACCTGTACGCGGCGTCACGCGTCGCGTACGCGATGGCCCGCGATCGCACGCTGCCGCCGGCGCTGGAGCGCGTGCACCAGCGGCGGCGCACGCCGTTCGTCGCCGTCGGCGCAACGGCGCTGCTCGTGGCCGTGGTCATCCTGCTCCTGCCGGACGTGGCGTCGGCGGGCGCGGCGGCGAGTCTCATCTTCCTGGTCACGTTCGCCCTGGCCCACATCCTGGTGGTGCTCGCGCGGCGCCGGGTCGGGACGGCCGAAGGCGCGTTCCATACGCCGTGGTTCCCGCTGTTCCCGATCGTCGGCGGTCTCCTGTGCCTCGCGCTGGCCACGCTCCAGGCGTTCGCGGTGCCGGAGGCAGGGCAGATCGCCGCCGTCTGGCTCGGCAGCGGCGGCGTGCTCTTCGTCACGCTCTTTGCGCGCCGCGCGCGCGTGCGCGACGCGGCGAGCGTGGGGGATGACCCGCACCTGCTTCGCCTGCGGGGCCGCAGCCCGCTCGTCCTCGTGCCGATCGCCAACCCGGACCACGCGGAGGCGATGGTCGAGGTCGCCAGCGCCCTGGCCGCCCCGGGCGCGGGGCGGGTGCTCCTGCTGAACGTGGTCAAGCTCGACGCGCCCGACGAGGCCCAGCGCGTGGACCTCGAACTCGCCGCCGCCCAGGACGTTCTGCGCGAATCGCTGCTGGCGTCGGTCTCGGCGGGCCTGAACCCCGAAGCGCTCACGACGCTCGCGTCATCGGTGTGGCCGGAGATTCGCCGCGTCGCCCGCGCGCGTGATTGCGAGAGCCTGCTGCTGGGCCTGAGCCGCCTCGAGGACGACCAGATCGACGTGCCCGTCGAGTCGCTCATGCGCACCGTCGATCGCGACACCGTCGTGCTCCGCACGGTCGCGGGATGGCGCCTGGCAAACGTTCGACGCATCCTGGTCGCCATCGGCGGGCGCGGGCATCACGACGTGCTCCGGGCCCGGTTGATCTCGAGCCTCTGCCGCGGGGCCGAGCGCGAGATCACGTACCTCCGCGTGGTCCGACCCGCCGAGACAGCCGAGCGGTGCCGGGCGATCCACCGCGCCGCCACGCGGCTCGCGCTGGACGAGGCCCGCGGGCGCGCAGAGGTGAAGGTCGTGCCCAGCGCCGATGCCGCCGCCACCATCTCCGAGGAAGCGGCCACCCACGATCTCGTCGTCCTCGGTCTTCAGCGCCGCCGCCGCCGCCGCCGACGACGGGGCCGGATCTTCGGCGGGGTCGCCACGCGCATCGCCCGGGAGACCCGCTGCGCGATCATCATGATCAGCCGGGCGTGATCGGCACGGCCCCCGGTGCGACGCCGTGCCGCGCTGATTCCGCCGGCCCGGCGTCCCGGCGGTACACTCTGCCGCATGACCGCCCCCGGGACCGACATGGACGTCACCCGCACCATCAGCGCCATCCAGGAATACTGGGGCTTCGACGAGCTCAGGCCGCTCCAGGCGGAGGCGATTCGCGCCGGCGTCGAGCAACGGGATTCGCTCGTGGTGATGCCCACCGGCGGCGGAAAATCGCTGTGTTACCAGGTGCCGCCGGTCGTCGCCGACCGCACGGACGTCGTGGTGTCGCCGCTCATCTCCCTGATGAAGGACCAGGTGGACGGGCTCCGCGCGTCGGGATATCCGGCGGCGGCGCTCAACAGCGCGATCTCCAACGACGAGCAACGCGACGTGATCCGCGACCTTCAGTCCGGTGACCTGCGATTGCTGTTCGTCTCGCCGGAGCGCCTGCTCATGCCCGGGTTCCTCGCGCTCGTGCACAAGACGAACATCCGGGCGTTCGCGATCGACGAGGCGCACTGCATCAGCCATTGGGGACACGACTTCCGCCCCGAGTACCGGCGATTGCGCGAGCTGAAGGAGATCTTCGACGGCATCAGCCTGCACGCGTTCACCGCCACCGCGACCCCGCGTGTGCAGCGGGACATCGTCGAGCAGCTCGGGCTCGAGAACCCGAACGTGCTCGTCGGGGGCGCCGATCGGCCGAACCTCACGTACCGGATCTTGCCGCGGGTGGATGTTCAGGGCCAGACGCTGGAGGTCGTTCGCCGGCACGCGGGCGAGGCCGTCATCGTCTACTGCATCACGCGGAAGGAGACGGAGACGCTCGCGTCGGTGCTCGGCGCCAACGGTGTACGCGCCGCCGCCTACCACGCGGGGATGGACGCGAAGAAGCGGCGCAGGACGCAGGAGGCGTTCTCCATCGAGAACCTCGACGTCGTCGTGGCGACGGTCGCGTTCGGGATGGGGATCGATCGCAGCAACGTGCGTTGCGTGATCCACACCGGCATGCCGAAGTCCATGGAGCACTACCAGCAGGAGACGGGGCGCGCCGGACGCGACGGGCTTCCCGCCGAGTGCGTGCTTCTCTACTCGGCGGCGGATGTGCTGCGCTGGCAGGGGCTCGTGCAGAGAAACGAGGTCGAGGACGGCGACGCGGCCGCGGCGGCGGCGCAGCTCGAGCTGCTCCGCCACATGCAGGGTCTCTGCTCGACGCTCGAGTGCCGGCACCGCGCGCTCAGCCGCTACTTCGGGCAGCCGTACGAGCCGGAATCATGCGGCGCGTGCGACGTGTGCCTCGACGAGGTGGAGCCGATGCCGGAGTCCACCACCGTCGCCCGCAAGATCCTCTCATGCGTCGCGCGTCTGGAGCAGCGCTTCGGCGTCGGCCAGGTCGTGCAGGTACTCCGCGGCGCGGACACCGACACCGTTCGGAAGTGGGGGCACGAGCACGTGAGCACGTACGGACTGCTCCGCGAGCTGCCGGAAAAGACGGTGACGAACCTCGTGTACCAGCTCGTCGATCAGAACCTTCTGGAGCGCCCCGGCGGCGATCGACCGATCCTCCAGCTCAACGAGCAGTCGGTCGAGGTCTTGCGCGGTGAGCGCGAGGTGAGGCTCGTGGAGCCCAAGGTCGGCGCCGTTCGTCGATCGCAGGCCGAGGTCGAGTCGATGGAGGGCGTGGATGCGGGGCTGTTCGAGCGGCTGCGCGAGCTGCGGCGCGAGCTGGCCCGCGAGCGCGGCGTGCCGCCGTACGTCATCTTCGACGATCGCACGCTCCGGGACATTGCGCGGGTCCGGCCGACGTCGCCTGAGACGATGCGTTCGGTACGCGGCGTGGGAGAGAAGAAGCTCGTCGATCCGGGGCCCGCGTTCCTGGACGCGGTTCGCGCGCACTGCGCGGAGCACGACCTGGCCACGGACGTGAACGTCGTGGCCCGACCGGCCCCGGTCGCGAGCGGTTCGCGCCCGCGGTCCAACCCCGCGCGGGACGAGGCGATGCGTCTGTTCGCCGGCGGGGCGTCGCTGGCCGACGTCACCGCGGCCACGGGGCGCACGCTCCGCACGGTGGCGGGCTACCTCGTGGACTACGTCCAGGCGGTCCGCCCCGAGGGCGTGGAGGAGTGGGTGCCGGAGATCGAGTACGACCGCGTCGCGAAGGTCGCCGCGGATCTGGGCACCGACCGCCTGAAGCCGCTGTTTCGCGCTCTCGACGGCGAGGTGTCGTACGAGACGATCAGCGTCGTGCTCGCCCACCAGGCGACGCTCGCGCCCGACGGGGAACCGTCCGAGAACCTCGCCTGACAGCACCTGGTCGGCAGGCGCCGGTCGGTTTGCCCGCAGTCGCGCCCGCCGCGGGCCGATATCGATCGTGGCGGCCGTCTCGGTCGCGCCGAGAGACCCCTTGAAGATCGGAGGCCCCGATGAGCCTGTCCATCGCAAGTGACCATCGTGCTGCCGTACACCCGCTGCTCGCCGCGCAACGCTCGGTGACCGCGGAGAAGGTGACGCCGAAATCCCGGGACCTCGGACAGGAGCGCAAGGACATCGGTCGCGGGCCGAAGGCCGCGCCGGCGACGGTCGACCACGTGCGGCCCGAGTTTGCTCGCGAGGTCATGAACGGGGCCGACAGCATCGTGTCCACCGTGCGCGACGGCGTGGACGCGCTCGCCGACACCGTCGGCGCCGACGACGCCGCGCGCGACGCGATCGCGCGGGCGCTCGACGGATTCCAGACGCGCGTCAAGGAGACCGCGTACGCCTCCGCCGGCGGAACCGCGCTCGACGCCGAGGGCACCACGACCGCCTTCGCCGCCGCGTTCGACGATCTCCGCGCGGCGCTCGAGGAGATCCTCTCCGGGAACGAGACCAAGACCGCTCCCGCCGCCTCCGCGGTCGACCTGGCGACGGCGCCGTCGCCGCGCGACCAGCTTGCGAAGATCGCGGCCGACCCCGGCCTCGACCCGCCGCTCGGTGAATCGGGCTCCGATCTCTTCGACGCGCTCGGCGAGGCGTTCGACGCGCAGCTTCAGGCGCTGGTGGACACCCTCCAGGGAGTGCTCGCACCGCTCACGCCCGGTTTCGACGCGACCGCCTGACGCTCGCTTTCGGCTCTCGACCCCACATCCTCGATTTCTCGGTGAATCTTTGGACGGCGCGCAAGAGCGAACGCCGTTTCCTAAGATGTCGTTCGGGGCGACGACAGAGGGCCGATGAGCGAACGTCCATCCGACAAACCCACGATCGTGGACGCGCGTGAAGGGCGGGCGCCGTCCCTCGAAGACATGGCGCCGCTGTTTCCGCAGCTCGAGATCCTCGAGGTGCTCGGGCAGGGGGGGATGGGCGTCGTCTACAAGGCGCGGCAGCGCGGGCTCGACCGGGTCGTGGCCCTGAAGGTCCTTCCGAAGGACGCGGGCAGCGATCCCACCTTCGCCGAGCGGTTCGGGCGCGAGGCCCGCGCTCTCGCCCGGCTCCAGCACCCGAACATCGTGACCATCCACGATTCAGGCCAGGCTGACGGCATGTACTACTTCGTCATGGAGTTCATCGACGGCATGGACCTGCGCCGGATGATGGGCAGCGGGCAGCTCGCGCCGGATCAGGCGCTGGCGATCGTGCCGCGGATCTGCGAAGCGCTTCAGTACGCGCACGACGAAGGCGTGATGCACCGCGACATCAAGCCTGAGAACATCCTCGTGGACACGAAGGGCCGCGTGAAGATCGCGGACTTCGGGCTGGCCAAGCTCATCGCCGCCCCGGAAGGACACAGGACGCTGACGGCGCCGCAACAGGTGATGGGGACGATGCACTACATGGCGCCGGAGCAGGTGGAGCGTCCCGGTGAGGTGGATCATCGGGCGGACCTCTACGCCCTCGGCGTGGTGATCTACGAGATGCTGACGGGCGAGCTTCCGATCGGGCGGTTTCCGTTGCCGTCGGAACGGGCGCCGGTCGATCACCGTCTCGACCAGATCGTGCTGCATGCGTTGGAGAAGGAGCCGGGGCGTCGGTACCAGCATGCGGGGCAGATCAAGACCGATTTCGAACGCCTCAGCGGAACATGGGCGGGTCCGGGCGCGATGCCGAACGCCGTGGCCGCGACCCCGTCGTCGTTCATGACGGCCGCGCCCGGTCCGGGCTCGGCGCACGGGACCGCCACGACGCCGGCCTACGCGACCCCGACGCCGGCGATGTCACGGGCCACGCCGGCCACGGGATGGCCGACCGGCTCGGGACCGGTCTTCGCGCCGGCAGAGAAGTCGCTGGCGCTGGCATACCTGCTGTGGCTCGCGTGTTTCCTCGGCGGGTTCGGCATCCACCGGCTCTACGCGGGGCGGTTCATCACCGGGATCATCTGGCTGCTGACCGGCGGGCTGCTGTTCATCGGCCAGATCGTCGATCTCATCCTCCTGCCCGGGATGATCCGGATGGCCAACCTGGAGCGCGCGCTGATCGCCCGGCAGATGCGCCAGCCGTAAACCGAATCCGCGCCGCGGCGAAAATGGTGTCTGACACCATTTTGCGACCAACCGGGTGCCGTGGTCTTGGCGAAGCCAAGGCCGCGCGATCGGGTGCCGTGGTCTTGCCCTCCGGGGCAAGACCACGGCACCCGCGCGCATGACCTGATTCCCGATTTCGGGCTCAGCGCCCGCGGCGCCTCCCGCCCTTGCCGGCGTACTTCACGGAGCAACCGTACGGCTTCGTCCGGTCGGGGGCGACGGTTTCGCCGGCCTTGATCAGCTTGACGGTGTTGACCACGTAGTTCGTGGCGTCCCGGCCCTTCTTGCCTCGACGATCGTCGTCGATCGCCCCGGAGTAGCGCAGCACGCCCTTGTCGTCGATGACGAACAGGTGCGGCGTGGTGCGGGCGCCGTACAGGTGGCCGATCTTGCCGTCCTGATCGATGAGGGCCGGGGCCTCGATCTTGTTCTTCTTGAGGTACGGCGCGCTGACCTCGGGCTTCATGTAGTGCGTGCTGTTGATCGCCAGGAAGACGGTGTTCTTGTCCAGCTTCAGGACGTCCTGCTGCATGCGCTTGACGATCCCCGTCTCTGCGCATCGCCGGCAGACCGGGCAGTCGGGGTTGATCCACTGGAGGACGACGATCTTGCCCTTGTAGTCGGCGAGCGAGTAGGTCTTGCCTGCGGCATCCTCGAGCGTGAACTGCGGAGCCGGCTTACCCACGTTGGCCTTGACTTCCGGGGCGGTCGTCGTTCCGGTTTGGGCGGTGGCCGCGGCGGCGAAGGCCGCAAGGACGGTCAGGGTGATGACGTTGAGTCGCTTCTTCATCGGGATGGTCACTCCACGAGGTGGTCTGGGTTCGGGGCCGAGCCTGGCCTTCGACGGGACAACCCCGCCCGAGCGCCTTCGATTCCGACCCGCGGCCGGATTCGGGTTCACTGCTCCGGCCGGGTCAGCGCGGCGTAGCGCACGATGTTACCCAGCAAGTCGCGGGCGGATGCGGGAGCGTAGCCGCTGATGCCCCAGCGGGGCTGATCGAGGAGCCCGTGGGAGAGATCCTCCCGGCTGAACAGCACGCGGGTGTCGCCGGCGACGTCGAGCCCCCTGAGCCGGGGCACCGTCTCGCGTGCCCCGAAGACCTGGAAGCTGTAGGGCCGGTACTGGACGCGGGCGAGATCGGCGCCGCCGGAGAGCCCGGTGCCGGTGATCGTCGGGTGGTCGAGCACGGTATGGACCTCGGTTCCGAAGATCTCCGCGGCGGTCGCCTCCGCGCTCGTGGCGAAATCGCCGATCCCGCCGGCGGTCTCGAAGAGCACCATGCCGCCGCGCTCGGCGTAGCGTCGCAGCGCGAGACGCTCGGGGCCGGTGAAGTCGTGGGCGCCCGTCCCCTGCACCACGACGAGCGGCGGGGAGGGCTCGATCTCGTGGATGCCGCTCAACGCGTGCTCGCGTACGTCGAGCTCGACGCCGAGCGTGGTGCTCATCGCCAGCGCGAAGCGATCGAGCGCCGCCGGCTCGACGTTCCAGTTCCCGTCGTACATCGCCCGGACCACGGTGACGGCGCCTGCTGCGTGGGGCTCGCCCGGCGCGGGGGCCGGACCGGTGGCCGCGCCGAGACGCGGTCGGGGGCGGTGCAACTCCGACGCGTACAGGTAGAGGTTCGCCGCGGTCTCGAGATGTCCGGGGCGCGGGAGCTTGCCGGCTGAGCGTCCGCCGCGCGAGCCTCGACCGTTGCGGCGGCCGCGTCGGCGGTCGCGCGATTCGCGCCCGTTGCGCCCGGACTTCGCGGCGGGCTGCGCCACGCCCGTGCCGACCTGGAGGCTCGCGGCGAGATCCGAGCGCTCGGCGAGAACGATCAACTCACGCACGCCGTTGGAGAGTCCCTTCAGCGCGAGGCGTTGCCGTCCGAGGTCCCCGTGGATCGTGTAGACCCAGTGATCGTCGGGCAGCTTGCGCCACTCGTAGCCCGGGTAGGCGATCGAGCCGAACGTCTCGATCGACTCCGCGAACCGGCGCTTGCCGCCTTCGTTCACCGCGAGCAGAAGACCGCCGAGGTCGAGGTAGCGCTCTAGCTTCCTCAGGGGCATGGGCAGGGGGGCGACGTCCGGCCGCTCGGAGGCGGGTACCTCTCCGCGGGCGCGGGCCCGGTCGTGAGCCCGCAGCGTCCGCCGGAGCGTCCTGGGATCGGCCGGCAGCGCCGCGATCCACGGAAGCTCGACGTCCGACGCGAGGTAGAGCAGCGGCGCATCGAGCCACTGCTCGGGCTCGGTGGCGAGATCCACCACCTGCCACGTGACCTCGCCCTCTGTCTGATCGGTGATCCACCGCGCGAGGTTCGCCGCGTCACGCGGGCGGTTGTTCCACCGGAAGTCGGCGACGCGTAGCTTGTTCACCGCCACCGGCACGCGGCCGCGGCTGAGGAACATGAGCGAGAACGCGAGATGACGCGTGCGGACCCGGCCAGCTTTCGCGTTGCCATGAATCGTCTTGTGCACCGTCATCGCACGGGCGGACTCGTCCCATGCGCAGAGGCGACCGATGATCTCCGCCGCCATTTCGCGGTACCAGTCGACACCGCCGACGTGCTTGATCCCACCAGCGAGACCGACGCGCTCCACGCCCCACGCGTAGTAGTAGAAGTCGCGGAAGCTGCCGGGGTTCTCGGTGGGGGAGAACTTCCGGTTCATCCACTCCAGCCCGCGGGCCATCGCCGGCTCGTGCGGACGCTCGTCGTCGTCTCGCAACTGCACGTAGCCGGACGCGTGCCGCAGATCCTGCGTGATGAACAGCGTGGCGAGCCCCGCCGTCGTCATCGAGCCGGTGACCATGCCGTCACCGTCGTAGTCCCAGCCGCCGGACGGCGTCTGCATGGCGAGGAACCGCTCCTCGAGGAGCTGCCAGATCGCCGGATCGACGTCCACCCCGCGCTTCGCGGCGTCCCAGAGCGCAAGCGCGCCGAACTGGGTGATGGAGTTGTCGCGGACGGTCGTCGCGGGCTTGCTCGTGTACGTCCAGCCGCCGGCGCGGGTCGAAAACGCCTCCTGGAGCCAGCGAACGTCCGCCTCGAGGTTCTCGCGGAATCGATCGGGAAGCCGCGACCAGATGCTCGCGCGCAGCGAGATCGCGTACGTGCCCTGCATCTCGTACTCGGCGAGGTAGTCCACGGCGTCGCGGAGACGGGGGTCCTGGTAGGACTGGCCGGACTGGAGCAGGGCATGCACGATGAGGGCGGTGTAGCCGCCGAGCTGGTACTTGCTCCCGTCGCGGCTCGGTTTCCACGGTTTCGGATCCCAGAAGTGATGCGGGTCCTTGCGTTCGTGAAGCGCCTCGACGATCGCGTCGATCGCGCTGCGCACGTGCTCGTCGGTGAGATCGGCGGCGGCGAGCGCGGGGGCGGGATCGGCGGCGCGCGCCACGCCGGCGAGCAGCAGCAGGAGCGCCGCCATCGCCCCCATCGCGCCGTGGATCGAGCGACTGTTGATCATGGCCTTCCGCGCGGCTACTGCATGAGGTACATCAGCCTCACCGACCCCAGCTCGTTGATGAGCGAGCGGATCGAATCCGCGTCGGGGAGGTCGAGGGCCCGGGGACGATTCGCGCGCACCAGCGGAAGGCCTTCGAAGAAGGTCGGGCGGCGCTGGAGTGAGCGGATGGTCGCCCGCCCGTTGGGAATGCCGGCGCGCTTCTCGGCCTCGGCGAGGGCGTCGTCGAGATACCCGATGCCGTCGACGAGCCCGACATCCAACGCCTGCGCGGCGGTGAAGACCGATCCGTCGGCGACCTCCGCAAGACGCGTCGCATCGGTGATGACGCTCGCCCGGCCGGTCTGCACGCGTTCGTGGAAGATCTCGTATGCGTTGTCCAGCATGCCGATGATCTGGGCGCGGTCCTCCTCGGTCCATTCGCGGAAGGTGTCGTTGGCGACGTTCTTCCGCGGGGATCGGCTCGCGACGAGCGTCACCGGCTCGATGCCGACCTTGTCCATGAGTCCCTCGAGGGTGAGGATCTGCGCGATGACGCCGATCGACCCGGTCACCGTCGTGCGCTCGGCCATGATGAAGTCGCTGTCGCAGGCGATGTAGTAGCCGCCCGACGCCGCGACCCCGCCGAAGCTGGCCACGACCGGCAGCGATCGCTTCTCGAGCCGGCCCAGCTCGTACCAGATCTGGTCCGCCGACGTCACGCCACCGCCCGGCGAGTCGACGCGGAGCACCACCGCCTCGACCGACGATGCCGCGAGCACCTGGTCCACGCACGCGCGGACGAAGCTCACCTGCGCGCCGTCGATCACCCCGCGAACGGGGATCACCGCAACTTGGCGCGATCCCGCGTTGCGTTGCGTGCGCCAGAGAACGAACTCGTCGTAGCTCGACCCGCCGATCCACACGCCGAGGATCACCATCAGCACCAGCGTGGCGCCGATTCCCAGCACGAAGACCGCGCCGAGCGCGCCGATGCTCGTGATGAACGCCGCGACGGACCGCCCGAAGCCGGCTCGTCGTTCGACCACCTGGACCACCGGCGCGGGCGCCGGCGTGGGCGCCGCGGCGGGCCCGCGCACCTCCCTCGCGGTCAGGGAAGGCGGGCTCGGAAGCGACGGGGGCAGCGGAGGCGGCATCTCGGCCATCGGCGGGCTCCTTCGGTGGCGAACCGGTCCCGGGTGCGGTTGATCGTAGCGGCTGCGGTGCCGCGATGGCCCGTCCGCGCGAAACCGCGTCGCGCCTCTACACTATGAGCACGCATGCCTGAACCATCTTCCGAAGAAGTCCTGCGCCCGTACCGCGAGGCGATCGAGGCATACGGCGCGGGTTTCGAGGCGACGCTCTGGGGATCGCGCGAGGCGCAGCAGCTCCGGTTCCGCGTCATGATCGAGCTTGCGGGCTTCGCCGACGGCACGATCCTCGATGTCGGCTGCGGCACCGGCGACTTCGCCGCCGCGCTGCTCGACGACGGCGTGCCGTTCCGTCACTACACGGGCGTCGACGCGCTGGAACCGGTGATCGCCGCGGCGCGGCAACGCGACCTGGCGCGATGCACGTTCGAGGTGCGCGACGTGCTTGCCGACGATCCGGTCGCCCGCGAGCCCATCGACTACGTCTGTCTCTCCGGCACGCTCAACACGATGGACGAAGACACCGCCCGTGCGCTCGTCCGCCGGCTCTACGATTCCGCCGCCCAGGGGATCGTCTTCAACTTCCTGTCCGACCGCCCGCACCCGCGGTGGAGCGGTCGTGACCTGACCCCGGCGCGACGCTACGACACGGTGGCCTGGGTGGCCTGGGCGCTGGGGCTGTCCAGCCGCGTCCGTTTCACCCAGGAATACCTCGACGGGCACGACGCCACGATCCTGATCCGCCACGACGGCACGTCTTGATCCTCTCTCCCGTTGGCCGTAGGCTCCGCCACCATGTCCACCGTCATCATCGAGCACTCGGCCGTCACCGGCTCGGACCGACTCGGCGTGATCCTCCGTGACCACGGGCACCGGCTGCAGGTGATCCGTCCCGACATCGGCGATCCGATACCCGCCGACCTCGACGGCATCGACGCGATCGTGAGCTGCGGGGGCCCGCAGTCTCCGGTGGAGAAGCTGGAGTGGATCGACGCCGAGATGGACTTGCTGCGCCAGGCGCACGAGGCCGCGCTGCCGGTCCTCGGCCTCTGCCTAGGCTGCGAGCTGCTCGCCCGCGCGCTCGGCGGCACGGTGGATCAGCTCGACGGCGTCGAGGCGGGATGGCACGAGGTCGCGCTGCTCCCGGCCGGACGCGAGGATCCCCTCTTCGCCGGCATGCCCTGGTGGAGCACGCAGTTGCACTGGCACCGGTACCACGTCGCGGAGCTACCGCCGGGGGCGCGTGTGCTGGCGAAGAGCGAGCGCACGCCGGTGCAGGCGTGGTCCCTGGGCATGCGCACCTACGCCATCCAGTTCCACCCCGAGACGTACGCGGACACGGTCGCGGCCTGGGCCGACGACGAGCCGAACACGCTGAAGGAGATCGGGCTCACCGCCGACCAGCTTCGCGAGCAGACGCGGAAGCAGGACCCGGAGGCAACGCGCCTCGCGACACGCCTGTTCGAGCGCGTGGCGTTGCTGCTCATGCCGCTGGACCGGCGGTACGCGGGAATCGCGAAGGGGCTGCATCACTAGCGGCGTCACCGAGTAGCGGCTGATTCACTTCGGAATCCGGATTCCGGAATGCGCATTCCGCAAGCCCCATTGCTTGATTCACAGTCCGCCGGTCCCCATTGGGGATTGACGTATTGAGGATCAAGGATCGGGGGTTGCGGATTCCGGATTTCGGAATCCGGATTCCGGATTCACTGAGACGCGCCGGACCGAGTACGTCTGCCCGACGGCGACGTCGATGAGACCCCACGCCGCGAGGCCGTCGGTCGCCTGCGGTTCCAGCAGGCAGACGGCGAGCGTGCCGAGCGGCTGGGCGGCTTGCACGATCGTGCTGCCGGCGGGGAACGTCTCGTCGCGCTGGACGGTCGTGACGTCGATCGTGGCGAGCCGGTGGCCCTGGAACTCCCGATCGGCCCGACCCACGGCGGTGACCGAGTACGTCTCGGTCCGGGCCGCGCCTTCGAACGGCCGGGTCTCGATGCCGTGCGCGTGCAGCTTCGCGACGACCTCGCCGTGTCCGGGCGGGATGATGTACGCCCACGGCCTTTGGACGCACACGGTCGGCTCGAAACGGCCACGGTGCACGACGGTGTAGTCGCGGGGACGCGTGGTCGGCTTCGGACGCGTCCCGGGCACGTCGACCATCTCCCAGCCCTTGACGACCGCGGGCTTCACGAACGCCGCGGCCGCGTGCCGGATGCCGACGCAGTCGTCCGGCTGTGGGGATCGGCCGGCGACGATGACTTCTTCGCGGGCCGCGGTGTGCAGGGCGGCGACCCGCGCGCGGTGCTCGGCCGCGTACGAGAGGATCTCGCGCACGAACTCCAGGGTGGCGTGGACGCGATCGCGGTACGGCGCATACGAGTACGCCTCGGAGAGGATCGACATGTGTCCGCGCAGCCCGCGATACGGTCCGCCGAAACGGGGGTTGGCCGAGTACGTGCTCCACGTCTCATGAGCGCGGTCGAAGTCCCCGTAGAAGAACGTGTCGTGTCCGGTGCGCGCGAGCAGGCGGCGCGACACCTCCGGCAGCAGATCGTCGCGCACGAACGCGATCGACGGCCCGTGCCCCGACGGGTTGAGCGGGGGCGCGTACGTCAGCACGTAGCGATGGTGCGAGCCGTTCGTCGTGTGCGTGTCGATCGTGAGATCGGGATCCCACTCCGTGAGCAGACGCACGAGCGCACGCACCTCGGGCGACTCCAGCTTCGTCCAGTCGCGGTTGAGGTCGAGGCCCTGGGCGTTCGGATGCTGGCCCATGCCCTCGGCGGGACCGATCTGCCCGGGGCGGTTGCCGGGCTTCACGCGCTCGTTGCCGTCGGGGTTCAGGTTTGGAACGAGCAGGAGGACGAGATCGTCGAGCAGGGGGTCGCGCTCGGGGCCCGTCAACTCGCGGGCGAGCATGAGCAGGGCCTCCTTGCCGCAGACCTCGCCGGCGTGGATGTTGCCGAACGCGAGCACCACGAGACGGCCGGAGCCACGGGCCGTCGCCGCGTCGGGCGCCGGCGGATCGGCCACGATCGCCAGCGGGATCGCCCGTCCTTCCGACGTTCGACCCAGCTCCACGAGGCTCATTCGATCCGACCGCGCGTCCAGCCGTGCGAGCAGGGACAGGACGTCCGCGTGCCGCGCCGTCGCGCGGTAGTCGCTGGTCTCCGCCACCGTGCGCAGATCGTCGTCCGCCGGGGCGGAGCCGGAAGCGATCAGGAGTGCCGCGATCCATCCGAGCATGCCGGTACCATACCGGCATGACTCCCGACGAAGCCAGATCGCTGATGCACGAGTGGACCGAGAGCGAGGCGTTGCGCGTGCACATGGAGTGCGTCGCCGCGTGCATGGGCGCGTACGCCGAGCGGCACGAGCCCGGCCAGAAGGACCGCTGGCTCGTGTGCGGTCTCCTGCACGACTTCGACTACGAGAAGCACCCCACGCAGGAAGAGCATCCGTTCGTCGGCGTGAAGCACCTGCGTGAGCACACGGACACGGACGAAGAGATCATCGAGGCGATCCTCGGGCACGCCGAGTACAGCGGTACGCCGCGCGCGAGCGCGATGTCGAAGTCCCTGTTCGCCGTCGACGAACTGGCGGGGT
>JAAELP010000320.1 GCA_024226535.1 Planctomycetota bacterium | reverse complement strand
TGACTTATCGGCGCGAGATCGTCGTCGCTGGCAAGGCGACGCGACGCTGGCATATCCATGGATACGTCGAGGAGCGGCAACGCAGCCAGCGGCGGCGAGGTCCGTCGATATGTTACAAGATGTTTGGCGGACACCACTAGCGCGTCGCATCGCGACGCGTCGACAGGATCCGGGGGAGAGGAGAAACCCCATGATGATCCGCGCGCTCGTGGTCACCGCCGTCGCGCTCGCGCCCGCCGTCGCGGCCGGCGCCGCGTGGCCGGACGATCCGTTCGCCAACCTGCCGATCGGCGACACCTCCGGCCAGCAGAACCAGGCCAAGGTCCGCGCCACCCCCGATGGCGGCGCCTACGTGAGCTGGTTCGACAACAACGCCGGCGGCTGGGACGTGCGCCTCCAGCGGCTCGACGCCCAGGGCAACGAGCTGTGGGCCCACAACGGCGTCCTCGTCGCCGACCGGGGTTTCTCGTCGACGCAGGATTACGGCCTCGCCGTCGATACCGGCGGCAACGCGTTGCTCACGTTCCGCGACGACCGCTTCACCGGCGTCCAGATCACCGCCACGAAGGTGGCCCCGGACGGCTCCATGCCCTGGGGCGCCACGGGAGTGCAGCTCACGAACACGACCGACTTCGTGGCCGCCCCCGACATCGCCGGCACCACGGACGGCAACGTCGTCGTGGCGTGGCGGCAAGGCGACGACGTTCGCCTCCGCAAGCTGGCGAGCGCGGGCTTCCCCTTCTGGATCACGGACACCACGCTCACCGATCCCGGCGAAAGCCTGTCCGTGAGCGAGCTGTGCGCGTCGGACGCGGGGAGCGTGATCGTCGGCCTCGTCCGCGGGTTCTTCGGCGCGCAGCTCCACGCTCAGAAGATCTCCAGCGTCGGCGCGACGATGTGGGGCGCGTCGCCCGTGGTCGTGTTCGACGGCTCGCTCCAGAACGGCAACTTCCCCGGGTTCGTGACCGACGGAAGCGGTGGCGCGGTCTTCGGGTGGTACGGCACCGGCCCGCTTCAGTGCTACGTGCAGCGCATCGCCGCCGACGGGAGCGAGGTGTTCCCGCACAATGGCGTCGAGGCGTCCACGAACGCGTCGCGTCTGCGCGTCGCCCCGACCGTGTCGTACCGGCCGGCCACCAGCGAGGTCTTCCTGTTCTGGACCGAGCTGAACTCGGTCCAGTCACAGTGGGGCCTGTACGGACAGAAGTTCGACGCCGCCGGCGCGCGCCAATGGGGCACTGAAGGCGCGGTGCTCGTGCCGGTGGGCGGCGCCGAGATCACCATGGCGACCTCGCTCGCGTTCGGCGACGGGGCGCTCGTCTTCCACGCCGACACGCCGAACACCTTCGGCGACAAGCGCATCCGGGCGACCCGCGTGGACACCAACGGCGCGTTCGTCTGGTCGCCATCGTTCACCGAGGCGTGCGCGCTCGAGGACGGGAAGATGCGTCTCGACGCCGACCTGACCGTGAACGGGGTCGCCGTGCTCGCGTGGTCGGACGAACGCAACGATTCCGGCGACATCTACGCCCAGAACGTGAACCGCGACGGCACGCTCGGTCGCCGCAACGCCGACGTCAACGGTGACGGCACCGTGAGCTTCGCGGACATCCTGGCCATCATCGGAGCGTGGGGCCCCTGCCCGCCGGGCGACTGTCCCGCCGACGTCACCGGCGACATGACCGTGGGCTTCGCCGACATCCTCGGCGTCATCGGCGCGTGGGACGGCCCGTAACCGGGCGCACGCCGACGCGGAGCCTGGGATCGCTCGTGACGATGCTCGTCACCACGTCGATCGCGTGCGCCGACGATCCCGAGTACGCCATCACGCTGATGCCGACGCTCGGCGGCGTCGAGAGCGCCGCCTACGGCATCAACGATGCGGGCGTCGTGGTCGGCTCCGCCGACGTCTCCATCGAGGACGGCGCCGACGACGAGGGCTATCGCGCCGTGCGCTGGGATGCGTCGGGCCTGCTGAACCTCGGCATCCTCGGCGGCAGCGACTCGATCGCGCTGGACGTCACCAACGGCGGTCGCATCGCCGGCCACGGCAAGATCCTCGTCTTCGGCACGCCGGTGCAGCGGGGCTTCGTCTGGGACGACGGGGTGGTGACGACGCTGGAGCCGCTGCCGCTGGATTCCGGCAGCATCGCCCAGGCGACGAGCGACATCGGGCGCACGGTCGGCGTGAGCATCGAGTTCGACTTCTTCCGGGCCGTGCGCTGGACGGGATCGTTCCCGCTGGACCTCGGCGTGATCGCCGGCTCGCAGGCCTGGGCGTGGGGCATGAACGAGCTGGGCGACGTGGTCGGCTGGTCGAGCTACGCCCCGATCCCCGTGTTCGGCCGTCACCCCTTCCTGGATACGGGCGGCGGACCGATGGAACTCGGCACGCTCGGCGGCACGTGGGGCTGGGCGCTCGACGTGAACGATCAGCGCCAGGTCGTCGGGGAGTCGAGCCTCGCCGACGGTCGCGTTCGCGCGTTCCTCTGGCAGAGCGGCACGATGCTCGACCTCGGCGCGCTGACGCCGGAGTCCGACTGGTCGCGGGCGCAGGCGATCAACGAGCAACTCCAGGTCGTCGGCTGGTCGCGCCCCACGCCCGGTGACGCGACGAAGCACGCGTTCATCTGGACCGGGCAGGTCATGCACGACCTGAACGACCTCGCGCCCACGGCGTCCAACTGGCTTCTCGAGGACGCGTGGGACATCAACGACGCCGGGCGCATCGTCGGCGTCGGCACGCTCGGGGGCGCAAAGCGCGGCTTCCTGCTAACCCCGGTGGCGAACGCGGCGGACGCCGACGGCGACACCGACGTGGACTTCGGCGACATCCTCGCCATCATCGGCGCGTGGGGCGACTGCGGCCCGACGACCGACTGCGCCGCGGACCTCAACGGCGACGGCACCGTGAGCTTCGCCGACGTCCTGATCGTGATCGGCAACTGGGGGAGCTGATCAGCGCTTCCACGTAAATGGTGACTGTCACCATTTATGGCGCTTTGAGGAGCGACACGCGTACGAGTTCGTCCTCGATGATCAGCACGCCGACGAGGAGACCGTCGCGACGCGACAGGACGCACGCGCCGTGCCAGGACTCATCGAGGCTGATCGCCGGATCGGCGATCCAGGCGGGCCCGTCGGTCGGCGTCAGCCGCGCCGCCGCGAGCGGGAAGGGCGGCCCGGCGGGATCGGCGACCGCGATGCAATCCTCCGGCTCCGACGGCATGCGGATCCGGCTTGCCGGCCACATCGTCTCGCCGACGGTCACGTCGAGCGTTGCGACGCCGTTGCTCGACCACGCCGGCGTGTCGGGCAGGGCGATATCGCGGCCGGCGACCTCGAGGCTGACGGAACCGGGCTCGGTGTTCGAGCCGCGCTGCGCCGAGAGCAGGTCGGTGGGCCCGAGCAGTCCGTTGGTGGTCTGGAGCACCCACCCGCCGAGGGAGCGCCGCTTCTTGAACAGGAGCCCCTGCTTCCAGCGGATGGTCGCGCGGAGCGGCTGCGGGAGCATCGCGCCAGGCGGCAGGAGCGAGCTTCCGACGGCGATCTGCGGCGCCCACTCCAGCCACTCGTCGTCGGCCTTCTCGGCCAGCGAGAAGCGGTGACCGGTGAGCACGTGACCACCCGCCTCGTCGGGCGGCGGCGTCGCGACCGCGACCGATCCGGCGAGCAGCGCCTCCAGGGAGTCGAGCTCGAGCGTGAGGCCCGTCAGCGAGAGGTCCGTCCGCACGCCGCCCGAATCCCAGAAGCGCGAGTTCTGACGGATGAGCTGGCGGAACGCCTTGCGGACGTGCACGCGCGCCTCGATGGCGCCGCCGTCGCTGGCAAGACCGACGGACAGGACGTGACCGATGTGAAGCTGGCGGTAGGTGACGGCCGCTCCGGGGCTCAGGCTCCCGCGGCGCGGAGCCTCGAGCACGATCTCGAGGTCGCCGGGCTCGATCCTCTGGACCACCGGCGGCTCGGTGAGACCGACGAAGTCGCGCTGACGGCGTGGCGCCGCGTCGCCCGCCGACCCCGGCGCCGGTGGAACGACGGCGAGATAGCGCGGACCGAGCAGGGTCTCCAGGCCCTCGACCTGGGTCAGCCGCAGCCGCGGCCGGACGACCCAGAACCGGGAGCCCGCGCGGGCGAGCGCGTCGGCGTCCTTCTGAAGTCCGACCGTTACCGTGACGTGATCGAGATTCCGCGCGAGGCGAAGGTCGCGCACCTCACCGACGGTTATCCCACGATAGCGCACGGGATCGCCGATCTTGAGCCCGTGCCCGGCCGGAAGCTGCACGGTGATCACCACGCCGCGCTGCCACCACGCGCTGAGGCCGAGCCATCCCGCGAGCACGAGCGCCGCCAGCGGAATGAGCCACGCCGCCGACAGTCGGCGCTCCGGCCTCACCGCCGCGCGCGGCAGGTCCTCCCCCTCGTGCCCTCGTGCTTTCGTGCTTTCTCGCTTCGCCATCACCCGTCCGACTCCCAGAGAGCATGCGGATCGAAGCACGCCGCCGCGAGCAGGCTCAGGACCACGCACCCGGTGAACGCGAGCGCCGCGGGCCCCGGCGTCACCACGACGATGTCGCCGAGCTTGATGACGGCCACGAGCAGCGCGACGAGCAGCACGTCGAGCATGCCCCATCGCCCCGTCCACTCCACCATTCGATACGTCAGCGCGCGGTGCCGGTGGCGCATCATCAAGCCGCCGGCGGAGAGCACGAGCAGCGACACGAGCTTGCCGAGAGGAAGCACGATCGAGCAGACGAGCACGACGATGCCGATCACCCAGTGTCCGGAGGCCAACAGCGACGCCACGCCCTCGACGATGCTCGCGGTGCTCGCGTGCCCGAAGCGCTCGACCTCGAGCATCGGCAGCCCGACCGCGAACGGGTAGAGGATCAGCGCCGCCAGCGCGACCGCCGCCGTGCGGCTGTTGCTGCGGGCGATGACCGATCGCTTCACGAGGCTCGTCTCGCATCGCGCACAGCACGCCCGCATGCCGGCCGGTACGGCCGGGACGTGCTGGGCGAGCCCGCAGCACGGGCAGGCGCGGACCGTCGCCGGGATGTCGGTCGTTGACGTCACGAATGCTCCCGAGGACTTCTTCGGAAACATAGCCGGGTGATGGCGGGAGCGATAGGCGATTGGAGCGTGCGATGCCCGTCAGGGACACGTGCCCCAGTTCGAGATGACCGTGAGGAGGTCTCCGGCGTTGACCACGCCGTCGTCGTTGACGTCGAACGGTCCGGCGCCGTCGCCCCAGGCCTGGATGACCGCGAACAGGTCGCGCATCGCCGTGGCCCCGTCCGGCGGCTGGGCGCAGTCCGAGGGGCACAACGCGAAGCCGAAGCCGGTGTCATGCAGGTGATCGACGTTCGCCCACGTGAAGCCCGCCTCGAGGGTGGGATCCCAGTAGACGCCGTAGTCGCCGAGGTCCTGGGTGATTCCCGGGAAGCTCGGGCCGACGACCTCGACGCGATCTCCGTAGGGCCCGCCATGGCCCGGGCTCGGCGCCGTGTTGGCGGACACGGCCAGCGCCCAGTTGCCGACGGTTTCGTCGTAGTACGTCAGGTCGAAGGTGAACGGGTCGGCGCCGTGGAGGTCGTCGGCGTCGAAAGGCCGTGCGATGGTCGCCTTGAACTGGCCGTGCTCGAGCGAGGTGATGATCTGAAGCGTTCGATCCGCGGCCTGGTAGCCGCCCGCCCCGGGATGGAGGTCTCCTTGACGCTCGACCACCGTCACGATGACGTCTTCGCAGTCGGACAGGTTCGTGAAGGCCACGATCGTGTTGAACG
>JAAELP010000319.1 GCA_024226535.1 Planctomycetota bacterium | reverse complement strand
TCCCCAGCTCGCCGATCGCCACCTGGAGCGGGTCCTCGGAGGTGATGGTGCCGGCGGTGGCGGTCACCGAGCCTTCGAGCAGCACGGTGTCGGCGGGGATCAGGTCTTCGAAGACCACCTCGGTGGCGATGCCGGTGCCGAGGTTCTCGAGGGTGATCTCGTAGCGCAGGACGTCGCCGGGGTTGGCCTCGCCGGGCACCGCCTCGTCTTCGAGCAGCAGGCCGGTCTTCGACGCGGTCAGCGCCGGCAGGTCGTCGTCGACGATGATGCCGGTGCCCTCGCCGCCGGCGACGACGGCGTGGACCGGTGACGACAGCAGCACCGAGAAGGTCTCCTCGGGTTCCTGGTAGTCGTCGGTCAGGATGTCGACGGTGATCGTCTGGGAAGTTTCGCCGGGGGCGAAGCTGAGGGTGCCGGCGGCCGGGGAGAAGTCGTCGCCGGCCTGGGCGGTACCGTTGGCGGTGGCGAAGTCGACCGTCACGTCGCGTCCCGAAGGCGCGGCCAGACTGACGGTGAACGTCGCATCGGTGACTCCGGAATCACCTTCGGTGATGGTGACGTCGTCGATCGACAGCGCCGGCAGGGGATCGTCGTCGACGATGGTGCCGACTGCGGGCGCCGCCGGCAGCTGTGCCTTGACCGCGTTCGCCAGGCCGAGCAGCAGGGTCTCGTCGTGCTCGTCGAGGGCGTCGTCGAGGACCGGCACCGCTACCGTGGCGCTGGTGGCGCCCGCCGGCAGGCTCAGGGTGCTGCCGGCCGCCGTGTAGTCGAGGCCGGCGATCGCGGCCTGGCTGGCGCCGTCGGCCGTCTGCTAGTCCACCGTGACGTCGAAGACGCTCTCGAGCGACCCGGCGACGGCGAACAACAACTCGGCGCCGGGCGCCGCGGT
>JAAELP010000318.1 GCA_024226535.1 Planctomycetota bacterium | reverse complement strand
AGTCAGTTCGCGTCCGTGGTAAGTGCCGAACCCTTGCACGGTAATTGTATTGCCATCACCGAAGTCTATTTCCATATTGTGCAGCGTTTGCTTAAAGTAACCTTGTAACTCCTCAAAACTGGAAACGCCGAGGGCGGTCAGGTCGATGATATTATTGCCAAAGTGCTGGCTCCTTCCATTAAAGAAATCATCAATCGTATCGTTGCCGAAGTTGGGATCAAAGACGAACGTGTCGTTGCCCATGCCGCCAATCAGCGTGTCGTCGCCGGTGCCGCCATTCAGCACGTCGTTGCCGGATCCGCCATTCAGATGGTCGTGGCCGGTGCCGCCATTCAGCACGTCGTTGCCCAAGCCGCCAAGCAGCTGGTCGTCGCCGTCGCCGCCAATCAGCACGTCGTCGCCATAGCCGCCATCCAGATAGTCGTTGCCGGCGCCGCCATTCAGATAGTCGTCGCCGTCGTTGCCCCACATCCTGTCGTTGCCGGAGCCGCCATACAGTTTATCGTTGCCGTTACCGCCTTCCAGCCAGTCGTTGCCGGCGCCGCCATACAGCGTGTCGTCGCCGTCGCCGCCAAACAGCCTGTCGTCGCCGGCGTAGCCAAACAGCGTGTCGTTGCCGCCATAACCATAGATAGCGTCGGGACCATCAGTGCCATACAGCACGTCGTCGCCTTCAGTCCCCTCTATGATATT
>JAAELP010000317.1 GCA_024226535.1 Planctomycetota bacterium | reverse complement strand
TCAGGCTGAGATCCTGCTTGAGCGTCAGCGGCACGAAGACGTTGAACGTGTTCTCCCAGGTCTGGGTGACGAGCACGTTGCCGCTTCCGGACGTGTCGCCGCTGAGCACGAGGTCGAGATCGCCATCGCCGTCGAAGTCGGTCCACTGCACGTCGCTCTTGGAGACGCCGAACAGTTGCTGCCACCAGTCGAAGTCGCGCGGTGCGACGTACCGGTGGTAGTAGACGTGACGCTCGCCCGACGAGTTGGCGACGACATGCATCGAGCCTTCGTGCATCGCACCGATGTCGGTGTTGCGCGAGCTGCCGGTGATCGTCGCGATCTGCGTCTCGCTGGCCACGCTCGTGGAGACGAAGATCCGGTGAACGGAGAGACGCGTGTCGAGGAACGCCGTGGCACCGTTGCCGTCGTAGGCACGGCTGGCCGACACCTCCGGCTTCTCATCCCCGGTGCCGAGGGAGACCGCCGGCGAGAAGGCGCCGCCCCAGTTGGCGCTCACCCGCTGGACGGGCCCGTTCGCCGCCTGGTTGCGATCGACGAAGACGCGCTCGTTGTAGGCGGCCACGGAGACGTGATCCGAGTCGCCGACCCAGAGCGTGATCGGGAAGCCCCAGATCACGCCCGTCTTGTTGCGGAAGAGGACGTTGCCGTTCTGGAGCCAGGCGAAGTACGCATACGTGCCGGAGGCGGCCACGCGCACGTCGGATTCGCTCGTCGTGTTGCCGTCGGAGGTGACGTTCGCGGGGGTCGTCCACGTGTTGCCGTTGTTCTGGCTCTGGACGTACACGATGTCGGGCGCGCCGTCCTTGATCCAGGCGACGTAGACGCGGTCGACGGATGCGCCGATGTCCGGCGTGTAGCCGGTCGTCGCGCCGGACAGCGTCACCTCCGCGTCCCACGCGCCGCCGTTGTTCGTGCTGCGCAGGTACTTGATCGCGGAGCTTGGTCCCTCCCAGACCACGTGCACGGTGTTGCCGGCGGTGGCGATGTGGGGACCGATCGAGGCCACGGTGCCGGTGTGCAGCGTCAGGATCGGGAACCAGGTGCGGCCCCCGTCGGCGCTGCGCCGGTACATGACCTTCGTCGCGGCGAGGTCGCGCCAGACGACGTGCACGTAGTTGCCCGGTCCGGAGCGCGTGGCCACGCGCGGGTACAGCCAGTTCGGTGTGCCGTCGGAGATCGTGACCGGGGTATCCCATCCGGCGCCGTGCGCGGGCTTCGCGCCGCCGATGGCGAGCATCAGCAACAGTGAGACACACGCCGCCCAGCGCGACGCGTGGCGAATGGCGTGGAGGTCCATGGCGTACTCCTTCGCTCAGTTTGTCGAGACATTGCGTCAGCGCGCGATCGCGCGCAAACACCGCGCTCCCGGCTCCGGCGCATCGTTGCTGCTGCCACCCCGTGCCACGTGCGACCGGAAGTCCGTTCGCTGAACGAATTGTGGCGAACGCGATCCTCGATTCCTAGCGGGATTCCACCCCGGACTCAGCCACCGAGGGGGGCCCAGGGACGCGCAGGCGGCGGATAGGAGACCTCCGTGTCACGCTATGCACCGCGTTTCCACTGCCCATCTACCAAACGATCCACAAGTTATGAAGCGCTTGCACTTTGCGCGAAGCGCGGTTTAATGCCCCCGGCAATGACATGCTGCCTGGTCGGTTTCGGCTGACCGTTGCTCATTGACAAGGGTGAAATACGCGTCGGACTGTAGCGGGGGCGCTCGTCGGAAAGGACGAGGGCCAGCCGGGTGCCAAGCGGGTCGGTTCCAAGTGGTCGAAAGATCACGCCGGCACACGCGGCTCGGTTACAAACCGCTGCACGCCTCGTTCGGTTAGCTTCGCGAGCGCCGAGCGATCCCGATTGACGTCGTCTCCGGCGGGAGGCGCCGGACGTCGGGAAGGGCCGCACACGACACTTCCACCGGCTTGCCGGAGGGATGCGTGGGCGGATTCCTGGTGGTCTTGAACCTGGGGCAACGCCCCGGGAGTCCGAGGGCGGCGTGTCTGCGAGTGCCCTTGCTCGTTCCTTCGGGAGCGACGTGACGGCGCTCGTTGATGGCGCCGCGACCGGCCGCGCAGCCAAGTCAAGCACGGGCATGATCCCGCTTCCGGAGCGGGGTGTAACCACCCGATGAGCCTTGCCAAGTCTGCGAGGAGGCCGGCGTCGACCAGCAGAGTGATCCCGATCCCCGACGGGGGACGGCAACGATCCGGTGCTCTGTTGCAAGTCGGCGCTGCTCGGAAGGATCGGCGAACCGGCTCGGCCGTACAGAACGAAAGCAAGGTTACGGCAGAGGGTTGATTCGGCCTTTCTGGAGACGACGACGCGCCCGCGTGCACCGGGTAAGACGGGGTCGCCCGTCGAGATCACCTGGGCGATGAAAGTGCGGCGTGCTTCGACACGCCGGGCAGTCGTCCCGGTTGGCCGGGGCCGACCAGTCAGCATGGCACAGCAGCGAGCGAGGTCGCATCGACCTCGCTCGCTTTGTTTTTGCGCCACGCGAGGCCGCCCGCCCCGCCCCCGCCCCTACCGAAACCGCCGTTCTTGCCCTCCGCACCCCCTCCGTGACCCGCGTGATGGGTTTTGGCTTGAAACGACGGGTCGTTGCAACGATCCTGATAGACTCAGGGCCGAACCTCCCGCGCGGAGCCTCACCGCCGCCCGGAGCACCGCAACCGCTCCGGCCTTCATTTCTCGCGGTGACCCCGTCAGGATCGAATGGAGTAGGAATCCATGAAGCGTACGTCCTCCTCGAATATGTCCGTCCGCGCGTTCACCGTCATCGAGTTGCTGGTGGTGGTGTCGATCATCGCCCTGCTCGTCGGGATCCTCCTGCCGGCCATCGGCAAGGCCCGCGACCAGGCTCGCGTCACCATCTCGCTGGGCAACCTGCGCAATCTCGCCACCGCGAACGCCAGCTACTCGGCTGAGTTTGCCGACCGGCAGTTCACGCTCGTGAACGACAGCATCGGCCAGTACGGCACCAGCGTCAGTGCGTTCAACGCCTACTACCAGGCGCACGGCGGCACGCTGGAAGATCACACCCATCCCGGGCCGATCCTCGGCTGGGGGTACCTGCACGGCGATCCCGGTGCCGCCTATCTCTGGTTCGTCTACCGCACGCACGAGAGCGGCGACGAGCAGCACGGCGCTTTCAACGCGGCCAACGCCGGTCTCAACCTGCCGGTCAACTTCGGCGGCGCGGTGGCGTACTTCGGCTCGTTCCGACTGCCGAACGTGCAGCAGCTCAACCAGTACGTGAACGGCAAGTTCTACGACAAGATCTTCTACGCCCCGAAGGACGTGATCCCGCTGGAGACGATCACGACCGGCGGCTATGCCGGCGCCAACTGCTTCGACGACCCCGGCGAGTACTGCGACCGACCGCCCATCTCCGGCCAGGGCGAGATCCCGGTGTGGTCGAGCTACTGCTTCAGCCCCGCGGCCATGCTGAACCCGCTGGTGATGGCGCGGAACGATCCCGGTGACCTGACCCGCAACGGTTTCCAGGACCCGTGGACACTTCCCGGCGGCTACCGCTCGCCGGCGATGTCGCAGGCCCTGCACCCGAGCCTGAAGACCCACATGATCGAGCATCACTGGCTCCAGAACCGAGCGATCGACTGCAACCCGGGCTTCACCGGCGGGCCGTACTCCAACAACTGCGAGCCTTACTACTTCAATCACTCCTCGGTGTCCGCACCGGCGACGCTCTTCTACGACGGCCACGTCTCGATGGTCGGCATCCGCGAAGCGATGCGCGCCGACGGGCGTGTCTCGGTCCAGACGGGCGGCGACTGGGGCCTGTGGAGCCGCGATACCTTCTTCGGCAACGACGGGTACCTGATCCCGTACAGCTACGACCAGGCGAACACGAGCTTCCACATCCTCACGACGGACGGAATCCGCGGACGGGATTTCACGACGAACTGATCGGGGAACCTCGTAACGCAAGACCTCCCCCTCCACAGCAGTCTCGCGCTCACGGCAGCTTCTGCTCCCGGAGGTCGATCGAGATCGGGACGCGCTCGAGGCCGCGGCGCACCGTGAGCCGGACCGGCGCGGCGGCGCCGCCGGGGAACATGTAGGTGACCTCCTGATCGTTCCACATCGAGCCCTGGCTCGCGACGAACTCCGCTCCCGACTTCAGCTCCACCTTCTCGATCACGTCGCGCACCGTGCCGGGCTTGAATACGAGGTTCTGCGATCCGGGCTGCGCGTCGATGCGGACGCTGACCTCGGCGTCCGCGAGCAGGTCGGGCACGGTGGTCGCTCGCGTCGTCGGCTCGATCATGACCGGCGCGGTCTCTCGGCACGTCACCGCCTCCAGCCTCGTGGTCAGCGAGAAGGTCGCCGCCGACCGCTTCGGCAACGCGAGCTTGAACTCCAATGCGTGCGGGGGCTTGTCCCACTCGTGGATCAGCTCGGCGAACTTCTGGCGCCCGAACACGTTCTTCGCGATCGCGCTCAGGTCCGTACCCTCGGAGCCCACGGCGCGAACCGACTCGGGCTGCTCGATCCGGATGACCTGGCGTCCGGGCGGCAACGACAAGCCGAAACGCAGCGTGAGCCCGGCCTCGTCGAACATCGAGGTCATCGCACCGGCCGGCGGTGGCTTCACGTCGAGCCGGCGCACCTCCTTCACCTGCTCGAGCCGCAGATCGATGGACGGCGGCGCCGCCGCGGGATCGAACCCCGCCGCGAGCAGCGTCGCGACGCTCATCGTGACGGCCACCGTGGTCACACGAACGCTCGGCATGTCGTGGTCTCCTGTCAGGCTTCCTGGGCGTGGAGCAGGCTGAGCGCCGGCGCCTCTGCCGCCACCAGCGGCTCGAACCGCTCGCGGAACGCCGCCACGTCGAGACCGCACACCGACGCCATCCGCGCCGTCCACTCCTCGTTCTCGAAATCGTCGCGACGCAGACGGATCATGTACCGCCGCGCGATGGCGTACCGCGTCGACGTGATGTCCACGTTGCGCACGCGGGTGCGCCCCGTCTTCGGATCGATCATCTCTTCGAACGGGATGGGCACGAAGACACCGCCCTGCATCGTGATGACGACGCTGCTTCCCCCCTCGACGAGGTACTTCGCCGCGCAGTACCCGAGGTCGCGCGTGTACTCCATGTCGAAGGGAACCGGGTCGGCGCAGCGAAGCTCGTAGCCGATGTTCTTCGCGACGACGGTGCTCTTGAGGCCGAGCTTGCCCAGCTCCGTCTGTACCTCCTTCTTGAGGATCTCGCCGATGTTGACCTCCGCGATCCGCAGGTGACCGTGGGCGTCGCGCTCGACGTCCTCGAGCTGCTCGAGATCCTCCGGCGCGATCCCGAGCACGACCCCCTCCGCGATGATGGCCACGCCGTCGGGGCGACCCGTCGCGAGGCGCTTCACGATGGCCCCCACGAGCGTGTCGACGATCGAGCGGAGCCGGATGGGCCCGTCCCCGAACTCCTCCGGGATCAGCGTGAGCGTGGCCCCCGCCGCCTTGCCCATGCCCAGCGCGAGGTGACCGGCCTTGCGTCCCATCGCGATGATGAAGAACCAGCGGTGCGTGGTGTGCGCATCCACCATGATGTTCTTGATGGTATTCACGCCTGCATGGCGGGCCGTCTGGTACCCGAACGTGTCGACGCTCGGCGGCAGGGCAAGATCGTTGTCGATCGTCTTGGGAACGTGGACGACCCGCAGGGCACCCTTCGTGTACTCGGCGAGCTTCATCGCCGAGAACGCCGTGTCGTCGCCTCCGATCGTGATCAGGCGGGAGACGCCGAGCCGACTCAGCGTCTCCGCGGTTTGCCGCAGAAGCGCCGGATCCGTCGTCGGGTTCGCGCGGGCGATCCCGATGAACGAGCCACCGCGAAAGTGAATACGGCTGATCGTCTGGGTCGTGAGACGTACGACGCGGTCCGTGCGTCCCTTCATGATCCACTGGAAGCCGTCCTGGAGCCCGAGGACCTCGCATCCCTCGAGCTCGCCGCGAATCGTCGCGGCACAGATGACGCTGTTGATCCCGGGGGCCGGACCACCGCCGACGAGGATCGCCATTTTTCGTGAGTTCAGCAATGACATGGACGCTCCGTGTTCCTTTCCTTCTCAGGGGCGTTCAGTGATCTGTGTACCGCAAGAGCCGGCGGGCGGCACGGGCGGACATCGTACCGTCGCGTCGGATGGATCGGACGGGCCGAATCGGGGTCGCGTTCCCATGGTGCCCCCGTGCCGTGCTTCATAGCCTCAAGGGTCTTTTCCACCCCCCCACCCCCGAGTAACAGGAGCGCGCCATGAGCACGACGGCCGAGAAGAAAGCGGACCTTGCCGGTCCCGGAATTGGCACCTACGAGGAAGTCGCGGAGGTTCTGCCGCGCAACTACAAATCGCTGCTGAGCCCCTGCGACACACAGCGCGCGATCACCGCCGCCAAGGACTACATCGAGCAAGGGCTGTGCAAGGAGCTGAACCTCATCCGCGTCACGGTCCCGTTGATCGTGGACCGCGACAGCGGTGTCAACGACGATCTCGACCGTGACGGCTCGCGCACGCCGGTCGGGTTCCACATCCACAACGACCACGGCAAGAATCCGATCGACGCCCAGGTCGTGCAGGCCGCCACGAAGTGGAAGAGGCTCGCCCTCAAGCAGTTCTCGATGGGGCCGGGCGAAGGCCTGTATACCGACATGCACGCGGTGCGCAAGGACTACTTCCTCGACCACGACCACAGCGCGTACGTGGACCAGTGGGACTGGGAGCTGACGATCAAGCCCGAGCAGCGCACGCTCCCGTACATGACGGAGGTCGTGCAGAAGATCTGGCGTGTCATCACGGGCGCCGAGAAGCTCGTGCAGAAGCAGTTCCCCGCCCTGCGCGACGATCGCTGGCCGAACCTCCCCGAAGAGCTGGTGTTCATGCACACCGAGGATCTCTACGCGAAGTACCCCGATCTTCCGCGTAAGCAACGCGAGACCGAGATCCTCAAGGAGCACCAGGCGGTCTTCCTCTACGGCATCGGCTGGACGCTGCCTGACGGATCGCCGCACGAGCTTCGCGCCCCGGACTACGACGACTGGATCTCCGAGACGAAGTCCGCCGACGGCCGTCCGATGCATGGCCTCAACGGCGACATCCTCGTGTGGAACCCGGTCACCGAGCGCCGGCACGAGCTGACGTCGATGGGCGTCCGCGTCGACGGCGACGAGCTGAAGGCCCAGCTCAAGATGACCGATCAGCTCCACTTCCTCGAGCGGCCGTACCACAAGGCCATCATCAACGGCGAAGTCCCGAGCGCCATCGGCGGCGGCATCGGACAGTCGCGGGTCTACCAGCTCTTGCTCCGCAAGGCGCACATCGGCGAGGTGAGCGTCACGGTGTGGCCGAAGATCCTGAAGGACATCTGCCGAGAGCGGAACATCCACGTGCTCGAATAGGTGAAGACCATCGGCGCGTCTCGAGTCACGATGGCTCGAGCGCGCCGATTACGAGCCCGGGAAGCGTAAGCACCACGCGCCGATCGTCGATCGCGACGAGCAGGTCGTAGGCGCCGGCCGGGATGTCGATCCGGAAGCCACCGTCGTCGTCGACGTCGCACACGGCGACGTCGCGCGTCGAATCCGCCTCGCGCACGACGAGCGCGCCGATCCGGGCGTCGGAGCCGGCACTGACCTGTCCGCGGACGCGCCAGATACGCTCGTTGGGCAGGTGCGCGGGCCGCACCTGGAGGTCCACCCGGCCGGCTTCGCCCTCGTAGGCGACGTGGAACGCGGGGCCACCGAAACCGACGCGCTCCGGCTCGTCGCGGCTGTCGAAGACGATCTCGGCGGCGGAGCGCCGCGCGGTGTCCAACCAGGCGGAACGAGATGTCGCGGTGGGGATCGGCAGGAGCTCGAGCGCGCGGCGGATCTCCGCCGCGGGCGGGATGGCCCCGTCGTCGCCCCGTAGAACCTCGACGATGTCGCGCAAGCGGCTCGCCCGGGTCGCCAGCTCCGGCGACGACGCCACGCGTGCTCCCATCCGTGTCGCGTCGGGCTCGGCGAGTCGATTGGTGACGAAGTCGACGAGTTGCTCGAGGGTGGGTTCGGGCTCGGACATGTCGGGCTCCGCGGCGGCCGTGGAGGATACACGGTCGCCATCGAGTCGGTAAGTTGGGCTCCATGAACGTGCTCGTGACGGGAGGGGCAGGATACATCGGGTCGCACGCCGCGCTCCGGCTCCTGGAGACCGGCCACGCCGTGACGATCGTGGACGACCTCTCGCGCGGGCGGCGGGCGGCGGTCGATCGCCTGGAGCCGCTCGGCGACCTGGCGTTCGTGGAGACCGACATCGGGGCGCGGGAGCGTGTCGCCGGCGTGTTCCGCGACCGGCGGATCGACCTCGTCATGCACTTCGGCGCGCTCGCGTACGTGGGCGAGTCCGTCGAGCAGCCGCTCCGCTACTACCGAAGCAACGCCGCCGGCACGCTGGCGGTGCTGGAGGCGATGGAGGACGCGGGCGTCACCCGGATCGTGTTCTCGAGCACCTGCGCCACCTACGGCGCCCCGTCGAGCGAGGACATCCCCATCACCGAGGATTGCCCGCCGCAACCGATCAACCCCTACGGTCGTTCGAAGCTCATGGCCGAGCGCATGGTCACCGACCTTGCCGACCGCAAGCGGGCCGGCGGCGGTGACTTCGCGGCCACCATTCTGCGGTACTTCAACGTGACCGGCTGCGACCCGGCCGGGCGTCTCGGCGAGGATCACCGTCCCGAGACCCACCTCGTGCCGATCTGCCTGGAAGCGGCGCTGGGAGGGCGGCCGAACGTGTCGATCTTCGGCACCGACTACGCCACGCCGGACGGAACGTGCATTCGTGACTACGTCCACGTCGATGACCTGATCGACGCTCATCTCGCGTCGATGGAAGCGCTCGCACCCGGTGACGTACGGACCTACAACGTCGGCACCGGACGCGGCCATTCCGTGCGCGAGGTCGTCGACGCCTGCCGGCGCGTCACCGGAGTCGACTTCGACGTCACCGAGGCCCCCCGCCGCCCCGGCGATCCCCCCGTGCTCTACGCCGACCCGTCGCGCATCGGCCGCGACCTCGGCTGGACCGCGCGACGCACCGACCTCGACACGACGATCGCCGACGCGTGGCGCTGGAAGCGCGAGCATCCGAACGGGTACGAGTAGTCGCAAGAACCGGGGACAGTCCCCGGTTTCTTGCTGGGGCTCAGTACCAGAGTTCCAGGTCTCCGAACGAGTCGTCGCCGGCCTTCATGCGCTTCATGAGCGGGCAGCCGAGCATGGCTTCACGCCGTGCCGCGGGATCCTCGATCATCAGGTGCTGGAGCACGTGGCTCACGATCCGCTGGTGCGTGACCTTCATCTTGAGACGAAGCTCGCGCCGCTGCGCGATCATCTCCACGAGCACCGCCTGCGTGGCGTCCAGGCGATCCTTCGGATCCGTCGCGTTCAGGCCTTCCGCCTTGGCGTTCAGGCGTCGATCGAGATCCAGCATCTCCGACTGCATTACGCGGATCTCGGCGAGCACGTTCCGGCAGCGATGCGAGGGCTCGGTCTCTACGCGTTTCTGCGTGGCGACCGCGCCGCGCGCGTCCTGGGCGGACGCCTGCGACCACATCATCCCGCCGGCCATCACGCCGAGCGCGATGAAACCCGCTACCGCTCCGATGTCGCGACCGTTCATGGTGACCTCCATCCGCCGTGGGCGGCTTCGATGCGGACGGCGCACACGCCGACCGCACCTGATTGTCTACCGGTGCGAGCGCAGGCTGTATCAGGAATCGACCCCGATTCGCGTCAGGGCGCGACCTCGCGCCACACGAGCACGGGCGGCGTCAAGGTCGCCTCCTCGAAGGCGACGACGCCGACCTGCTCGCTGGTGTGGTTGCGTTCGGAGTCGTTGATCTGGTCTTCCTCGACAACCACCTGGGCGAGAGCCGTCGTCGCCCCGGGTTCGCCGTGCACGAGGGCCCAGCCCCCGTTGCCCCCGTCCATCGCCGCCATCGTGGCGAGGATGATGTCCGGCGTCGTCGTGAACGAGGTGTTGAACGGCGCGTTGTACGGCGGTGAGTCGCTCATGCCCAACACGTTGTCGGCGGAGAGACGCGCGTCCATCGCGACCGTTCCGATCGTGCCGTTGCCGGTCTCGAACACGATGAAGCCCACCGTCTCGATGGCGCGGGCGACGTTGGAGTCTTCCGCGACGTGCTTGCCCGTCCAGATCGTCGTGTTGCTCGGGGGCGCCGACCGGCTGCTGCCCCGGCACCAGAACGCGGACCACAGCGAGTCGTTCTCGGTCATTACCTGGCCAAGCACCACCGGGGACGTGTACGTCTGGAGGTAGCTCTGAACGGTGCCTACCCAGGAGTTGTCCTGGTCGGTGGTCGACGAACTGTATCGCTGCGCTTCGAAGGCGACCCCATTGACGGTCCACGAGCCGGATTCCATGACCATGTACGAGATCAGCTCCGAGGCGGGCGTCGTGCCATCTCCCGGCTCCTGGAGGCGAAGATCGAAGCTGTCCGCGTCCACGTTGTCGACACGCGGGACGATCGGCACGGTGTTGTTGTTGATGTGCGGCGTGCACACCACGACGGGGTTCACGTAGCGCTTCTTCAGGTCGATGGTCACCGGGGTCCCGCCGGCCACGACCGTACCGGTCTCGAACGGGATGCCGCAGCGGTCGAGCGGAAGCTCCGTCTCGATCGCCCGCGCCGCGTCGCGCGCCCGACCACGGGACCGGATGGTTGCGTTCGTGACCCCATCGGTGCGGGAAACGACAACGGCGGCGGTGCCGACGACGGGGTCGTTCGCGTCGTTCGCGTCGTCCGATATCGAGCCGACTGTGCCGTCTGTGTCCTCGTCGAGGTTCACGATCAGCTCGCGAAGGGCCATGTTCATCCCGGCTTCGGTCGCGTACATCGCCCGCACGCCATCGACGTTGAGCACGGAGATGGCGCTGTCGCCGCCCCCGGTCATGACCATCCCCATCACGATGAGGTTGAGCACGAGCAGCAGGACGACCATCACGATGGCGGCGGCACCGCGATGCCGACGTCCGGGACGTTGGCGTTCGATACGTTTTTCCAAGGTGACGCTCTCCTCCAACACCACGGGCAATCCGGACTCTCTGTATCGTCCGGTCGGCCGGCCGTCTTTGCTGCCGGCGGCGAAAATTGCCCTCAGGCGTCCGCGCGTCCCGCCGCTATCGGAACTTCCACCGGCTCGAATCGGGCGGTGAAGTGCCGCAGCGCCTCGGGCTCCTCCACGATGCGGTATCCACGCAGCTCCTGGGCCCGGGCCTTCAGCTCGAGCACGACCTCGACCACGTAGTCGATGTGCGACTTCGTGTAGGTGCGACGCGGCACGGCGAGACGCACCAGCTCCGTGTCGGCATGCTCACCGAGCATCACGGAGCCGATCTCGCAGCTCCGCACGCCGCCCAGTTCGTAGAGACCACACGCGAGAGCCTGCCCCGGGAACTCGTGCCGGGGGATGTGAGGGCAGAAATCGGCGGCGTCGATGTACACCGCGTGCCCGCCCGGCGGCTGCACGATGGCGACACCGCCGGCGGCGATCTTCTCGCCGAGGTACTCGACGGCACGGATCCGGTACCGCAGGTAGTCCTCGTGCAGGACCTCCTCGAAGCCGATCGCCATCGCCTCGAGGTCGCGCCCCGCGAGCCCGCCGTAGGTGACGAAGCCCTCCGTGAGGATGAGCAGGTTGCCGGCGCGCTCGAATAGGGTGTCATCGCGGATCAGCAGCACGCCGCCGATGTTGACGAGCCCGTCCTTCTTCGCGGAGATCGTCGCCCCGTCGGCGAGGGCGAACTGGTCCCGCGCAATGTCGCGGACGTGCCGAGACTGGTGCACGATCTCGCGCTGCTTGATGAACCACGCGTTCTCGGCGAAGCGGCACGCGTCGAGGAACAGGAGCTTGTCGTACCGATCGCACAGGCTCCGCACCGCCTGGAGGTTCTCCAGCGAGACCGGCTGCCCCCCGTTGTTGTTGCAGGTGATCGTCACCATCACGAACGGCACGTCGTCGGCGCGTTCGTCGAGCAGGGCTTCGAGACGCTCGAGGTCCACGTTGCCCTTGAACAGCGCCGCGCGGGCGGGGTCGCGTCCCTCCGGCGTCAGCAGGTCGAGAGCGACGGCCCCGCTGTGCTCGATGTTGGCCCGCGTCGTGTCGAAGTGGGCGTTATTCGGAACCACGAGGCCCCGCCCTGTGTCGCCCGAACCGATGATCACCTCGACGAGGATCCGCTCGCTCGCGCGACCCTGGTGCGTGGGCAGGACGTTCGTCATGCCGGTGAGGGCTTCCATCGCCTCGAGGAAGCGGTAGTAGCTCGGGGCGCCGGCGTACGACTCGTTGCCGCGCATGATGCCGGCCCACTGCTCGCTGCTCATCGCGCCGGTACCGGAATCGGTCAGCAGGTCGATGATCACGTCGTCGGCGTGGATGCGGAAGAGGTTGTGGCCGGCGTCCCGCAGGCGCTCGCTCCGCTCGGCCTCGGTGGTCATGCGGATCGGCTCGACGGACTTGATTCGAAACGGTTCGATGATCGTCTTCATGGTCTCCGCCGTACTCTGCGGCTCGTCGGCCGCGGCGCAAAAAAGGACAAACAGACCTTATTTTCTCGATCTCCGCGCCACTGTCAACGAACCGCGGGCGGTTTGTCCTTGCGTTGCCGGCGGCCGAACTGATAAGGTCGGGAAAGCGCCCGTCCCCGGCACCCCCCCGGCACCCCCTCCGAGGCAGGAAGAGGACCCCTCCAATGATCGACCTTCGTTTCGCCCTCGCGGCGATCACCGCCGCCGCTGTACTCGCAACCACCGCGTCCGCCCAGCAGTTCCGGGAGGAGACCCCGACGCGGTTCCCGAGCCCGAACCCGGAGGAGTGGACCAACCAGGTCTCCGTTGGCGACATCGACGGCGACGGCGATCTGGACGTTCTCTTCGCCAACGGCGGAAACTTCTCCTCGGCGGGTCCCAACCTGCTCCAACGGATCTACATCAACCTCGGCACGGGCTTCTTCCGCGACGAGTCGCAGTTCCGCATGAACTTCTCGGGGCTCTGCCGCGGCGTGGAGATGGGCGACGTCGACAACGACGGCGACCTGGACGTCATCTACTCCCAGGACTTCAACCGCCAGCCCCAACTCTTCATCAACAACGGCTTCGGCTCGTTCGGGAACGCCTCGGCCACGCACCTGCCCGCCACGACGCTGAGCAGCTCTCGCGCCCAGTTCGGCGACATCGACAACGACGGCGACCTCGACCTGTACATCACGAGCGGCACCTCGAGTCGCTTCACGTGCGGTCAGTACCGCGTCTACGTGAACGACGGCACCGGCCACTTCACCGACGAGACGGCCACGCGTCACCCGATCGGGTCGGTCTGCAACAACATGGACTGCATCTTCGGGGACATCGACAACGACTTCGACCTCGACGTGCGCACGGCAAGCACGGGAACGAACAACAGCCGGCT
>JAAELP010000316.1 GCA_024226535.1 Planctomycetota bacterium | reverse complement strand
CGCCCCTCACCAATCCTCTCTAGCGGAGGGGCCAGCAATTAATAGTCCACTCAGCCGAGCCCTCAGACTTCCGGTAGCGAAAGCAACCGGCGAGCCTGGGGGCCTTTTTTTGTCTGGAGGTGAGATGACAATTCCAGAACCAACAAGGTGCAACAACTGCGGTCAGTCCATCTGGCCAGATCAATTCCACAGTTGCTCGTTGCAACCAGTTGACCCGCGTGCTCCCTACTGCACGAAATGCGGCAAGACGCTACGGACAGGCTTTGTTACAAGTGCAACCTGTAACTGCGAATAGCGCGGAGGTGTTGTGAAACCACGCTGCTTCGACTGTGGAAAGACTTGGCCGCGTAAGCGGAAGCGTTGTCGGAAGTGTGGTGGGCCGCACAAGACAACCAAGAAAGCTACGGAAACTATGTTCGGCGCGTACATGCCAATCGTTAGTCTGGAAGCTATCCGCGTCTCCGCGAAAACAATAGCTGAGTCGTTCTCTTATCAGGTCGCCAGAGCCAACTACTACAAGAACAGGGCAGCCCCTT
>JAAELP010000315.1 GCA_024226535.1 Planctomycetota bacterium | reverse complement strand
TGGTATCCGAGGTGGTGTTCCCCGCGTTGCCGATCAGCCCCGCCGTGGCCACCATCCGCAGGTTCGTGGCCTGCACGTTCACCGTGCCGATGGCATCGTTGTCCACGATGCTCGTCCCGGCCAGCATGGTCACGTCGCCGCTGCCCGCGTTGACCAGCGACAAACCAATGTTGCCCGCCGTAGCCACCAGGCGGATGTTCCCATCGCCGCTACTGGTGCTGGTGGGCACCGAGGCGTCCATGTCGATATCGCCACCCGCCGTGATCAGGATATCCCCGCCCACGGTCGACACGTTCGCGTCCTGGTCCACGTCATCGGCCGCGGTGATCGTCACGTTGCCCGAGCCGCTGGTGACCGCCGCGTCGATCACCACGTCGTGGTCCGTGCCTTGGGCGTCCAGCAGCACGTCGCCCGTGCCGTGGGCCGAGACGGCGTTGCTGACCGTCAGCGTGCCGTCGCTGGCCACCACCTTGATCGGACCGTCGGTCGCCGTGGTCAGACCCGAAAGCGCCGCCGTGTCGCTGACCGTGGTGGTGCCCGAGTCGAAGTGCACTTGCGTCACGTCGATGGCCGCCACCGTGCCGATCTCCAAGGCCGCGCCGGTGGTGGTCTCATGCAGGTAGATGCCGTCGTCGGCGCTGGCCGCCACCGTATCCACTTCCAGGTCCAGGGCCAAGTCGTTGGTATCCGAGGTGGTGTTCCCCGCGTTGCCGATCAGCCCCGCCGTGGCCACCATCCGCAGGTTCGTGGCCTGCACGTTCACCGTGCCGATGGCATCGTTGTCCACGATGCTCGTCCCGGCCAGCATGGTCACGTCGCCGC
>JAAELP010000314.1 GCA_024226535.1 Planctomycetota bacterium | reverse complement strand
TTCGTCGTGGTGGCGTTGCCGAAGCGCTGGCATATTCGAGGATACGTCGAGCTTCGGCAACGTCGCCATGGCGGAGATGATCGTGCTCAGGACGCTACAGATGGAGTGTGGCTGCTCTAAACGACCGAGTCCGAGTAGTACCGCGGCTGTTGGTCATTCCGGCGGCGGCGGCGCGAGCCGTCCCGTGACGACCAGGCGCCTACTCGTCGTGTGTGCTCGCTGCGCCAAGTCCCATTCGGAAGGTATCCATGATCTCCCTGGCCCTTGCTTCGGGTACCCCCGCGGTGGCTGAATGCTCCATCCAGCGCCGCGTAGCGTCGAACACCTCTGCGACTATCTCCGCCCATCGCCGAATACCGAAGCGATCGGCGACGAGCTGTAGATCGTCACGCGAGAATCCGTCGCGCTTCCCGTTTGCGCTCATCTGGTGCTTATTCGTCCAGTCTCCAGAGGGGTTGTGCGCGTAAATGACATCGAACGCTGGCGCGAGGCTCCATACGCAGTCTTGGCTCATCAGGAACGCCGTATTGCGGGTGTGATCATCCTGATTGCGCGCGACGATGTTGAACACCATGCGACGGAACTGCTGTTCCAATGCTGGAAACGGCATTCCAAGCTGCTGGATCATCTGCAGAGCCTGTTCGTAGCTGTACGCACCCGCACGATTGAAGTCGTAGTGGCCGAGAGCGCACAGGGACTGCATGTGGATCTTCTGGCAGTCTGTGGTCCGATCGAAGCGTCGAGTCATGAAGTGTGCGCGCCCTCCTTCGTTGAGAAGGCTGCAGTCGGCCATCTCAATGCCGGCGTCCTTTGCCATGAGGAAGTAGCCGTACTCGATCCTCCCGTACCCCTCAGGATCTCCAAGGGCATTCGATCCAGCGCCATCGAATTTGAGGATCCATGGTTCAAATCCAGAGGGCACATCAACCTGGCCAGAACGGATTTCCCCAGTCTCGGGATTCCAGGCAATCACGGCCTTGGCGCGGGCACCGCCTGCGGATGTGCCGACTTGGATGATCGTGGCGAGCGCCTCCTCGTCTTCGGCCAGGTTGACAACAAGTCCTCTTCGCTCCGCCAGCACGCGCTCTGCAAGGTCCGCCAACGCTGCCAGGTCTTCTGCGTCCAATCTCTTGGATCCTGATTTGGATGGACCTATTGCTGGTTCGAACTCCAGCGCTCCCATGCCGCGCGTGCCGATGTAGCACAGTCGTTCGACAGGAGTGAAGTCATCTCGACTTCGCCCTTGTTGGTCCAGCCAGAGATCGATGACCGCGTTGCCGAATCGATCCGGCAGTGAATCGGCCAGGAGTCCGGGCAGCCCGCTGAAGGTGTCGCGATCCAGCGACGGGAAGCTGTAGACACGGGACGCGCCGAGGGGCATCTGTATCGGCGCGAGCTCCAGTCCGGTTGACGCGAAGCTTGGGTCGTACTCGAAAGAGCCAATGCCGGCATCGCGATTCCATGCAACCGCTCCGACTACCCGGCCCCAGATTCGGACGATCGCTGTTGGGTGCTGCTGCATACGTCGGTTCAGTCTTTCCGAGACTCACCATGGCCACCTGAAGCACGTTGGCGGATGCGGCCGTGCAGCCGCGATAGCTGAATTGGGCTGATTCCAGGATCGGGCATGAACGCATCAAGCTGGTCGAGTACTCCGAGGGCGCGGAGTACACGAATCATGGTCGTGAGAGTGCAGTCCGAACCACTCTCGACATTCCGGATGGCCGTGCGCGAGAGTCCAGCACGGTGTGCGAGCTCGATCTGTGAGACGTTCTGATTGAGCCGCTCTCTTCGGAATCGACGCCCAAGTTCGAGGAGGATCTGTGCCTCTGATAGAGCCTTGAAGTCCATATTGCGCTCCAGAGCAGTCAATAAAGGCTGATTCATCAGTGTTTGCATCTTACGGAATACATTGCCTGAGATCAAGTCTTTCGGTTTCTCTGGAATGCAAAACAAGTCTAATCAGCGGATAATGGTATTCCTGGACTGCATTATTCGAGCTGGATGGCGCCAGGTAAGTCGTCCGATAGGGGCCAGCGGCTGAACGGAAGGCTCATCCGCGGCACCGGGCGCGCGCATCGCTCTGCACGATGAAGTCGAGGTGAGATCCACCCCCTGCGATGCCGAGCGCTGGTCACTCCGGCGGTGTCGCCGCGAGCCGCCCCGTCACCACGAGCCGTCGCATCAGCGGCCGCGACACGCTCGTGACCTCGATCTCGTCGCCGGTGAAGACGACCACCGTGCGCGAGTGCATGGGGTTGCCCAACTCGTGGCCGTCGATGGTGAAGGTGTCGTCGGCCGTCCAGGCGCCGTGGTTGGCGGCGCGGTTGCCTTCGGGCATGTGGCCGAGGGCGCCGAGGTCGGAGATGCGGTCGATGCCGTCGAGGCCGATGTCCATGACGAGGTCACCGATGGCGGTGCGGGCGGTCACGCGGGCGACGGTGCTGTCGCCGGCGCCGGGGCCGGCGCCGGGGAAGTCGAACATGATGTCGCGCATGCCGCGGGGGTTCGCGTCGAGCTCGTAGCGTCGTCCCGAAACGGTCTTCGCCAACGCGGGCGGCTCGGGCACGGGCCGGGGCGCGGGGTGCGCCAGATCATGGACGAGTCGCTGGAGCGCGGCGACCGCCTCCGGATCGGGCGGCAGCGGCTCGTTGCTCGGCTCGTAGTCGTCGAGGTGGTGGAACAGCTCGCCGAACGAGCCGGAGCCGCCGGCGGTTCCCACCGCGACGAGGTCGTGCTTCGGGTCGATGCCGATGCCCTGGCCGCCCCAGCCGATCGCGCCGAAGCGCCCTTTCTGGTTGGGCCACCAGCCGTAGCCGTACGACGCGCGTGTCGCGAGGTCACCCTGGAGCCGGTTGCGCGTCGATACCTCGACCCACGCCTCGGGAATGACCTGCCGATCGCGCCAGCGCCCGCGGTGCAGGTACAGCACGCCGAACTTCGCCATGTCACGCGGGGTCATGAAGACCTCGGAGCCGCCGAAGGAGTAGCCGTCGGGCCCCGTCGTCCACTGGACCCGCTCGATGCCGAGCGGGCCGAACAGGTGCACGCGCGCGAAGTCGAATGCGCTGAGCCCGCTCGCCCTCGTGAGGATTCCCGAGAACGTGTGCGTCAACGGCGTGCTGTAGACGAACCGCTCGCCCGGTTCGCCCGCCATCGGGCGCGCGAACGTCGCCCCGATCCAGTCGCCGGAGCCGAAGATCCCCTGCATGATCGGGCCGTTCTCGTCGAGATCGAGACCCGACGTCATCGTGAGCAGGTGCCGGATGGCGATGCGCCGCTTTCGCGGATCGGCGTCGTCGCCGAAGTGCTCGGGGAAGAACTCCTGCACGCGCTGGTCGAGGCTGTCGATGACGCCCTCGCGCAACGCGATGCCCGCCAGAGATGACATCACCGACTTGCTCACCGACTTGACGTTGTGCAGGGTGTCCGGTCCGTACGGGTGCACGTAGCACTCGAGGATCACGTGGTCGTTGCGGATGATGACCAGGCCATGCGTGTCGAGATCCTCGGCGCGAATGCGCCGAAGCCCGCGCAGCAGGATCTCCGAGTGGACCCCCTGCGCCTCGGGGGTGGATCGTCTCCATGTGAACTCGGCCGGTGCCGCGGACGGAGGCGGGGCGGTGATCAGGGACGCGGGCGCCGCCTCGGCGGGAGCACCCATGACGATCCCGCTGACGAGGCAGGCCGCGGCGGCAAGATGAACCATGACTGTCCTCCGTCCGTGCTTCCTTGTTGGGATTCGAAGCCAGGGGATGCCCTCGCGTCAAGCGCCGTTCCGCCGGGCCCTCGACGCGGGGGGCGTGATCGCCCGCGCCGAAGGGGGCGGAATCCCCATTGCCCGTGGCCCGACCCCGACTATTCGTATGACAGCGGAAGCGCTTGGCGAGCAGGAGCCAGGGGGGACAGCACCCGCTCCATCGCCCCGTCTCCGATCGAGACGAGCGACGCGTTGTCTGCTGCGAGGTGCGGTCGTGTCGGACCGTCGGCTCACTGTGAGGGGAATGCCGTTGATGATCGGCGGCGCGATCCTCACGTGCGTGTGTGCGGCCGGGCTGCCCGAGTTGCTCCCGTCGCAGGACAAGCCGACCGGGCCGGTCGAAAGTTGCGTGACCGCGGAGTGCCACACCGGGATCGTTCAGCGCCGGATCGTGCACGGTCCCGTCGCCCAGCGGAAGTGCGCGGCCTGCCACGTCGAGACCGACGCCGCCGAGCACCGGTTTGCCATCCCGGGCGAGCGCCGGGAGCTGTGCACGACATGTCACGCCATGTCGCACCGGACGTACCTCCACGAGCCCGTGCGGCAGGGCAACTGCACCGGGTGCCACGACCCGCACGGATCCGAGCACGCTCTGATGCTCGTCGCGGATCCCACACGCGGGCTCTGCCTCGGCTGTCATCACGAGAACGAGGACGCGTCGCGGGCGTTCGTGCACGGGCCGGTGGCCACGGGCGCGTGCATCCTCTGTCACGAAGCCCACTCTTCATGGCAGCCGGCGCTGCTCACCGAGCCGCCGCGGACCCTGTGCCTCGGGTGTCACGACGAGGTGCGTCCGGATCCGCGGCGCGATCGTCACGTGCACGCTCCCGTCGCCGACGACTGCCTCGGCTGTCACGATGCCCACGCCTCCGACGTGCGGCATCAACTGCACGAGGCCGCGCCCGGCCTGTGCTATCGCTGCCACGACGCGATGCGCGAACAGATCGCCGAGGCCCGTCTCGTGCACGGTGCAGTCACCGCCGACGGCGGCTGCTCGACCTGTCACCGTCCGCACTTCTCGGCCTTGCCGGCCTTGCGGAGCCGGACCGACGCCGAGCTGTGCCTCGACTGTCACGACAAGCCGATGACCGCCGCGGACGGTCGGCGCATCACGAACATGCGGCAGCACCTCGACGAGCATCCGGATCATCACGGTCCGATCCGCGAAGGGTCGTGCGTCGGGTGCCACCTGCCGCACGCGTCGGAAGCGCCGAATCTGCTCCGGCTCGCGTATCCCCCCGACTTCTATGCGCCGTACGACGCCGCACGGTACACGTTGTGCTTCGAGTGCCACATTCCCGCGATGGTGCAGAGCCAACAGGGAACCGGGGCCACGCGGTTCCGCGATGGTGACCTGAACCTGCACTGGCTGCACGTGAACAAGAAGAAGGGGCGCACCTGTCGCGCGTGCCACGAGGTACACGCCTCGAAGAACCCGTTCCACATGCGCGACGCGGTGCCCTTCGGGACGCAGGGCTGGCTCCTCGAGATCCGCTACGAGAAGTCGCCCGACGGCGGCTCGTGCACGCCGGGATGCCACGCGGCGAAGTCCTACGACCGTACGCTCGTTCCGGAGACGGACGCGCCGGGCGACGGCGCCGGGAGCCGACCATGAGCCCACCGCGATCCCCGACGAGGCGAAGGACGAGCCGGTCCCCGACGCGGCCGCGAGGCGGCGTGATCGCCGCGGCCCTGGCGGCCTTCGCGTTGCTGCTGACGGCGGTCGAGCGGGGCGTCGCCGTCACCCATCTCGGACGTGGCGCGCGTCCGCCTGCGCTCGCTCTCGAGACGCTCGACGGCAAGCGCGTCACGCTGGAAGATCAGCGGGGCCGCCCGGTCGTCGTCGTCTTCGGCGAGCTGTACCACCAGCGAACGCTGTCGGCGTGCGGCGACATCGGAGAAGTCCTCGAAGCCGATGCGCTGGCCACGCGAGGGATCTCCGTCATGCTCGTGATCGGCCAGGACGAGCCGAAACCGGCGCTCCGGGAGCGGGCGGGCGATCCCCGCCTGCCGCCGATCATCCTCCACGACGTCACGCGCCAGGCCTTCGGGGACTACCGCGTGGCCGTCATGCCCAGCGTCGTCGTCATCGGAGCCGACGGTCGCGTCGTGCACTCGGTGGCCGGCTACACCGATCGGTTCAAGGACATCATGAACGACGCGCTGCTGGTGGCGACGGGCGCGTCGAGCTACGAGGAGTTCGAGAAGACACTCCGCCCGGAAGCCACGCCGGTCGACGAGGCGCGAGTTCGCGCCGGGCGGATCACAGGACTGGCGCGCCAGTTGGCGCGACGCCGCCTCGACGACCTGGCCGTCGAGAAGTACCGGGAAGCGATCGCCGTCGCGCCGGACTACGCGCCGGCGCGGATCGGCCTGGCGACCGCCATGCTCGACACCGGCCGCCTCGCCGAGGCCGAGCGCGAGTTCCGGGCGGCGCTCGAGGCGAGCACGTCGTCGGTCGAGGCATCCCTGGGCCTCGCGTACGTCCTGACGTTGCGCGGCGGGGACGACCTCAAGGAGGCCCGGGAGATCATTCGTGACCTGCTCCGGGACGATCCCGACGAGCCGCGCGCCCACTACGTGCGCGGGCTCCTTCACCAGCAGTCCGGCGAGACCGAGGAAGCGATGGCCTCGTTTCGCACGTCGGCCGAGCTTCTCATGGTCCGGCGCGACGCGTGGAACGTGATCCGGGAGAGGGAGGAACGCCATGGCAAGCCGTGAACCGATCGATCACCCCGGCCGGCGCGCCGCGTGCAAGGCGTGCATCGGCGGCCTCACCGTCGGCTCGATGGCCGGCGTGGGCTTCCCGGTGATCTCGTTCCTCCGGCTGCCGAGCCGGGCGGCGGCCGATCGGCCGGTGGAGATCGCGCTGGACCAGCTCCAGTCCGGGCAGGTCGAGTACGCCCAGCAGCGGGGACAGCAGGTGATCGTGCTGTCCACCGCGGAAGGGCCGCTCGTGCTCAGCGCCGCCTGCACGCACCTCGGGTGCAACGTGCTCTGGGACACGGCCGATCGTGTCTTCCGGTGTCCGTGTCACGGGGCGACGTTCGGCGAGACCGGCGAGGTCCTCAGCGGGCCGGTCAACGCGCCGCTGAAGAGGATTCCCTTCGAAATCAAGGACGGAACGCTGTTCGTGACCTGAGCGGGAGCCTTATGAGCCGATGGCTGAGCGCAACCTGGGGATGGATGGACGAGCGGTTTCACGTGACGCCCCTCGTCGAGAAGAACGTCACGAAGAAGCTCGTGCCGTGCACGCTGAGCTGGGCGGGGTGCTTCGGCGGCCTCTCGCTGCTGTGCTTCCTCGTGCAGGTGTTCACCGGCATGCTGCTGCTGATGTACTACAAGCCCGTCCCCGATGCCGCGTGGGACAGCGTCGCCTTCATCAAGTCGAACGTGCCGATGGGGTGGCTGGTCCAGCGCATCCACGTCGTCACCGCGAACCTCATGATCGTGCTCGTGATCATGCACGGCGCCCGCGTGGCGTACTACAAGATCTTCCGCAAGCCGCGCGAGCTGCACTGGATCAGCGGGGTCGTGCTGTTCTCGCTCACGCTCGGCCTCGCCTTCACGGGTTACCTGCTGCCGTGGACGCAGCTGAGCTACTGGGGGGCGAAGGTCGGCACCGAGATCCCGGGCGGCGTCCCGGTGATCGGCGAGATGATCGTCACGTGGATGCGGCGTGGCGACACCATCGGCGGCGAGACGCTCGGCTTCTTCTTCGCGCTGCACATCTGGATCCTCCCCGCGATCGCGAGCGCGTTCATGGGCATGCACTTCATGATGATTCGGCGCACCGGGATCTCGCGCCCACTGTGACCGTCGACAACCGGAGCCCAACGAGACGATGGCCGTCGATTACCGAAAGCAGTACACGCCCGATCAGCTCGAGCCGTTCTGGCCGAACGAGCTGCTGAAGATGAGCACGTCGGTGCTCTGCACGCTCGCGGTGATCATGCTCCTGGTCATCCTGCCGGTGTTCCTCGACGCGGTCGGTCTCCACGGCGTGATCCACCGGGAGGAGCCGGCGGATCCCGCGAGCGGCACGCCGGTCGGAATCAAGCCCGAGTGGTACTTCCTCGCGTCGTACCAGTACCTGCGCCTGATGCCGACGGAGCTGCTCGGCATCAGCGGGAAGACGCTGGGCGTGGTCACGCAGGGCGTGCTCGTCGTTCCGGTGTTCCTGCTGCCGTTCTGGTACCGGCGCCGGGCCCACCGGGCGCCGGGATGGGTGTACCGGATCGTGGTGACGGCGTTCCTCTTCGCGGCCCTGGCCCTGACCATCTGGGGTGGCTGGCCGGAGGCGCACGACGCGAACACGCCGCACCTTGTGAGCCCGCTGGAATACGTAGCCCACAACCCGCTGATGTTCATCATGATCGGCGCGAGCATCGTCGTCTTCTACGCACTGATCTTCCACGAGCGGCGGACGATCCGGAGCACGCTCGGGCCGCCGCCGGCCGAACCATCGGAGGACGATCGACCATGACCGGCCCGCGCTGGTGCGTCCTGTTCGCGTTCGGTCTCGTCGCCCTCGGCGGCCCCGCGGTGGCCGCGGATCCCGACGCCGACCCCTTCGCCGACAACGCCTGCGTGCAGTGCCATCGGGATCTTCCCGGCCGCTCCAGCGCCATCGTCGAGCTGGAGTGGGCGCGAAGCTCGCACCACGCCGCAGGCGTCGGCTGCGACGCCTGCCACGGGGGCAACGCCGCGGTCCGGCGCGATCGCTTCGACTCCGACGAGGCGTGGAAGGACGCCGCGCACCAGCGGCGGGATCCCGAGTTCATGTTCATGCAGCGATCCGCCGACGCGTTCGCCAGCTCCGCCCGCGGGCGGAACGTCTCGTACTTCTGCGGCAAGTGCCACGCAAACATCAAGGAGAAGCACCTGGGAAGCCCGCACGGCGAGTTCGGCGATCCCACCTGCCTGTACTGTCACGGCCAGGGGTCGCACGCGATCACGGAGCCGACGCTCGACATCATCGACGGTCGAAGCCGCGCCGAGGGAGGGCGCTGCAGCGTGTGTCATCTCGCCTCGACGATGAACACCCTGTCGAGGATCAAGAAGACGCTCACGGAGACGGAGGAGCGGATCGAGGACACGACGATCCTCTACGACGAACTGGGGCAGTGGGGCTACCACAGCCTGGAGCTGGAGCGTCTCTACCACGACGCGCGGCAGGTGCGATCGCGGCTCCGCCAGGTCTTCCACAGCTTCGACATGCGCGAGATCAACAACTTCGTCGCGGAGATCGAGATGACGGTGGATCGAACCGTCGCGACGCACGAGATCATCGGCCGGCTCCGGGCGGCGCAGCGCCGCCAGGCCGTGATCGGCGGCCTCGTCGCGGTGATGCTCCTGGCGTTCGCGCTGCTGCTGGTCTACTACCGCCTGGCCTTCTGCTCAGGGCACGGCGGCGATCAGGCCGCCGCGCCCGTCGCGGAAGGGTGACGAGGTCTACTCCTCGGGGCAATCGCCCCAGTTGCCGATGACCTCGAGGATGTCGCTGAAGCCGACGCTGCCGTCGCCGTCGAGATCCTCTTCGCAGCTCCCCGGGCCGGGGCAGTCGCCCCAGGCGCCGATGATCTGGAGGATGTCGCCGAAGCCGACGCTGCCGTCGCCGTTGAGGTCGGCCGGGCACTTATCGATCGTCTCGATCTGGAAGCCGATGATCGAGCCGCCGTCGAACGTGCCGTCGGGGTTCACGTGGATGACGTGCTCCTCGTTCGCGGCCGTGCCGTCGCCCTGCGTGGGGTCGTCCACGTAGGTGATCGTCGCGCTGCCGTCTGGCCACTTGATGATGCTCTTGATCATCGCGGCGTGCCCGCCGCCCCCGGACCAGGCGATCATGATCTCCACGTCGCCGCCGTCGTTGATCGCGTCGGCGGCGTCGCAGATGTCGGCCATTCCGAACGTCTGCACGGTGTCGATCGGCAGGTTGTTCTCGTCGACGTACTCGTCCTTGCCGGTCAGGAAGTCGCCCACGCTCGTGCCGGTGCTGCCCGGCCCGACGCTCGTGCCCATGTCGTCCTTGAGGTCGCCGTAGATCTCCTGCGCCGTGCCGGTGGCGAAGCCCGCCACGTCACCCATGTACTGGATCGACCGCGCCGCCGACGCCGGCGCGCAGCCGTTCTTCTCCTCGTCCACCGCCCGGATCGGGTGTTCGAGGTCGGTGAACGCGATGTCCGTCGGGAGGATCGGGATGAACGGCCCCACCCACGACCCGATCACGAACGGGATGTCCGACAGGCTGGACCCGCCGCCCTCGAACCCGCCCGCATGGTACGGGAACGGGAACACGGGCTTGAACACCGACGTGCCGAACGGCGGGAAGTCAAGCGGCTCCGGTGTGATGGTCACGTTCACGAACGCCTGCTCGAACGGCACGCCGTTCTCGATCGGCAGGCCGAACTGAACGGACGGCTGGCTGAGTGACATGTGCTCGGGCGAGAGATACAGCAGGGGCAGGTTCTGCACGACCCAGAAGTTGTCGTTGAGCAGCACGTTGACGTAGCCGAGGTTGAAGAGGATCTGATCCTCGGGATCCGCCGGGTCGAACGTGAAGACGATCTCGCCCACCCGCGAGAACGGGATCAGCACGCCGACGTCGTCGTCGAGCCAGTCCAACTGGCGGACCTGGCAGTCGACGGCCCATGCCGGAGACGTTAGGAACAGCGCCGCGGCCACGAGCGCGAGTCTCGATCTGACACATCGCATCGCATCACTCCTTCGTTTTTCGGCGATGAACGCGACAACACAGGCCGTCACGAACGGTCTGCGCCAACCCCCGGGCGCGGAGCCCTATCGGGCCGCTCCGCGCCTGCGGCGTCTCATCGCATCGAGGCACACCCCGTACCTCCAGACCGCAGTGTACGACAATCGGCGGCGCATGGAAGGGTGAAATCGGGGCCTCTCGACTCACTCGCCGCCCGTTTCGGCCTCCACGATCGCCAGGATCTTCGCGCGGGCCTCCTCCGAGAGACGCGGCCAGGCCATGATCAGGCGCTGAAGATCGCCCATCATCGAATCCTCCGGGCGAGGCTCCCGCCCGCCAGTGATCTCGACGATCTTCGCCCGCGTCTCCTCCAGCTCGATCCCGCGCTCCGCGAGGAGCCGGGCGGCGCCGATGTCCTCGGTCCGGAGCAGACCCAGAAGCAGGTGCTCAGTCCCCACGTAGCTGTGATTGAGCCCCCGTGCTTCCTCGATGGCGTGCTCGATGACCTTCTTGGCCGGCGGCGATTGCGGGAGCTTTCCGAACGACGGCAATCCGGCGGCGTTCGCCGCGAGTGTCTCGGCGGCGCTGCTCAAGCCGGCGAGATCGACATCGGAGCTTGCAAGCACCGCGACTGCCGTCCCAGTGCCTTCCTTCAGGAGGCCGAGCAGAATGTGCTCGGTCGTGATGACCACGCTTTGGAGCCGCTGCGCTTCCTGGTTCGCGTACGCCATGGACTTGCGGGCGCGGTCGGTGAGGCGTTCGAACATCGTTCGGCTCCCGTCGTCGTGCGCACACGCGCGTGTCACCGTGAGTGCATCGTTCGATGGTCGATCCTATTGCCGGTCGCCGTCGATTTCCGCGAGATGCCGCCGCAGGAACTTCAGCGCCTTGCCCTGAATATACGGCACGTACACGATCGCGCCGTAGTGGCCGGTCGGCAGCATGATCGTCTCCGGGCCGCCCATCGCCTTGCGCAGCGCCTCGCCGCAGTGGTGGGGGACCGCGGCGTCGAAGCGGGCGAGGACGAGCAGGGTACGGCGCGCGTCCACGTACGGGGCGTAGCGAAGCGGATCGTGGTGGAACTGGTCCCGGATCTCCTCGCGCAGCTCGGCCTGCGTGAGGTCGTGCTCCTTGAGCGCCCGGCGCCGCCCGCGCCCGATCGTGCCCTCGTTGGAGTAGGAGAAGAGGTAGGGGAGGTCGCCGCCGGCCAGCGCGAGCACGGCCGTGTCGATCCGCTCCTCGACGCCGTAGACGATCGCGCCCTTCACGGCACCGGCGCTGACTCCGAACAGCCCGATGCGCTCCGCGTCGAGCTCCGGCCGCTGCTCGATCCAGTCGATCGCCTGCCGGTGGTCGATGACGACGTCGTGGAACATCCGGTTCAGCTCGTCGATCTCGTCGGCGTCCTTGTCCGGGTCGTACCGGTGGACGATGACGGCGGCGAGACCGTGGTCGGCGAAGTGACCGGCGAAGTGGCGAGCCACGCGATTGCTGCCGCCCATGATGGGCCCGACGAGCACCACCGGCGCCGGCGTGTCGGCGGCGCCGACGTCGTAGTAGTCGAGCGTCAACGGGCGGTCGTCCACCGCGTCGAACGTGAAGCGGCGCACGACGTAGCGATCGGTCTCCTCGACGAGTGTGTTCTCCGCCGGGGCCACGCGCGGTTCGTACGCGAAGTCGGCGGCCAGCGACGCGGGCCGCGGCGCGGGGCCCGCGTACTCCGCCGGCAGCGAGAGTTGCGCGCACCCGCCGGCGGCGACGGCCGTCGCGACCAGCGCTCCGCCCGGCCATGTTCGTTGGTGGACTCTCATCATCATCTCAACGACGGGACACGACCAGGCGTTGCGTGATTCCGCGACGCAGGTCCGAGAACAGCCACCATATGCGATGCCGCGCGCCAATCAGCCGATGAAGGCGGGCAGGCGGGTATCATCCCGCCCCTCGCGAGACAAGCATGCGAACCCGGCTCGCCATCCTCTTTCTCGTCGGCTTCGGAGGCGTCGCGGCCCTGTCGTGGGAGGTGGTCTGGCAACTCCAGGCCTCGCTCGCGTTCGGGATCTCCGCCTTCGGAACCGCCTTGACCCTCGCTGCCACGATGGGCGGCATGGCCGTCGGGTCGTTGGCGATGGGCAGGGTGCTGCATCGTCGAACCGTCGCGCGGCCGTTCGTGCTCTACGGATGGCTGGAGCTGATCATCGGGATTTCCGGGCTCCTCATGCTCCCGGGCTTCGCGCTGCTCGAGCAGCTCGACGCGCAGGTCTGGGCCATGTCTCCCGCATTCGCTCCCGCGTTCCGCGTGATCGGGATCGCGGTTCTGCTCGGACCGCCCACGATCTCGATGGGGGCGACGATCCCGACGTTCCAGCTCGTCGCGCGGCGCTACGGCACGTCCGTCGCGAAGCTCTACGCGCTCAACACGGCGGGCGCGGCCGGGGGCGTGCTGCTGTTCTCGTTCGTGCTGCTGCCGGCGCTGGGCGTCGGGCAGACGTGCACGCTCATTGCCGCGGTGAACGCCGTGGTGTTCGTCTCGACGTGGGTGGTGACGAGCTTCGCGGCCGACGACACGCCGTCACCCGCGGCCGCGTCGGAGGCCGCCGGGCCGGCCCGGTCGCTGACGACGCCGCGTCTCTCACCACGCATGGCGCAGGTAATCGTCCTCGGAACCGGCTTCGCGACGTTCGGCCTGGAGGTCGCGTGGTTCCGGGCGCTCCGCTCGGCGTTCTGGAGCACGTCGCACACCTTCGCGATCATCCTCGCCTCGGTGCTGATTCCGCTGGCAATCGGTGCGCGGCTGGTGCCGTGGATCCGGCGCCGCGGGGTGACCCCCGGCGCGACCGTCGCCGCCGCCGGCGCGGCGATCCTCGTGGCGACGCCCCTCGTCGAGCGCATGGACTTGTTCGCGGCGGCGCTGGGCGGGACCTACTTCGGGGCGCTGGCGACCTGGCTGGGGCTGACGCTCGCGATCGTCGGACCGCCGATGGCGCTGCTGGGCATGGCGCTGCCGTGGTGTCTCGAGGAGTTCCCTGAGCCGCGGCAGACCGGCCGCCTCTACGGCATCAACACGCTCGGTTCCGTGCTCGGCTCGATCGCCGCGGCGTGGCTGCTGCTGCCTTGGCTCGGCTTTGCGCGGTGCGCCTGGCTGATCGGCGCCGCCATGATCGTCCTCGCCCTGCCCGCGCTCGCGGGCGGTCGCCGGTTCGCGGTGGCGGCGGGGCTGGTCACGTTCGCGGCGGCGTGGTACTTCACGTCGAGCCCCGGGCGGGACCGCTTCCAGGGGTTCCCCGACTTCGCCGGGCACGAGGTGCTCGCGTTCCGCGAGGCGCCGGACTCGACGGTCTCGGTCATCAAGGCGCCGCGCGGCAACCGCGCGCTCATGATCGACGGCTTCGCCGCCTCCACCGAGGGCCTGTTCGCCGCCCACTACATGCGCTGGATGGGCAGCCTGCCGATGCTCGCGCACCCGAGGCCCGAGGACGGCCTGGTCATCTGCTTCGGCACCGGGCAGACCACCGACGGCGTGCGCGAGGAGGGCATCGCGGCGCTGGACGTCGTGGACGTCAGCGGCGCCGTCTTCGAGATGGCGCCGCTCTTCGAGACGAACAACGGCGTGCTCGACGCCCCGCACGTCAACCCGGTGGTGATGGACGGCCGCGCGTGGCTGCGGCGCACGAACCGGCGCTACGACGTGATCACGCTGGAGCCGATGCCGCCGAACTTCGCCGGCGTGAACTCGCTGTACTCGCGCGAGTTCTACGAGATCGCCGCGAGCCGCCTCAAGCCCGGCGGGATCGTCGCGCAGTGGCTCCCGTTCCATCTCGTCGAGCGCGAGCACTCGGTGGCGATCGCGGCGACGTTCCTCGCCGTGTTCCCGGACTCGGTGCTCTGGGTGGATCCGATCGGCGGCACGGGCATCCTGCTCGGGCGGTTCGGGGGCGGTACGGGCCGGCTCGGCGAGCGGTGGCCGGGGGTCTGGCGCGAAGCCGTCTCCCGCACGCTCAGCGAGGACGAAATCCGCCTCGCCGTCACGCTCGATCCCGCGGGACTCCAGCGGTACGCGGACGGCGGTGTCGTCATCACGGACGACAACCAGATGCTCAACTTCGGTCAACTGCACAGCGTCCGGCTCGACGGGGAGCACTCGGCGCGGCTCGATACGGTCAATCGCGAGGACGTTACGCGGGCCGCCGGACGAGTTCCCTTCCGAATCGAGCGCCCGGAGGTCTGGCGGCGACGCTGAGGGGCCTTTCATTTGGTGATTTCGCGTGCGTTGAACCGCTCGGGCGATCATCGACAAGCCGTACATGGATGCGTTCTTCCGCTTCGACTGCGCTTGCGAGGGCGAGTACACGATCGACATGTGCGACAGCAGCGGCGACGCGTACATCCGCATCTACACCGAGGGGTGCGGGTGGAGCGAGGGAACCGAGTTCGCGGTCGACGACGACAGTTGTCCCGGTTCGCCTCCGAACGCCGACCCGCAGCTCACCGTTGTCCTCGAGGTGGGCACGAGCTACTGGATCGAGGTGGGCACGTGGCGCCCCGATCCGCCGTGGGCGCCGCCGCCAAACTCGCCGTACACGCTGCGGATCAGCGCATGCACGCCGTGTACGGGTGACGTCAACGGCGATCTGACGGTGAGCTTCGCCGACGTCCTCGCCCTGATCGCGGCGTGGGGTCCGTGTCCCGCCGGCTGCCCGCAGGATCTCAACGGGAACAAGGCCGTGGACTTCGCGGACATCCTGGTCGTGATCGCCGGTTGGGGACCGTGCTGACGGCACTCACTGACGGCACCACGTCGCAACGGCTCTAGGGAGACGGGAACGCGGGCCGCGGCGCGGCTCGGTCCCGTCTCCGGGCACGTCGGTACGGAGGGCTCCCGGTCGTGGCGGCATTATCCTCCGCGGCGGGGGGTCCGTCGATCCGCATTGCGACCCGTTCTTCGCACTCTCTCGATTTGCGCAATGAAAGAGCCCCCGCGAACGGGGGCTCGTGGAATCGGAGTGGTTCGTCCGGTTACGGGCAGGGGCCCCACGCGGCGATGATCGCCAGGATGTCGGCGAAGTCCACCGTGCCGTTGCCGCTGATGTCCTCGTCGGGGCAGGTCGTGCAGCCCCAGTTGGCGATGACCTCGAGGACGTCGCCGAAGCCCACGTCACCGGAGCCGTCGAGATCCGCAGCGCAGGCCGGGCCGCAGTTCACGGTGCACGGTTCGGGGCCCAGAACGGCGACGGAGATGGACTCCTGGGCACCCGGCTTGAAGACGCCAAGCTGAAGCGACCGCTGCTCCGGCGGCGTGTTCGCCGTGAACCGGAAGTTGTACATCGTGCCCCAGCGAATGGCGTTGGCGCTCTGGTTCGCGGCGTAGGTCTCCGTGGCGTACGTCAACCGGTTGGACTGGTGCGTCCACGGCCAGTCGGTGCCGTCGAAGTTCACGCTGCCGATGCCGTCGCCGCTGTGATAGTCCACGTCGCGGAAGCCCACGTCGGTCAGCGTGACGCTTTCGTTGATGGGCAGGACGAATGAGCCGATGGAGCGGTCGACGTTCATGTTGTAGACCGCGTACTCGTAGTCCCACGTGCCGTCGAGGTTGTCGTACACCTTGTAGGCCACCCAGACGTCACCTTCACCGGAGATCTTCTCGATGCGCACGGTTACGGTCGGATCGTTGGTCGCCCACGCGCTGATCGCCGGCACCTGCGTGACGGTCAGGCCCTGGTAGCTGGACGCGAAGCCCGAGCCGGAGAGGTTCACCTCGCGATAGGACGCGTTGTTGCCCGCGTTCTCGGTGGTCGAGGCGCTGTCCTCCGGGTGGATGTACATCGCCCCGAGGAAGAACTTGGTGCCGGGGACGGTGCCGCCGTCGACGTCGCTCTGGAGGACCTTGAGGCGACGGGCCGTCGCGCCGGAGTACGACGGGTCGGCCGGCGGATACGGGAAGACGCCGGTCGTCGCGTTGACCTGCCACTTGGGGCCGGCCGGGCCCTGGCTGCCGTTGCGGCCGGAGGTGTACGGGTCGGAGCAGCCGAGGCCGAGCGATCCGCAGCCGGTGCCCACGCAGCTTCCGGTGCACTCGGTCTGGTCGAGGGCGCAGAAGCCGTGCTTGAGCCAGCTCTGGCCGAGCATCTCCAGACGCGGGTGGCCGTTGTGGCCGGGGGCGAGGCGGTACATGCCCTGTCCGATGACCGGGTGCAGGCTGTTGCCGCCGGTCCACGTGAGCGGCGCGGATCCGGTGTTGCACGAGGTCGTGCCGACGGAGTACGCGCGGAAGCCCGTCTCGGACCAGTTCGACAGGCCGGAGATCTTGAAGACCCAGACGTCCGGCACGCCACCGGTGGGCGTGAACTCGCCGGCGTGGTCACCGGTCGGAAGCCCGATACCGGTGTCGGCGCCGACGTCGATCTGGCCCAGGGCGATCACCGCGGCGCCTACCGCCGCCGTACACAGAAGTGCCTTCGTGTTCATCTTCGATTCCTCGCTGCGATTTCGGGTGGGGGCTTTCTTGACCGGACGCGTCCCAGCGACTCGGTGTGCCGAGATCCATCCTAGCGTTCGACCGCGCCTCGTTCAGGGGTGCGGTCAAAAGCATCCTTTTAGGGGACCCAGCCCCTTGCCGGGCCCATCACGACCAGTTCCGTCGGTTCCGCCTCTTGGTCGGGAGCCGGTTCACGCGGCATGAAATCCAGGATGTCGTCATCCACGAGATCCGATTCGAGGAGTCGATCGATGATCCGTTCCAGGTCACCCTCGGCCTTCACGATGTGAACCTCGCCACCCTCGCGCTGCACCACGAGCAACTTGCGGAGCGGGCCGTCGCCGGCCGGGACCATGACGATCACCTCTTCCGACGGCTCGCACATCCGCGCGATTCGCTGCCAGCCCGGCAGGTCCAGGTCGCGCATGCACACCGGCTCGGCGCGCGAGACGGAGTACTGTCCGAACGACACCCACTTGATGCCGTCCATGTTGATGGGCAGGTACCCGCCCGCGAGCGTGTTGGCGAGGAAGACGCCGACGGGACCGACGGTCACGCCCATCTCCTCTTCGAGACGGACGTTCTCCTGCTTCGCGATCGCCCGCCGGACGTCGTTGGGACCGCTGAAGCTGACGCAGCCCGTGCCGAGCACGGCGAGGACGCCGAGCAACCCGACGAGACGAATGGTCTGGTGAAGTCGCATGCTCTTCGTCTCCTTCAGCGACGGGGCGTCGCGGGTTGGTCCGTGGAGGCGCCGCGGGCCACGCTCTTGCGCTGGCGATGACGCTTCTTGATCTCGTCGTCGGCGGGCATGCCGTCGAGGCCGGGGAGGCCGAAGCGGTCGCCGAGCGTGGTGACCGCTTCCATGTCGATCACGCCGGCGATGTTGACGAACAGCAGCTCGTCGCCGCCGGTCACGCCCATGACCACGAGGCCGTCGATGTCGTCGCGGCTCGACAGGTGCGCGAAGGCGAGGAGTTCCTCCCCCTTGCCCTCGCGTACACGGGCGAAGCGCTCCCACCCCTCGTCGACGAGCCGGTCGCCGAGGCTCGCCACCGTCTCCCTCGCGCGGATCGAGGTCTTCGACCCGGACTCGCCCTCGGGGATCGACGCGATCACCGCCTGAAGCGACTCCAGTCCCTCGAGGATGTCCGCGAGCGTCTTGTCGTGACGGCGGAGGGCTCGGCTGCCGAGCAGACGCAGCAGGCGCCCGTGCAACGTGATCTCGATGAGGCGCCCGTCGCGATCGGCGAACTCGACGAAGCGAGCGCCGTCGACGTAGCCGGGATGACGCTTGTGCGGCGTCTTGTCCGCCGCCGCCGCCGGTCCGGTGGCGGCGAGGACGAGGAGCAGCCCCGCGGTGATGAATGTGGTGCGTTTCATGGCGTCGCTCCCTCGATGGAAAGGTCTCGGTCGTTGGGATTCGTGCGGGCGCCGAACACCTCGATCGTCGCGAGGCGCTCGGTCTCGTGCCAGGCTCGTCCGATGTGGACGAGCGCCAACTCGACGTCGGCATCGAGCTGGGCCAGCTCCCGCTCGGTCAGCATGGTCTCCGCCGGTGCCTGGTTCGCCATCCATGCGCCGGCGGCGGCCACCGCGATCGCCGCGGCGGCCGCGACGAACGCGCGGACGCGGCGGGCACGCGGCGTCGGCGGAGCCGGCTCGCGCGGAAGCCCGGCCGTCCGCTTCAGGATGCTCGTGATCTGCGCCGGCTCCTCGTCGAGCAGGGGAAGACGACGCAACGCGCGGGCCGAGTCGTGATGCAGCGGGTTCATGCGAGGATCTCCTTGGAACGCCCCGGTCGCGCGGCCGGTCGGTCCTCTGTTGCCGGCAATGCCTCGGCGAGGCTGAGGCGTGCGCGGTGCAGGGCCGTCTTCACCGTCCCCACCGGCAGGTCGAGAACGCGCCCGATCTCCGCCAGCGGGAGACGATGCTGCTCGCGAAGCAGCAGCAGCGCCCGTTCGCGACGCGGCAGGCGTCCGAGCGCGTCGACCACGACGCGGGTCTGCTCGGCGACGACGACGCGATCGAACGGTCCGCGTTCGGCGCACACCATGAGCACGCCGGCCAGGTCCACCGGGCTCGGCGGCCGCCGGGTGATCGAGGACGAGTCGGTGCGCCGTTCGCAGCAGCCACGTCCGCGCTGCTCCCATCGCGACACGTTCGTGGTGCGACCAGAGCCGCAGGAACGCCTCCTGCGTGATGTCCCTCGCCTCCTCGACGTCACCGAGGAGCCAGGCCGCATACGACAGGACACGGCCATGATGTCCCCGGACGGCGTCGCGATAGCACGCGGGCGTCATGTCATTGAAAACGGGATCCGGGGTCCCGGGTTTCACAAAGTGGTGAGAAAGCGCGGGATTGGGCGCGTGTTCACGCAACCGTGTCCGCCTCAGATCCTCCGCCGGATCCTCAGGAACCCGCTCGCCATCTTCAGGAGCAGCAGGCCCACGAACACCCAGATGACCGCGTCGATGCTCCCGGGCAGCAGGTACAGTTCGACCGGGATCCACGCGTAGATCGCGAAGCGGGGGCGGACGAGCCACGAGTAGGGGATCGCCAGCGCGTTGCGGATCATCGCGAACGCGATGACGACGGTGTAGCTGAACAGGTAGAGCCCGCCCGGGAGGACGCCAACAACCGCATCGAGGATCAGGGTCAGCGTCGTGGCGGCGACGACGACCTGGTCGGCCATCGTGTCCGTGAAGGAGCCGCGTCGCGAGGCGGTCCCGGTGAAGCGAGCCACCGGACCGTCGAGGCCGTCGGCACACACGTGCAGCGCCAAGAGCACGAGCGCGAGCGGCTTCGACACGAAGTACACGGGGCAGAACGCGAGACCGAGCAGCAGCGAGACGAGCGTGACCACGTCGGCGCTCACGCCGAGGCGACCGAGCCACGGCAGCACGGGCCGCAGCAGGGCCGCCCGAACCCGCTGCGTCCACGCCATGAAGCCGCGATCACCGGAGGCGTAGCAGTCGGCGCCCGAGATGACGTCTCCGTCGCTCACGCGTTCACCTCGAGCATTCGGCTCGCCAGGCCACGGATCGACGAGCCGGTGTTGTGGAAGCGCCGACCCTCATAGCAGAAGTCGGCGAACGGCCGGTGGGTGTGACCGAAGTAGACGTCGGTCACGCCGTCGGCGAGTTCGTCGCCGTGAGCGTGGAGCCAGCGCGTGATCTGCTTCGCGCAGCGGCGGGGCCGGTGGACCGAAGCAACGACGCGCGGGCCGCGCGCCGCGACGAACGCGCGGTACGCCAGGCGCAACGTGCGCCCGTTGCGCCCGTGCCCTCCGTGCAGTTGCCGCGCCGGCGGGCCGGGGCGGCGCCGTCCGAGCGGAAGGTCGCCGTGCAGGAACAGCGCGGGGCCGATGCGTACGTGAGAGGGGTGCCAGCGCAGGTTCCGATGCGCGGCCGCGAGCGTCTCCAGTCGCGTGACGAACGGCTCGTAGCAGTCGTGGTTCCCGAGCGTGTAGAGAAACGAGCAGTCGGGCCGGTCGCCGACGAGTCTGTCCAGCCACCCGATGGCCGCGTCGAGCGATGCGTCGTCGGTCGGCAGCGTGGACCAGCGGAAGTCGAAGATGTCTCCGTTGAGCACGAAGAACTCGGCGGTGGCGGCCGCCCGCCGGATCTCATCGAGGCGCCGGCCGCCGACGGACCGTTGGGCGAACAGGTGCAGGTCGGAGATCACGTAACCCGTGGGCATGTGCCGTGCTCCTGGGCCCCGGTGCTCCTTCCGGTTCCGGGGCCCGGGGTTTCGTCCGCGTCAGACTCGGTACGCGAGCCCGGGACGGCCGGTTCGCCGCGGGGGGTTGGAAGCCCGCCGGTCCATGTCCTACGCTCCCGGACCAAGGAGACGCCAGATGTTCACGGATCGCGTTCTGATCACCGCCAGCCTCATGATGATCCTCGCCGCGGGCGGCTGCTCCGAGGACCCCACCGCCCAGCCGGCGACGTCGCAGCCCACCCCCGCTCCGGAGGAGCCCACCGCCCAGGTGCCGCGGCCGGCCGCCGCGGTCCCGACGCCGCCGCCCGCGCCGGACGCGACCGCGTCCCCACCGACGAGCCGCCCCGCCGCGGCCGCGCCGCCGCCGACGGCCCCGGCCGAAGCGCATCCCTCCCTTACCGGCCCGGTCGAACTGCCGGGGCTCACGGTGACGCCTGACGAGGGCTGGGCGCGCCGCCTTCCCGCCAGCCGGATGCGGGTCGCCGAGTTCGAGCTTCCCGGCGCCGACGGCGCCGACAACGCCACGCTGGTCGTCTTCCACTTCGGGGCGAGCGCCGGCGGGATCGAGGCCAACATCGACCGCTGGTGCGGTCAGTTCTCGCAACCCGACGGCACGGCGTCGCGCGACCGCGCGAAGGTGGAGCAGCGCGAGGTCAACGACCTCGTCGTGCACACCGTCGACCTGCCCGGCACCCTCATCGCCGAGACGACGCCCGGGTCGGGCGTGCGCCGGAACATCCCCGATCACTACTTGCTCGCGGCCATCGTGGAGACGGACGCCGGCCACTACTACCTGAAGCTCGTCGGTCCGGAGGTGACGATCGAGCGCTGGCGCGACGGCTGGGACAGTATGGTCGAGTCCGTCGAGCCCGCGAGCATCGCGCCGGGGGTTCCGGGGCATCCGTAAGGCACCTTAGAATCCGGATTCCGAGATCCGCATTCCGCATTCCGCAACCCCAGATTCTTGATCCACAGTACGTCAATCCCCAATGGGAATTGGCGGATCGTGAATCAAGCACTTGGGGTTGCGGAATGCGGATTTCGAATTCCGTATTCCGGAATCCGCTCGCTGTCGCTCGCTACGGACACACACCCCACGCACCGATCACCGCGAGGATATCAGCGAAGTCCACGTCGCCGTTGCCGCTGAGATCCTCGGGGCACGGGACGCCGCACGGTCCCCAGGCGGCGATGATCGCGAGGATGTCGCCGAAGCCGACGTCGTCGCTCCCGTCGAGGTCCGCGGGGCAGACGCAGACGATCGGGATGTCGGCGAGGTACTCGATCGACACGCTGATCGTGGAGTTGACGCACTCGAACGTGAGAACATCCGGGGACGTGCTCAGGGTGATCTCCAGGTCGCCGCCGGTCAGGAGCGCGTTGTACGGGTTCGCCGAGATCGCGAGCTGACCGGACACGTCATCGCACGGGAGGCCGTCGTCCGCGAAGAGTATCCCCAGGACCGTCCCGTTGAGCCGCACGAGGATCGTCTCGCCCGTGGCGTCGAGATCCGCCCGCGCGGTGACGGTGACGGTGACGAGGTCGGTGGCGTCGGGCGCGTTCGGGACGATCACGGCGTGAGGCGCTCCGAAGCCGATCGGCGACAGGTCGCCCGAGTCGAATGAGAAGAACGCTCCGCAGACGTCGATGACGCCGTCGAGATTGCAGTCGACCGCGGGATCGGAGGCGATGTCGCACTCGTCGGGGGAGCCGTTCCCGTCACAGTCGGCGTCGCACTCGTCGGGAACGCCGTTCTCGTTGCAGTCCGGGCTCGTGCCCTCGGCGACGTCGCACTCGTCCGCGACGCCGTTGCCGTTGCAGTCGGTGTCGCACTCGTCGGGGATGCCGTTTTCGTTGCAGTCCCCGCTCAGGCCCTGCAAAATCGCGCACAGGTCGCCGATGTTGTCGCCGTCGCAATCCGCCTGGCCGGGATTGTGGTCCATCGGGCAGTTGTCGCACGCGTCGATCACGCCGTCGAGGTCCTCGTCTCCCAACGAGAAGGGACCGCTGACCTCCAGCGCGCCCATGTCCACGATCGGCGGTGAACCGAGCCCGGAGTCCGAGGTGCACGGGTCGTCGGTGAACCGGTCGTTGCCGTCGAGGTCGAGCGTGGTTCCCGCGGGCACCGCGCCGTTGTCACCGGCGTCGATGCACGGGGAGCCGAAGCCGAGGTGGTAGTCGCCGCCGCCCACGAAAAGGGGGTCGGTGTCGATGTTGCCGGCACCGTCGAAGCCGCCCTGCACGTTGCTGTAGGTGACGACCGCGGGGCCGACGATCGAGCCACCGAAGTTGTTCCGAAAAACGCAGTTCGCCACGGTGACGTCGCTGCTGTCGGTCGTGAAGATGCCGCCGCCGAAGTCGCCGCCGAGCGATCGGTTGCCGAAGAACGTGCAGTTCGCGAACGACGCGTCGCTGTCCGATCGGTTGGCGACCGCGCCGCCGTTGTAGAGCGTGATGTTGGAGACGAAGAGACAGTTCGTGACCGCGGAATCGGCATTGTTGTTGGTGATGGCAGCCCCGTTCACCGTCGAGCCGTTGCCGATGAACGAGCAGCGATCGATCGTGGGGGCGCTGGCGAGGACGTAGATGCCGCCGCCCTCTCCGTAGCCGATGTTGTCCGTGATCACGCAACCGGTGATCGTCGGGGTGCCGCCGCCGACGACGGCGATCGCGGCGCCCACGGCGAGGTTCTCCGAGAAGGTGCAGTCGACGATCGTCGGGCTGCCGGCGACGATGAGCAGTCCGCCGCCGGTGGGGGCGTCGTCCCAGTCCGTGCCGGTCCCGCCGGTGATCGTGAAGCCCTCGAGGATGCTCGCGGGCCCCTCGCCGCCGGCGCAGGTCACCGCGGAGACGTCCAGATCCGTCGCGTCGATCGTGGTCACGCCCGCGCCGTCGGACGAGCGGATGGTGATCGCCCGGCCGCCGAAGTCGATGGCCTCCGCGTAGGTCCCCGGGCCGACGACGATCTCGTCTCCGTTGGTCGAGACGTCGATCGCGGCCTGGATGGTGGGCTCTTCGCCGGGCACGCTGATGGTCCCGGCCACGGCCGGTCCCGCGATCACGAGACCGACGACGATGGCGATGCGCTTCATGGGGGCTCCTTTTCCTCTCCTCGGCGACGATCCCCCACCCTGACGCAACGACCGCTGATTCGCAAGGATCGTAGCGGCACTTTGGCCCCGGCAGCCAAGGACGTTTCGCACGCATGGCACGCGGGTTCCCCGCTTTAACATCCGCGTCTCGAAACGAATCGATCGACCGATAAGTGACCGGCGCGGGAGCGTCCGTGAGCCCGCGCCCCGCCTCCACGTTCAGCCCGGGCGGTCTCGGACCGACATGACACGGGAGCGCGGCGTTCCGCCGCCGGCAACAGGGGACTCTCCATGGTCAGGAACGAAGCGGATTTCCTCCGGGTCGTCGATGCCGTCGGTGACCGGCGTCTCAGCCAGAACCACCGCGCCCTCCTCGAGCGTCTCCGCGCGGAGCCGTCGCTCCAGGTGCTGTTCGGAGGCCGCGGCCAGGCGCACGCGATCTACAAGGTGTTTCCGCGCGACCGGCGCGACGTCTGGTTCCTCATGGTGTACGAGAACGGCGACGTCTTCGCCGAGACCGAGTCACTGCTCAAGGGCGGCTACCTCGAAACGGAAGCGATCTACCGACGCATGCTCCGGCTCGAGAAGCAGTACGGCCGCGTCGGCAGCCACGCGGATCCGCGCGGCGACCTCGTCGATCTGCTCGCGATCGCCGCCGCCGGTGTGCACGCGCGCGCGCCGGAGGCGATCGGCGACTGAAGAAGAAGATTGCAGGGATGGCGGGGATTGCGGGGATTGCTGGGATGGCGGAGATGTTCGGAGTCCGGATCTGACATCTCCGCCATCCCCGCAATCCCAGCCATCCCGGCCATCCCCGCAATCCTCTTCAGTTCGTAACCGGCAACGTCAGGATCGGCCCCGTCCCCTTGACCTCGCCGGACTGTAGCGCGAGCAGTTGCCTGATCATGAAGAACGTGGACTTGGTCGTCAGGTCGCTGTCGTCGATGTAGAACCACGTGCCGCGGTACCGGACCGCGACGTACGCGTCCTTCGGCGTGCCTTGGCTGGAGTACACGGTGAAGAGGTTGCCGAGCATCTCCGACCAGTGGAACTCGCTGCCGTCCGGGGTACGCGTCGTGGTGACGCGTCCGGCGTCTACGTCCTGATCCGGCGGCTCCACGCCCTGGGAGATGTAGAACAGCGACGCGCTCAGCGGCCGCGTGACGATCGCGATGAGGCCCGCGTTGTCGTCCCGCCTCGTCGTGCTCAGCTTGTACCGGCCGGAACTGCTGCGCTGGCCGAGCAGGGCGCCGAGCGCGGAGACCTCCGGGGAGTCCATCGCCTCCTCGGCAATGACGATCTGGATCTCCGGCTTGTCGCCGATCATGACGCGGCCCAGCACGAGGTGACCGCGCTTCTGGAGGATGCGCAGCAGGCGGCACATCTCGTAGAAGCCCTCGTACCTCGGGGCGTCGTCGGGCGTCGGCCCCGAAGCGCTCGGCGCGTTTGGCAGGTCGTTCGCGCTCTGGAGGCAGATGCGGAGGATGCGATCGATCGACCAGCCCGAGTGGTACAGGAGCAGGATCACCTGCGGGTCGAGCGGGGTCAGCATCTGGCTGACGAACTTCTCACCCTGGAGCGGGAGGTACGTGATTGTCGGCTTCTCGGTGTACTCCGCTCCGGCGAGCACGCCGTACCAGTTCGGCGACGACTCCCGCATCGACGCGTTGGCGGAGCCGAAGATCTCCATCTGGAAGTTCGTGGAGAGGCTCGTCACCTCCAGCATGAGGGGGGAGTCCCGGTAGCGGAGGCGGACGATGTTGAGCAGGAACTGCTCGTTGTTGGTCTGCTGGATCGCGACGTTGTAGTCGTCGCGGCCATCGCGGATCGCCGTGGGGCCGGCGAGGTTGCACCCGCCGACGATCGCGATCAGCACGACGCTCCAGGTCCATCGGTGGCCGTGTCGCATGGCCCGGATGCTACGGGCCTGCCCCGAAGGCCGCCAGTCCCGCCCCGATAACCGTTTCTCTCCTCCTGCTTGGTGCAATTCATGGCCGATCGGTATCGTTGTTCCGACGAAGAACAGGTCCCTCCAGGAGTATGAGTTCCATGCGACGGCTTGCCTCCGCATTCCGCCCGTCCCTCCGGCTGCTGCTCGTCCTCGGCGTTTCGATCCTGCTGGCCGGCTGCGCCGGAAGCGGTCGCAACTGGCCCCGGTCCGCCCGCGGGTACATCGACGCGAACCAGGACGGCGTCCGGCAGATCAACGAGTACGTCGACCCGACCTACGAGTTCGGGCCCGATGACACGGTTCTCCTGGTCAACAACGTCCATACCGACCGCCGGGGCAAGAAGCTGCGGCTGGTGGTGTGGGCGCCGGACCGGCAGACCGTAATCGCGCGGTACTCGACCACCATGCACGAGAAGCAGCCGGTCATCACCCACTACCGGACCACCGCCCGCGAGTGGGTGGAGCAGGGCGGCTATGGGCGGTATCTCGTGAACTGGAGGATCGAGAAGGACACGATCGAGGCCTACGAGATCGAGATCCGGCCCAGCGACCCGGCGATCGACGAGCTGCTCGATTTCCAGGCCGACCCGATGGGGGCCGCCAGCCGGCCCGAGCCGCCCACCCTGCCCGAGGGGACCTGAGGGGCCTGAGAACGGTGTTTCTCCAGGCCGACGGCCCAATTCGCCGGAGGGGTGCCACGTTCGTAGCAACCCAAAGGCGGGCGGCAACGAATAGTGCCCCGAGGAAGAGCAGCCCCCACGGCCCAGCTTTATCCCGAGGTCGAGCAGCGGAACCGGCGTTTGCCGGGGTTGTCGTACCCCCCGGCCGCCGCAGGTTCCCGGTGAATGGTCCCCGGGGCCCGGAGGGCCCCGACGACAGAGGAGCGTCTGCATGTTGATCCGGTTGAAGAACATCGGAGCCGCCGTTGCGATCGCGGCCGCCGCCGCAGTGTCCGTTTCCCTCGCCGCCGGAGGCGCCGTCGGCGCGGGAGCTACGGCACGATCGGGAGCCGCGAAGGCCCCGGCGGTGGACACCGGCACCCGCGAGATCGTGGTGGAGGGGACGGGAGTGCGGGTGTCACTGTGGACCGGCCTCGACGACGAGGGCCGGCTTGCCGAGCACTACGCCGTCAGCCTCGACGACGGAAAGAACTTCTCGCCGCCGCGGGCCACGGATTACACCGTCAAGCTCCGCTACGACGAGTTCGACCCGATGGGGTTCCAGATCACCCGCGCGGTCGATCCCGCGTTCGCCAGCGGCGACGACACGAACCTCCACATCGTCCAGTTCGTCACCCAGCCGCTCGAGGCGTACCGCGCCGCGATCCGCGATCTCGACGGCACGATTCGCGCCTACCTCGCGCACCACGCCCACGTCGTGGAGATGACCCCGGCGACGCGCGAAGCCGTCGCGGCCCTCCCGTTCGTGCGCTGGATCGGTCCGTACCACCCGGCGTACCGGCTCGAGGAGTTCATGATCGACAACGCGGTCGACGCCGACACGCTCTATCCCGTCGGCACGTACAACGTGCGTGTCTTCGCTCCGGATCAGAAGGCTCAGCTCGCCGGTCGCGTCACGCAGCTCGGCGGCGTGGTGGACCTCGCGGATGCCGGTCGCCAGACGGTCCGCGTGACGCTCACCGCCGATCAGCTCTTCGAACTCGCCCGCGCCGACGAGGTGATGTTCATCGACCGGTGGGGCCCGCTCGAGGCCGACATGGACATCGCCCGCCAGATCGGCGGGGCCGCCACCCTCGACGTCCTCGCGGGCTACGACGGCACGGGCGTTCGCGGCGAGGTGATCGACCTCGGTTTCAACCTCGGCCACGTGGACTTCGTCTCGCGCCCGCTCATCCAGCACGGCTCGGTGAGCTCCGACTCGCACGGTGCGGCGACGAGCGGGATCATCTTCGGCGACGGCACCGGCAACACCGCCGGCAAGGGGCTCTGCTACGAGGGCCAGGGCATCGTGATTTCCACGTCGGTCATGGAGGGAACGAGTCGCTACGACAACTTCGGCGAGCTCGTGCAGTCGCCGTACTTCGCGGTCTTCCAGAGCTCCAGCGTCGGCAGCCCGCGGACGCTCGTCTACAACAACGAATCCGCCGACATGGACGACGGGCTCTTCGACTTCGACTTCGTCCTCTGCCAGTCCCAGAGCAACGCGGGTGACCAGATGTCGCGGCCCCAGGCGTGGGCGAAGAACGTGATCGCCGTCGGCGGCGTGCGGCACTTCGACACGCTGACGAAGAACGACGACGCCTGGAACGGCTCCGCGTCGATCGGCCCCGCGGCGGATGGGCGCATCAAGCCCGATCTCTGCCACTTCTACGACAACATCTTCACCACGACGACCGGAAGCTCGACGTCGTACACCTCGTCCTTCGGGGGCACGAGCGGCGCCACGCCGATCGTGGCCGGTCATGTCGGCCTGTTCATGCAGATGTGGGCCGACGGCATCTTCGGCAACCCGGTGGATCCCTTCGGCACGGTCTTCGAGAATCGGCCGCACGCCACCACGTGCAAGGCGATGATGATCAACACCGCGAGCCAGTACGGCTTCAACGGCCTCGGCCACGACCTCACGCGGGTGCACCAGGGCTGGGGCATGCCGGATCTTCAGTGGATGTACGACCATCGGTTCAAGATGGTCATCGTGGACGAGACGGACGTGCTCACGAACCTCGACGACACGACGCATTACGTGGACGTCGAGGCGGGTGAACCGGCGTTGCGGGCCACGCTCGTCTACGCCGATCCGGGCGGCACGACTTCGTCGTCGCTGCATCGCATCAACAACCTCTCGTTGCGGGTGACGTCGCCCGGCGGAACCGTGTACTGGGGCAACAACGGCCTGCTCGAAGGCAACTGGTCCGTCAGCGGTGGTTCGGAGAACACCATCGACACGGTCGAGAACGTGTTCGTCCAGGCCCCGGAAGCGGGGCAGTGGACGGTCGAAGTGCTCGCGAGCGAGATCGTGGAGGACGCGCACGTCGAGACGCCGCAGGTCGACGCCGACTACGCGCTCGTGATCTCGGGCGTCGAGGAGTCGCTCCCGCCGCTGTTCGTGTCGCTTCCGGTGGGCCTGCCCGCGATCGTGGATGCGGGCACGCCCGTGGATCTCGACATCACCATCAACGACGGAGCGGAGGCGGTCGTGCCGGGCTCGGAGACGCTGCACTACCGCTTCGACGCCGGCAGCGCGTTTGCGTCGGTCCCGCTGACCGATCTCGGCGGCGGCAGCTACCTCGGAACGGTCCCCGGCGCGAGCTGCGG
>JAAELP010000313.1 GCA_024226535.1 Planctomycetota bacterium | reverse complement strand
GACGGCGCCTTCCTGTTCAGCAGGTACTGGGCGGTCGCCTCGTCGAGGGTCCGGCCGAGGATCCGCGCCTGCGGGTTGTCGTAGCGCTCCGCGAGATGATCGAACGACGCGGCAAGCGCGAGGAACTCGCCGAGCGAGTCCCAGCGCAGGTGGTTCTCCTTCACGAACTGCTGCACGTGCTTCGGCGCCGAGCCGCCGGCCCCGGTCTCGAAGAGCCCGCCGCCGTTCATGAGCGGAACGATCGACAGCATCTTCGCGCTCGTGCCGACCTCGAGGATCGGGAACAGGTCCGTGAGGTAATCACGCAGCACGTTGCCCGTCACGGAGATCGTGTCCTGCCCGGCCTTCATGCGCTCCAGCGAGAAGCGCGTCGCCTCGACCGGCGCGAGCACGTGGAACTCGAGCCCGCTCGTGTCGTGGTCCTTCAGGTACCGCTCGACCTTGGCGATGAGCTGCGCGTCGTGCGCGCGGTCGGCGTCGAGCCAGAAGACGGCCGGGGTGCCGGTGGCCCGCGCCCGCGTGACCGCGAGCTTGACCCAGTCGCGAACGGCCGCGTCCTTCACCTGACACGCCCGCCAGATGTCGCCGGCCTCGACGGCGTGCTCCAGCAGCACGGTGCCCGCGGCGTCGACCACGCGCATGGTGCCGTCGGCGGGCACCTCGAACGTCTTGTCGTGCGAGCCGTATTCCTCGGCCTTCTGGGCCATGAGCCCGACGTTGGGAATGCTGCCCATCGTCTTCGGGTCGAAGGCGCCGTGCTTCCTGCAGAACTCGATCACCGCGTGGTAGACGCCGGCGTAGCAGCGGTCGGGGATGACGGCCTTGGCCTCCTGCTGCTTCCCGTCGGCGTTCCACATGCAGCCGGAGTCGCGGATCACCACCGGCATCGACGCGTCGATGATGATGTCGCTCGGCACGTGCAGGTTGGTGATGCCGCGGTCGGAATCCACCATCGCGAGATCGGGGCCGTTCGCGTACGCGGCCTCGATGTCGGCCTCGATCGCGGAGCGCGTGGCGGCGGGGAGCGTGGCGATCTTCGCGAGCAGATCGCCGAACCCGTTGTTCACGTCGACGCCGAGACGCTCGAGCGCGTCGCCGTGCTTGTCGAAGACGTTGCGGTAGAAGACCCGGACGGCGTGTCCGAAGATGATCGGGTCGGAGACCTTCATCATCGTCGCCTTCAGGTGCAGCGAGAAGAGGACGCCCCGCTTCTTGGCGTCGGCGGCCTCGCGCTCGAGGAACGAGACGAGGGCACTGCGGCTCATGAACGTCCCGTCGATCACCTCGCCGGCGAGCAGCGCGAGCTTGTCTTTGAGCACGGTGACCGATCCGTCCGTCGACACGTGCTCGATCCGCGCGGTCGTCGCGTCGGCGACGGTCACGGACTTCTCGTTGCCGCGGAAGTCACCGCCCGCCATGCTCGCCACGTGCGTCTTGCAGTCGCTCGACCAGGTGCCCATGCGGTGCGGGTTGGCGCGGGCGTACTCCTTCACGGCCTTGGGAGCGCGGCGATCCGAGTTGCCTTCGCGCAGCACGGGGTTCACGGCGCTGCCCTTGACCTTGTCGTAGCGGGTCTGGATCTCGCGCTCCGCGTCGTTCGCCGGCTCCTCGGGGTAGTCCGGCAGGTCGTACCCCTGCTCGCGCAGCTCGGCGATAACAGCCTTGAGCTGCGGGATCGACGCGCTGATGTTCGGCAGCTTGATGATGTTCGCCTCGGGCGACTGGGCGAGACGGCCCAGCTCGGCGAGCGCGTCGTCGATCCTCTGATCGTCGGTGAGCCGATCGGGGAAGTTCGCGATGATCCGTCCCGCGAGCGAGATGTCCCGGGTCTCGACGTTCACGCCGGTACCGCCGGTGAAGGCCTTGATGACCGGCAGGAACGAGTAGGTCGCCAGGGCCGGAGCCTCGTCGGTATGCGTGTAGATGATGGTGTGGGTATCGGTCATGGTCGGGGGCTCGCGGGCTCGCAAATAGGGGTTGACGTCGCCTCAGGGGTGGATCCGCAGTCGTCGCCGACCGGGGCCCGAGGCGCGAAGAGAGGGAGTGTAGGTGCCTGCACGGCCGCGGGTCGAGAGCGGTCGGGCGCCGGCCGGGACCGGCTCGGCGGTTACCTCCTGCCGAGCACGCGCTTGCGCTCCATGAGCGCTTCGAATAGCTCCCGCAGCCGAGCCTCGAGGTCCGTGTCCCCGGATCGACGCGCGCTCGCTCGCTCGCTCCTGTGCGACGCGCACGAGCCATGCGGGCAGGTCGTCCTTGGACATCTCGGAGGCCTGCCCCAGGGTTGGCCACTCATCGCCCAGGGCCGGCATCTCCGCGAACATGGATCGGGGCTCCGACACCGGCGCCGCGCCGGGATCCGCCGCTGGATCGAAGCCGAACCGCCGGAACCGGCCGTTGCTCAGGCAGATGATCGTCCCGGGCGCGGACGGGCCGGCGTCGACGACGTGCACGAGCTCGACGCTCATGCCCAGCTTCCGGACGCAGAGCAGCGCACCGGCGCTGTCGAAGATCGCCAGGTGGGCGTGCTGCCCTCGTCCGGACCATGTGTTCAGCCCCACGACCAGTTCCTCGGCGCCTTGTCCATCGAGATCGCCCGACGCGGCAACGACCGTGGCCGTCGCCCCCGCCGGGAGGAGATCGAACTCGTGGGACCACATGCGATCACCGTGACTCGTGTAGAGCCCGACGGCCGTGAGCCCGACGGCCGTACCTCGCCCCCGGGCGGACATCGACGCAACGAGCCAGCGATGATCGACACCCGAGCCGACCGGTTCGATCGACGTGATCTGGCTTCCCCGCGCGAGCCCCTCGAGACGGAGCACCTCCACACCGGAGCCGTCTCCGGCAACGATCAGGATCCGCCCCTGCATGCCGGGGCTGACGGACTCGCTTCGACCGTCGCCATCGAGGTCGACGCGTAGCGTCTGCCAACCGCCGGCGCGGAACTGACCGCGGATCCGCTCTCCCTCGACGAGTCGATTCGGCGCGTGTTCCTCGAGCGCGATGCCGCCGGTCCCCGTCCCGTCCGACTCGGCCTGGGCCCCCGCCGCTCGCTCCTCGCGCCGACGCCGGACCTCCTCCGGATCGTAGAGGTCCTCGCCGGCGAGCAGCGTCTCGATGTCCTCGGCGAGCGTCTCCTCCTGCCCGGGCATGTACCCGGTCTGCACGTGCTGCACGACACCCTCGCCGTCGATGAGAACCGTGCAGGGGATGCCCGTCACCATGTAACTCCGGCCGATCTCGCCGGCGGAGTCCATGGCATGGCGGAGCGTGATCTTCTTCTTCTCGATGAACTTCTTCACGAGTTTCCGCGCGTCGCCCTGGTCCTGGTTGACGCCGAGAACCGTGACCGGACGGTCCGCGAAGCGCTCGGCCAGCTTCTGCATGTGCGGCATGGCCTGGACACACGGTGCGCACCACGTCGCCCAGAAGTCCAGCACGACGACCTTGCCCTTGAAGTCCGCCAGCGCGATCGCGTTTCCGTCGAGGTCCTTCGTCGCGAACTCCGGCGCCGGCTCGCCGATGAGCTCTTCCGGTCCTCCCTCCGGCCCGCCGCCCTGCATCCAGTCGAACTCGTCGACCTCCTCTTCCCCGGGCTCCGGCTCGTAGACGAAGGTGCTCTCCGGAAGATCGCCGTCGAGCGCGAGGTGCTCGTACCGGACGATGACCACCATCTTCTCGAAGCGCGGCATCTCGAAGCCGGCGTCCCACTCGTCACCTTCCCCCTCGTCGTCCTCTCCATCCTCCACGCCTGCCCCCCGGAGGCCGCCCGTCGAATCGCTCATCTCGTTGTAGGCATCGGTGAGATCGACGCGAAGCTCGCGGAGCATCGACGTCTCGCGATCGATCCACACCCGCGCGGGGCTGGGCTTCGTCCCGGAGTACGTCTCCAGCTTCAGCCGCATGTCGATTCGGTGGACGGCTTTGCCGTCGCGTATCTCGTCGCTCACCCCATCGAGCTGCGCCATGTCGGGGAACACGTCGCGGAGCGTGTCCTCGGACCGGGCGAGCAGCATCGTCGTGATCGGGTTGATCCACCCCCCGGACGGGCCGAGCATCTCCGGCACCACGTCGCGAAGATTCAACCGCTCCGGCGCTTCGCCCTTCGTGTACCGCCCGAAGAACGGCATCGCGACCCAGAGATGGACGCCGTCGCTGTGAACGGAGATTTGCTCGCTCACGAGCGCGAGTCGATTCGGGCGCGCGAAGGTGAGCGACGTCTCGTGCTCGGCGTCGTCCGCCGGGAGCATGTCGTCAGCGTCGGCGTCTTCCAGCTTCATCTCGAAGCTCTGCATCGAGCGGCCGCGATACGACTGCAACCCCCGGTGACGATCGAGGCATCGCGTGAGCAGCGCTTCGGCTTCGGCCTCTGTTTCGCCGGCGCCGTGAAGCGGCGACGCAAGCACCGCGCCGACGAGCAGGCCACACGCAACGCTCCACGTCCACGACCATCGAGTGCATGCGTTCACGACAGCGCTCCTTTGATGTCGATGGAGCATATGATCGGCCATGCGAATAGCCCGCCGATCATCGCTCGTCGGCTCGGCCATTCTATGTGGCGCCGGCTGCTCGCTCGAATACCACTATCCCGCGCCGAGCGCATCGGACCTGCGTGAGTTCGACGCGCTCACGGTCCCCGGGCTCGCCGTCGACACCGGCGCCATGGCCCCCGCCCCCCCGTCGGCGCCGTTCGTCGCGTCGCTCGACCACGATCACGACCGGTACTTCGTCGCGGCGACCGTCAACGGTCACGCCGCCGATCTCATGCTCGACTGGGGGAGCTGGGTCACGGTGGGCCTGATGCCGTATATGGCGCGCACCGCGAAGACGAAGCTGTCGGACACGACGATGGCCACGAGCACGTTCGACGGCGAGGGCACGATGCGCACCGGCGTCATCGACGAGCTGGAGATTGCCGGCACCACGTTCCGCGACGTGCCGTTCGCGCTTTCCAACCAGGACCTCGAGGTCACGCTCGGCAGCGTCACCGTCTACCGTGGCAAGGGCATGCTGGGGCTGACGATTCTCGCCGGCTACCGGCGCTTCGCGGTGGACCTGGCGAACGACCGGCTGCACTTCGGGACCATCCCCGCGGAGCTGCTCGACGATCCGCGGGCCGTGCGACTTCCCGTCCGCCTCCACGAGGGGCTCTGGATCGTGGCCGACGTGGACGGCGTGCCGCTGGAGCTGAAGGTCGACATCGGTGGCTACACCGGTCGCGTCCTGCTGGAGGGAGACGCGGCCGACGGGTTCATGGTGGCGCATCCGTCGCAGTTCGCCGGGCACTCGACCGGGTTCGGTGACGCGACACGCGAGCGGCGCCGCGGCCGGGCGGGCGTCGTCCGCGCCGGCGCGTACGAGCTTCGTGACGTCGCCGTTTCGCTGCTGCCGAGCGGTGTGGATGACACCGGCGGCGGCTCCGTAGATGCGGGAGTGCGCCCGGGCGGCGTCGTCGGTGACGCCTTCTTCGGGCCGACGGTGATCGGCGTCGACTGGGACCGGCGCGAGCTGCTCTTCGTGCCGGTGCAGTAGGCTCCGCCCGTCAGGGCTCGCGGATCTCGATGTGCCCCAGGTGCAGCTCGCAGTGACGCAGGTGAACCCGTCGCCACTCCTTGCGGGTCAGCGGGCCGAACACCGGGTGGGCCGGAAACGCAGCCGCCTTCGCCTCGAACGCGTCGATCGCGCGCCCCAGCCTCGCGAGCTGCTCCGCCTCGTCGACCTCGGCGGGCGGCCGAAGACGCTCGGCGATCGGCGCCGGGATCGGCACGTTCCGCGGGAAGCCGACCAGCAGCACGAACAGCCGCTGCGGCAGCTTCGACAGCCGCCTTCGCCGGGAGCCGTGGGACGCCGGGGAGTCGCACGTCGCCTCGAAGGCCCCGGCAAGGTGGTAGAGGATCTGCCCGACCCCCCACGCGCCGGTCGTGCCCGCGTCCGCGTCGGCGAGCCGCGCGAGGTACGCGCGAAGCTCGTCGAAGGTAGCGAGGCGGAGCGATCTGCGGCTCGATGATGGCACGGTCGTTGGGCTCCCTGGCGTGGAATTGCCGACCGATCATAGAATATGAACGTGATGAACAGGATCGGCCCCTACCAGGTCCAGCGCGAGATCGGGCGCGGCGGGATGGGTCTCGTCCTGCTCGCCCGCGACGAACGGCTACAGCGCGACGTCGCCATCAAGTCGCTCGCGCCGCGCTTCGCCGCCGACGCGGAGCGGCTCGCCCACTTCCGGCGCGAGTCGCGGATCATCGCCCAGCTCAACCACCCCCACATCGCTCAGGTCTATCACCTGCTCGAGCGCGACGGGCAGGTGCACCTCGTGCTGGAGTACGTCCCCGGCCGATCGCTGGAGGAGATGATCGACGAGGGCGGCGCGCTCGACCTGGAGACGGCGCTTCGCATCTGCGCGCAGATCGCCGTCGCCGTGGCGGCCGCGCACGCGCGCGGGATCGTCCACCGCGACCTCAAGCCCGCCAACATCCGCGTCACCGACGATGGCGTTGCCAAGGTGCTCGACTTCGGCATCGCCAGCTTCTCGCGGAGCGATGGGGAGGCGGCTTCCGAGGATGACGATCGCGAGCGGACGTCGACGGCCGGCACGCCGGGGTACATGGCGCCGGAGCAGGCACGCGGGGAGCCCGTCGACGCTCGCGCCGACGTCTTCAGCCTCGGCTGCATCCTCTACGAGTGCCTCACCGGTCGGCCGGCCTTCGGTGGCGCCACGATCGCCCAGCGTCTTGCCGCCACGCGCGACGCCGCGCCGGACGAGTCGCGCCTGCCCGCCGACCTGCCCGAGCCCGTTCGCGCGCTGCTCGTCCGGTGCCTCGCGAAGGACGTCGACGACCGGCTGGCCGACGTCGCCGAGGCGCGCGTGGTCCTCGACGCGGCGCTCGGGCCCGGCGCGACCCCGACGCCCGGCTCCGCCGCGGCGGCCCCCGTGCCCGGCAACCTCCCGGCACCCGCGACCTCGTTCGTCGGCCGGTCGGGCCAGCTCCGCGACCTCGCGAAGCTCGTCTCCGAGGCCCGGCTCGTATCGCTGACGGGTACGGGCGGCGCGGGCAAGACGCGTCTGGCGCTGGAGCTGGCGCGACGCGTGCAGGCGAGGTTTCCCGACGGCGCGTACCTCGTCGAGCTTGCCGCGATCACCAACCCGGGTCTCGTGGCCACCGCGATCGCGACGACGCTGGGCGTGCAGGATCGCCCCCGCACCACGACGCTCGAGGTGCTCGCCGAGCATCTCGCGTCGCGGACGATGCTGATCGTCATCGACAACTGCGAGCGTCTGCTCGACGGCGTGTCGGACGTGCTCGTGCGGCTCCTCGCGGCCGCCGGCTCGCTGCGGATCATCGCGACCAGCCGCGAGGCCCTGAAGATCCCCGGCGAGCACGCGTGGCCGGTCCCGAGCCTTGACGTGCCCTCCGACGACACGCCGGGTGACATCGCCGCCGCCGAGTCCGTCATCCTGTTCGCGGACCGCGCGCGGGCGGTGCGCCCCGCGTTCGAGCTGACCGCGTCCAACGCCGGCGCCGTCGCCCGCCTCTGCCGGCGGCTCGACGGCATTCCGCTCGCGATCGAGCTTGCCGCCGCGCAGGTGCGCGGGCTCACTCCGGAGGAGATCGACGAACGTCTCGACGACCGGCTGCGCCTGCTCGCGCTGGAGGCGCGTGGCGTGGCGGCGCGTCATCGCACGTTGCGGGCCGCCATGGACTGGTCGTACGAGGCGATCACCGACAGCGAGCGACGCATGCTCCGTGCGTTGTCTGTCTTCGCCGGCGGATGGACGATCGACGGCACGGTCGCCGTGTGCGGCCCCGGCGGATCCGTCGAGGACGGCGGTGATCTCGACGATCTCGGTGTCATCGACCTCCTCACGCGTCTCGTCGACAAGTCGCTCGTGATCGCCGACCACGCGGGGGGCGAGTCCCGCTACCGGCTCCTCGAGACGGTTCGCCAGTACGCGGCGGAGCAACTCGACGCCGCGGGCGAGACGGGCGAGGTCCACGCGCGTCACCTCGACTTCTACGTGGACCTCGTCGAGCGCGTCGAGCCGGAGTTGACCGGCGGCACGCAGGGCGTGATCCTCGCGCGCCTGGAAGCGGAGCACGACAACGTGCTCGCGGCCCTCGACCGGTGCGGCGAGATCGACGGCGGCGGCGAGCGGGCCCTCCGCATGTGCGGCGCCATCCGGTGGTTCTGGCGGTTGCACGGTCACTTCAAGACCGGGTACGAGGCGTGCCGGCAGGCGCTCGCGCATCCGGCCGCGGTCGCGCCGACCGCCGCGCGGGCCATCGCGCTGCAGGCGGCCGCCGGAATGGCCCTGGCCCTCGGTGAGTACGAGGAGACGACGACGCTCGCGGCGGAGGTGCTCGACATCGAGCGCGCCAGGGGGGACGAGGACGGCGTCGCGCGGGCGCTCAACAGCCTCGGCAACGCCGCGTACTACCGCGGCGCCCTCGACGAGGCGAAGCGACACCACGAGGAGAGCCTCCTCATCCGCCGCGCCCAGCAGGACGATGCCGGGATCGCGACGTCACTGAACAACCTCGCCAACGTGGCCAGTGATCGCGGCCGGCACGTCGAGTCGCGTGCCCTGTACGAAGAGGCGCTCCGGATCAACCGACGCTCGGGGAACCGCGCGTGGCAGGCCATCAACCTGAACAACCTCGGGCTCCTGGCGTTCCACGATGACGACCTCGACGCAACCCGCCGTCTGCACGAAGAGGCGCTGGCCATTCGCCGCGAGCTGGCCGATCGGCACGGGATCGCCGAATCGACCAACCACCTCGGCAAGCTGGCGCGACACGACGACGATCTCGATCGCGCGCGGCACCTGCACGAGGAGAGCCTCACCCTGCGGCGCGATCTCGGCGACCGGCTCGGGATGGCCGACTCCCTCGACGACACGGCGATGCTGGCCGCGCGGCAGAACGCCCTCGAGCTTGCGGCCCGTCTTTTCGGCGCCTCGGAGCGGCTCCGCGCGGAGATCGGATCACCGCGACCGGCGCAGGAGCGCGCCGAGGCGGAGACCTGCCTCGCGCCGGTGCGCGCCGCGATCGGACCGGACGCGTTCGATGAGCTCGTCGCCGCCGGTCGCCGGCTCTCGCTCGACGAGGTCACGACCGATGCCCTCTCGTGGCTCGCCGCCGACCGCGGCGCCAGCGCGACGGCGATCACGCAGCTCGACTCCAGGGACAGCTGACCGCGCGGTAACCCGCTCACTCCGGCGCAGCGGCTTCGGCCGCCGCGGCCTGCTCCTGCGCATCGGCGGCGGCGAGGTGCGCGGCGAGGTTCATCTTCACCATGCTCACCAGTTGCGGCGAGGGATGATCGGGGTCGGGCGGCGAGAACATGCCGATGACGTTCCGTCCGACCTGGACCGGCGTGGCGACAAGGCCCCACGGGAACCCCCACCATCCAAGCACGCCGGACGACACCGTGGCTCCGAGCTTCGCCTTGACACCACAGGATCGACAGCAGACCTCAGGCCTCGTGCGCCAAGTCGTCAGCACGAGTGCGGACCAGACGGTGTACGACAGGTGCACGTCGATGGGACCGGGGCCGCCGCACTTGGGACACGATCCCTGGTGCACCTCGTCGACGTGCTCCGCCATCATGTCGTCGGGGAGCTGATCGGCCACCGAGAGCAGGTAGCCGCGCTGATGGCACTCCTGGTTGCAGAAGCGATAGTGACCATCGCCCGTACCACCGAACAGGATCGTCGTACCGCAGAACGCGCACTTCGCCATGGCTGCCCCCTGTCTCCCAAGATGATAACCCGGGACGCGTACGGGTTTTCCAGATCGGAAGTGTGTACCTAACGCAAGGATCAGGCCACAGCATACGAGGCTGTGCCCCACCACCTGTCCCCAGCGGCGGTTTTCCACACCGGATACCGTGGGCATGGTAGTGATGTTTGGAACAAGATCGGGCTCACTCGTTGGGGATCAGGCGACGAGATGCCCAAGATGGTGTTGCCAACCTGTGGGTTGAGTTCTAATTGTGGGTATGGACCGTTGACCAACCCATAGATCAGGGTATACTCCAGCCTTCCCGGAGTCCCCTTATGCCATCACCGCGATACGAGAAGCTGGCAGAGCAGTTTGAGCGTCCGGCTCGGATCGTGCGCGAGTTCGGCATGCTGGCCGATCAAAACCCCGAGGACGCCCGAGATCTCCTGGGGAAGCTCTCGGGCATCCTTGACGTTCGAGGAGCATCGAACGGCATGGACCGGCGCGGGCCGACGCAGACCGACCAAGTCGTGGCCTTGTTCGTGGAGAGCCGGAACACCGGCATGACCAAGGCCGACATCGTCGAGAAGACCGGCATCAATCGCAATTCAGTCCACGGACTGCTTTACAAGACCGGCAAATTCGAGCCTGTCGGAAAGTCGGGCCGTCAGGCAGTATTCCGCCTCACCAACGAGGCGTACCGCGCCGCGGTAGAAGCGGCGGGAGGAAACCAAGATGAAGTTGCCTAGATCGGGCCGCGGCGAGCGGCCCCACAATGCAAGCTGAGCCCGGACACCTCGACTTTGCTGGAGAGGACCGGGCTCAACACTCGCCATTTCTCGCCGTGGCGGAAATGGAAGACGCAGCTACCTTGGACGTAGCCGCCTTGATAGGGCGTGTGGGTTCGAATCCCACCGGCGAGATTATCGCTCGATGAGACTCTGGAAGTCCAGCTTCCAAGTACAGCATTATCGTCCAGGTTTGTGCAGTGGTCAACAATGTACCCCACACTAAGTGTGGGGGTGATTTGTTACTTGACTCAAGCCTGTGCGTCAAGTATCATGATGTTATGGCACGCAAGGGGCAGAAAACCACGGTCGGACAAGACAAGAGCGAGATAGTCGGGGCCATTCCTCGTGCCTGTTCCGAAGAGCTGGCGGCAGTTGAGTTCCTTGAGGACATGCGCGGCTGGACTGAGCAGCCCTGCTGCCCCCGCTGCGGCGACACCGACGTGTACCAGATGGCCGACTCAGAGACTGGCGGGCGCAATCACCGCTGCCTCTGGAGGTGCCGAGGCTGCAAGAAGCAGTACACCGTCCGCATCGGGACCGTGCTGGAGGACAGCCGCATCCCGCTTCGCCATTGGTGCTTCGCCTTCTGGGCGGCCTGTTCGTCCAAGAAGGGGGTATCCGCCCTTCAAGTGAAGCGGCAGACCGGACTGAGCTACAAATCGGCCCTGTTCCTCATGCATCGCATCCGTTGGGCGATGGCCCCAACCGACAACGGGCCGACGCTCACCGGGACCGTGGAAGTGGACGAGACGTACGTTGGCGGCAAGCCCCGGTACAAGGGCCAGAGTGGCATCGGTCGCAGCACACGCAAACAACCCGTCATCGGCATGGTCGAGCGTGGCGGAAGTGTCCGTACCCGCGTGATCCCCGACGTGACTGGCAACACGCTCAAGGCTGCCATCGACGTTCACGTCAGCAAGGCGTCACGGCTCGTCACTGACGAGTGGCCCGCGTACCGGAAAGTCGGGACAGAGTTCGCCGGTGGGCACGATATCATCAAGCACCGCTACAAGGAGTACGTTCGCGGTGACGTGACGACGAACACGATCGAGTCGTTCTTCGCACTGCTCAAGCGTGGCATTATCGGCGTCTATCACAACGTCAGCCTGAAGCACCTTCAGCGCTACCTTGACGAGTTTGAGTTCCGCTACAACCACCGGAGCGTGGACGACGGCGAGCGGACCCGCCAGGCCATCCGCGGCGCGGTCGGCAAGCGGCTCCAATACCGCGAGCCATTGGCCGGATAGAATCGGGGGCCATGCCAGAGAAGCCGGACAAGGAGCGTCCAGGCCCGGACCCAGAGCGCCTCAAGATCAAGGGCGACTGGGAGGACGCTATGCGCAAGGCGATCGAAAAGAAGCGACCGCCAGAGGGCTGGCCGAAACCAGACGGCGGCGACACAGATTAGGCGGGTCCCGGCGTGTTCAAGTGGGCTGTCATCGCACTAGTTGTGCTGGTGGTGTTGTTGGCGGGGCTTATCATCGGGCGCTGGATCGAGGAGGCAGAATCCGCCATCAACCGGCTGATTCGCTTCGTGAAACGACTCTTGCGTTAGGTACACACTTCCGTTCCAGATAACCCGTACGCGTCCCGGGTTTCTTGTAGGTGTCGGGGAGGGGCCTGAAGGCACTCTCAGGCCGCTTCGTGGACTTCCTTCTCGGGCTTACCTATGCTCGCCCAACTCCGTGGACGATAAGACCACTGGAGACGAGTTTGACGCCGGTGGTTTTTGTCAGGACGCGGACCGCGTTCGGGGACGTTCCGGTTTCGAGGGCACCGGAAGCCCGAAAACTCCGGAATCAGAGACAACTCCGCATGAGATTCGATGAACTGCGGCTCGCAGAGCCCATCGTTCGCGCCGTAGCCACAGAAGGCTACACGACCCCGACCCCCATTCAGATCAAGGCCATCCCGCCGGCGCTCGCCGGCCTGGACGTACTCGGCTGTGCCCGAACGGGCACGGGAAAGACCGCCGCCTTCGCATTGCCCATCCTCCATCGCCTCGCGGGCCACGCGGCCCGAAGCGGGCGCCATCCGCGCAAGGGCGCGGCGCGTGGCACCAGGCCCCGCGCTCTCATCCTGTGCCCGACCCGCGAGTTGGCCACCCAGATCTACGAGAGCTTCGTCGCCTACGGATGCGGCCTTCACCTCCGGCACACCGCCATCTTCGGTGGCGTCAACCAGGCCGGCCAGGTGCGGAAGCTCCACGCCGGCGTCGACGTGATCGTGGCCACGCCCGGCCGTCTGCTCGACCTGATGAACCAGGGCTTCGTCGACCTGCGGGCGATCGAAGTGCTGGTGCTCGACGAGGCGGATCGAATGCTCGACATGGGCTTCATCCGCGACATCCGGAAGATCGTGGGGAGCCTGCCGGTGCGCCGCCAGAACCTGCTCTTCTCCGCCACCATGCCCGACGAGATCCGCCGGCTCGCCGACTCCATGCTCCGCGACCCGGTCTTCGTCAAGGCCGCCCCCGTGGCGTCGACGGCCGAGGCGGTTTCCCAATCCGTCTACCACGTCGGGAAGAAGAACAAGCCGGTCCTGCTCGAGCGTCTGCTTCGTCATGACGCCATGGAGCGCACGCTGATCTTCACCCGCACCAAGCACGGCGCCGACCGGCTGGTCAAGGTCCTGCGGCGATCGGGGGTCGAGGCGGCGGCAATCCACGGGAACAAGAGCCAGGGCGCCCGAACCCGGGCCCTGGACGGTTTCAAGTCCGGGGACACGCCGATCCTCGTGGCCACCGACATCGCGGCCCGCGGCATCGACGTCGACGAGATCACCCACGTCGTCAACTACGACCTGCCCAACATCCCCGAGACCTACGTCCACCGCATCGGGCGTACGGCCCGGGCCGGCGCGACCGGGGTCGCCGTCTCGTTCTGCGATCACGAGGAACTCGACCACCTTCGCGCGATCGAGCGGTTGACCAAGGTGAAGCTGGAGGTCGTGGCGAGCGAGCCCGACCTGGCCCTCGAGGCACCGGCGGCTTCCCCGAAGCGACGTGAGCAGTCACGCCCGGCGCGAACGTCCGCCAACACGCCGCAGCGCCGGCGCCGCCGAGCGCGGCGCCCGCGTCGCTCGGCCGCGTAGCGAGCGCAGCTTCACGCCGCGTGCGCCGCGTGCGCCGCGCGACGCTGGAGCACCGCGAGGCCGATCGCCAGGCCCGCCGAGACCAGGCACAACGCGGCGGCGACCATGAACGCCGCCGCGTACGAGCCCGTGATCGCCTTCGCCGCGTTCCCCGCGGCGATCCCGACCACGCCCGCGATGCCGTAGCTCGTGAAGACGCAGCCGTAGTTGACCCCGAAGTTCCGGGCGCCGAAGAGGTCGGCCGTCGCCGAGGGGAACAGCGCGAAGTTGCCGCCGAAGTTGAAGCCCACGACGCAGGCGGCCACGGCGATCGCCAGCTCGGTCTTCATGCCGATCAGCAGGAACATCATGACGGCCTGGAGGAGGAACATCGCCACGAGCGAAGCGGTGCGTCCGATGAGGTCGGAGATGAAGCCCCAGGCGATACGACCGATCGCGTTGAAGATCGCAAGCCAGCCGACGGCCGCCGCGCCCTTGAGCAGCAGGTCGCTCATCTCGGCCTCGGCGAGCGCCGCGCCTCCCGCCTGGGCCGCATCGACGAGCTGCTCGCCGGCGAAGACCTTGATGATGCCGATCACCATCAGCCCGGCCATCGCCCCGCTGAAGAACATGAGCCACAGCAGGTGGAACGCGGGACGCCGCAGCGTCTCCTGCCAGCTCGTGTCACTGTTCACGGCGGCGCCGGCCGCCGACGCGGCGGCGGCAGGTTGCGCAGGTGGATTCCGCAGCATCAGTGCCCCGATGGAAACGCCCACGAAGCAGACGAGCGCATGCACGAGGAAGAACGCCGTGATTCCGTGCCGCTCGATGTAGCCGAGCGCGCCGATCGTATCGCCCTTGAACAGGTACGCGCCGAAGCCGAATCCCGCCACGGCGATGCCGGAGACGAGCCCCTTCTGCTTCGGGAACCACTTGACCAGCGCCGCGATCGGGCAGACGTAGGCGAAGCCGATGCCCGCGCCGGCGAGGAAGCCGATCGTGCCCCACAGGACGAACAGTTTGTCGAGTTCGCCGAGCCGGCCGACGTACTGGTTGCCGAGCACGACCCCGGCCACGATCGCCGCCGCGCCGATCCCGATCGGAACGGCCTTCAGGACGGGTAGCTTCTGCGGATCCAGGTGGCCGAACAACGCGTGGAACACCATGAGCACCAGAATCGTCACCGCCCCCACGAACGCCGAGTGGGCGAGGTAGAACACGACGGGGCTGCTCGCGAGCCCTGCGACCAGGAACCCGACGCCCATCAGCGCCGCCCCCACCAGCGCGGGCAGACGCGGCCCCGTGACGTCCTGGATGCGACCGGCGAGCACCATCACGAACGCGAAGGAGAGGATGCAGATGGAGAAGGCGTACTTGAGGTAGCCCTGCTGGACCGCCATGCGCTTCACCCGCGCATCGTCGTCGGCCACGATCAGGATCTCGCCAAACTCCTCGCCGGCGGCGAGACGCCCCGCGTGCTCGACTTCCGTGATCACCTCGGGGAAGACGTCGGCCGTCAGCGGCTGCCAGAAGATGCTGTAGCCGTAGACCGTGCCGAGGATGAGCTGCACCACGACCGCACCGACGAGCACGAGATACCGCGCCGAGCTGGGTTTCCGCTCCGTTCCGATCGCATCCGCTGCCTGGTTGACCACGCGTAGGCTCCTTCACGCCGAGGTTTGGTCACGCAGTTCACAGGCGACCGCCGACGCGGTCAATGGTGAAGCCACCCCGAATTGTTCATTCCGTGCCGCTCGTTCACTCAGCCGGTTCTGCGGCCCCGGCGGGAACGATGAGGACCGGCACGCGGGCCTTGCGGAGGATCCCCTCGGAGATGCTCCCGACGAGCATGTCGTAGATCCGGCCGTGGCCGTGCGAGCCCGCGACGATCAGGTCGGCGTGGAGACGGTCCGCCTCCTCGATGATCTTCTCGACGGTCCCGTGGCACTCGACCATCAGGGCCTCCACCTCGGGGCCCTGCTTGCCGAGTTGCTCGGCCAGCGCCTGGAGATCCCGGTGCTCGGCGCGGAGCTTCCCGGCGAGGAAATCCCGCTCGTGCTGGGGAACCCGCACCGTCTTCACGTCGGCCACGAACGCCGGCGCCACGTGGAGAAGGAAGACCTTCGAGCCGCAGGCCTTCGCGATCGTCATCGCGACCTCGGTGACGGCCGCCGAGACCGGCGAGAAATCCAACGGAACGAGGATCGTCTTCATGGCTCACTCCGCTTCTCACGATCCACCGGTCGCAGGATCGCGTACGTCGGCAGGCCGATCCCCTCGAAGTGCTCGATGAGGTCCTTCGCCGGCGGCGTGCCGAGGTCTTCAGCCTGGAACTTGACCTTGACGTAGCCCTCGAGCCGCTCCACGACCTGCGGGTCCTTGAAGGTCGTCTTGTCCATCGCCAGGCAATTCTTGCACCAGGTCGCCCACATGTCGACGAGGACGAGCTTGTCTTCCGCCCGGGCCATGGCGAGCCCCTGGCAGATGGAATCCGTCCAACCCTCCTCGAGCTGGGCGTTCACCGCGGCTGCCACCTGATCGCGATCCACGCGCCGAGCGTCGAGGATCTCCCAGGCGACGTAGAGGTAGTACGCGGCGAAGAGCAGGATGAACACGCCCAGCGCCTGCTTCACCCGGACCATCCACGCTCCGGGCCGCGGGAGGCAGGAGAGCCCCGCCCCGGCGAGCGGCCACGGCAGCGCCATGCCGAGACCGAGGAAGAACGGGAGCCCCAGGGCCAGGGTCGTCCCCTTGGAGTACTGGTCGCTCGAGTACACGATGACCTGGATGACGACCGGCGCGACGCACGCCCCGGCCAGCAACGCCGTCACCGCGCCCATCGCGAACGCCAGCGCGAGCGTGCCCTTCCGGCTCGCCTGGGAGACGTCGAACTTCCCCTGGAACCTCGAGAAGTCGATGTGGATGAGGTCGAACATCGCCAGGCCGAGCACGACGAACAGCGCGGCGATGGCCACGTTGAACCAGATCGTGCTGTTGATGGCCCCGAACGTGCCCGCGGTGAGGATCACGCCGAGCCCGAGCGCGCCGTAGACCACGGCCATCGCCAGGCCGTACGCGCCGCCGAGCATGAAGCCGCGGGCGCGGCTGCTTGCCTGCGCGCCGGCGCCGATGATCCCGAGGTTGATCGGGATCAGCGGCAGGACGCACGGCGTCAGGTTCAGCGCGATGCCGCCGAGGAGAACGAGCAGGACGATGGCGATGGGTCCCTTGCCCTCCAGGAGACCCTCCGTACCGGTCCCCGTCTCCGCCCCCTCGACGAACGCGAGGAAGTCGTCGCGACCGAGGTATCCGCCGGTGGTGTCGAGCACGGTGAAGCCGTCGAGCTCGGCCATCACGTCGCAGTCGTGTGTCGGCGGGGCGACGGGCTCCGGCCGAACGGGTCGCGTGGCGGGCGGAACGTCGACGGTCGGATCGTCTGAGAAGACGAGACCCTCGAAGAACGGGCTCGCCGTCGCGGTGATCGGCGTCGTCGCGGGAACGACCTCGAGCATGTCCAGCAGATCCCGGGTCGCCGGTTGGTAGCACATGATGTCGTCGCACGCCTGGTAGATCAGGCTGGCGCGGACCGGGAACTCGCCGGGCGCCAGGTCGTCGGCCGCCTCCAGCACGACGCCGATGACGAACGTGCTCTCGAAGACCGCCAGCGGCTCGGGCGAGAACTGCGCCGTGATCTCGATCGCCTCGGGGTAGACGATCTGCTGGACGGTCAGGCCGCGCGAAGCCGTCACCGTGAGGCGGGTCGGAATCTGGTACTCGTCCAACGGCTGATCCGAGTTGACGTGGTACTTCGACGGGAGCTTGAACTGAAGCGCTGCGCGGATGGTGCCTCCCGGATGAACGGCATCCGCGTCGAACACCCATTCAGCACCCAGCTCGATCCCGCCGGGCTGCGCCCAGACCGGCGCCGCCATCGCCGCGATCGCCACCGCCAGCACCGTCAACCAACCGGCTCGTCTCGTCATTCCCCGCACGTGCCCGATCTCCTGGGTTTCGACCAAGCCCATTTTAGGCTGCCCCGATCGATCAATCGGCGGGCTTCTTGCGTCCGCTCCTCTTCGGAAATGCGGTCAGCAGGCCCACGACGAAGCCGATCAGCATGCAGAGCAGCAGCAGGACCGCACGCGGCAACGTCAGGGTCACGAAGAGCAGTTGCGTCTCGACCGAATCGGTGTTCTGGGCGATGATCACGAGCAGGACGACGGCCAGCACCACCGCCACGATGATCTTGAGTCGGTTCATGGGTGTCGCCTCTGCGCACAGCATAGACGAATCGCCACCCGCGAACGATTGCGGCCTCCGAGGCGATGGTCACGCCCGACCACCCGCCCCAATAATGTCCACATGACCACCGAGCTTCTCGCCGCGCTTCTGCTTGCGTCCACTCCCGCCGATACCGGGATCCAGGTACTCGACCTCCCCCTGGGGACGCCCACATCCCTTCAGCTCACGGTGGTCCGCGACGACCATCCGGTGCACCTGGAACTGCACCGCCACTCGATGCGTGGCGAACATGCGCGGGTTCGCGTCTACTGCGCCGACGGAAGCTACACGCTCGTCGAGCCGCCGTCGCCGGCCACCTACCGCGGCGTGATCGCCGATCAACCGGAAACGGCTGTCGTCGCCCACCTGCGCCCCGACGGTGTCGTCGCGACGGTCTTCCCGCCCGACGGGAATCCGTGGACGATCCGCCCGTCGGGTGACGAACCGGGCCGCCACGCGGTCGGCCGTCCGATCGCGACCGAGCCGTTCGCGTGTGGCGTCACCACGCCGTCGGCCGCGCCACCCGAGCCGCACGCCCCCGCCGCCGACGGCCCCTCGTGCCAGTACCTCTGCCAGATCGCGTTCGACGCGGACTACGAGTACTACCAACTGAAGGGCTCGGCCGTGCCCGCCGTCGTGGCCGCGATCGACGCGCAGATGAACGAGGTCGACTTCTTCTACGCGCGCGACCTGAACGTCAGCTACACGATCACCGACTACGTGGTGCGCACCGCGCCGTTCTACACGCCGACCAGCGGCGGCGACCTGCTCGACCAGTTCCGAACGGAGTGGAACACCAACCAGGCCGGCATCGTGCGCGACATCGCGCACCTCATGACCGACAAGCCGGGCTCGATCATCGAGTACGGCGGGCTCGCCTGGGTCGGTGTCGTCTGCACGAACTCCGGCTACGGATGGAGCCGGGACGGGGCCAACATCATCGGCCACGAGGTCGGCCACAACTGGAACGCGCCGCACTGTCTCGATCCGACGCCGTGCAACACGATGTGCGGGGCGTGCTTCAACATCGGACCGGTCTCGCGGCAGGTGATGCTCGCCCATCGCGACAGCCGGGCGTGCCTGGACCTGATCGGTCCCTATCCCGAGCCGCTTCCGCCCTACGCGAGCCTCGACGAAGCGACCGTCCGCCGGCACGTCTTCGAGGAGACCGGTCCGCTCGCGTTCGATGTCCTCGGCAACGACGGCGACGGCAACTGCGATCCGCTGGTCATCGAGTCGCATGACCCGGTATCCGAGCGCGGCGCCGCCGTCACGCTCTCGCCGGGCAGCGGCCCGGACGGACGCGACGAGCTGGTCTACGCGATGCCCGCCATCCCCTTCATCGGAGACGACACGTTCCATCACCAGGTGGGCGACGGCACCGGCGAGCTGAGCGAAGGAACCGTTCGCGTGACGTTGCGGTCGTCGGCATTGGCGGGGTACTGGCCCCTTGACGACGTGGGCGCCGAGATCGCCGACGCGACAGGCTACGGACATGACGGGTCCGTGGTCGGCGCGCCGACGGAGGCGACCGGGGTCATCGGCGGGGCGATCGCGTTCGACGGCGTCGGGGATGCCGTGGGCATTCCCCCGCTGCATCTCGATACCGATGAGATCACGATCAGCGCGTGGATCCGGCGCAGCGGATCCCAGCCGTCCTTCGCCGGGGTGGTCTTCTGCCGCGGCGGCTCCACGACCGCGGGCATCTCCTGCGGCTCCGCCAACGAGCTTCGCTATCACTGGAACGACGCCGCCGCGACGTACGGCTGGAACAGCGGACTGGTCGTTCCCGACGACACGTGGGCGTTCGTCGCGCTCGTCGTCGAGCCGGACCACGCGACCATGTACATGCACGATGGCACGACGATGCTGTCGTCGGTGAACGCCGTCGCCCATGGCATCGAAGCCTTCGACGCGGTGACCCACCTCGGATGGGATTCCACGAGCGCGGCGCGGCACTTCGGCGGGGTCATCGACGACGTGCGGATCCATGACTACGCGCTGGACACGGCGGAGATCACGAGCCTGCACGCGGGAATCGGGCCCGCCGAAGCACCGATTCCGCCCGACGGCGGCAAGCACGTCACCCCGGGCGGCGATCTGATCTGGCTGGCCGGTCCCGGCTCCGATGCCCACGACGTGTTCCTCGCCACGGAGTACGTCGCCGTCCGGGATGCGACGATCGGCTCCCCGGAGTATCGCGGGCGCACGACCGTCGCCCGGTACGCTCCCGGCCCGCTCACGTTCGGCACTGCGTACTTCTGGCGCGTGGACGAAGTCACCGACGCGGCTGTCGTGCCCGGTCAGGTCTGGCAGTTCACGCCCGCGCGGGTGCGTCACTGGCCGCTGGACGAACTCGGCGGGGTGGTCGTCGACGACGTATTCGGCGATGACGACGGCCTGGTCTTCGGGAGCCCGATCATGGGTCGGCCGTCGGCCACGGTGGCGCTGGGCACGTCGTTCTTCCTGGACGGCGTCAACGATCGGATCGAGATCCCCCCGCTTCATCTCCACAGCGCCAAGGTCACGCTGTCGGCGTGGATCCGGCGCGATGGCCCGCAGGTCGACGCGGCCGGCCTCGTGTTCAACGGCCCCCCGGGAAGCAGCGGCGGCCTGAACCTCGGCCCCGACGAGGATCTTCGATACCACTGGAACGGCAGCCAATGGTGGTGGGAGTCGGGGCTGGACGTGCCCGACGATCGGTGGACGTTCATCGCGCTGGTGGTCGAGCCTGATCGGGCGACGCTGTACACGGGCATCGACGGCGTCCTCACGTCGGCGGTCAACGAGACACCGCACGACATCGAGGAGTTCGCCGACGCGACGCACATCGGACAGGGGTGGCCCGGAGGTCGCTACTTCAGAGGGGACGTCGACGACACGCGCATCTACGACGCGTCGCTGACACCCGCCCAGGTCGAGACGCTCTATCTCTCGTCGGGGATCGCCGCGGCGTGTCCGGATCTCAACGGCTCCGGCGTCGTCGACTTCGGCGACGTGCTCGCGGCCATCTCGGCCTGGGGACCGTGCGCGGCGTGTCCCGCGGATTTCAACAGCTCCGGTGCCGTCGACTTCGCGGATCTGCTCTACATCATCGGTCGGTGGGGGGAGGCGTGCCGCGGATGACCGACCACCGCCGTCGGAGCACCGCGCGACCGCGAGCGGCGGGCGCCGCGTGAACGAAAGACAGGACGCCGAGGCAAGTGCCTCGGCGTCCTGAGTGGGTCGAATCGCAGTTCGTTCAGCCGGCTCTCGCCGACCTATTCCTCCGAAGCGGTAGCTTCCCCGTCGGTCTCTTCGACCGAGTCGTCGGGCTCTTCGTCCGGGTAGGCGTCCATGGACACCAGACCCTGCTTCCGAGCATCGCGCTTCGCTTGCTTCTGACGGGCCTTCTCGGCCCGCTTCTGCTCACGCTGTCGCTTCAGGAATGTCTGCGGTGTTCTTCTCGCCACGGGGCTTTACCAACCGCCCCGACGACCCCCACCACCACCGCCGCCGCCGCCGCCGCCGCCGCCGGTCTTGGCGCGGGCCTCGTTGACGTTGAGCGAACGACCGTCGAGCTCCTTGCCGTTGAGCGCGTCGATCGCGTTCCGCGCGGCGTTGTCGTCACGCATGGTCACGAACGCGAAGCCGCGGGGGCGGCCGGTGTCGCGATCGGTGATGACGGCCACTTCCTCGACCTCGCCGTGAGCGGCGAAGGTGTTGCGGAGCGTGTCCTCGGTGGTATCAAAGCTGATGTTGCCTACGTACAGTTTCAAAGCACTGCCTCTCGAAATGGGTGAAGACGGGGCAGGGCTCTGCGGCGATGCACTGTCGTTCACGGGATGGACGCGGCCTCGGCGAAGCTCCGTGCCTCACCTCAGCCGCTCGGTCGCATTGTAGCCGCGACCTCAATGAAAACTCCCCGGGCTGACCCTCTTCCGAATAAGGCGGGGCGCGGGTCTCCGAGAGATCCGCCCTGAACCCTTCGGAATCCTGGGTTGCTTCTGGGGTTTGACTGTGAAATCGGCACCCGCACCGGGGTGCGATGCCAGCGGAATAGTAGCAGAAGTCGCACGGTCGCGGCGTCCGCTCACCACTGGGTCGGTCGTTGCCGGCCGGACCGTCCCGGATTCCGGGGAAGCGGCTCCGGCGAACGCCCGCCCCTGCCCGGCGACGAGGACCAACCGGCGGCCGGTCCCCGAGCCACACTTCCCACCGGGCCGCGGATCCCTCCGCGCGGACCGGGCGGCCCGATCCCGCTCAGGCGGGGTGAGGGCGGTGCCCGCACTCCGGGCACCGCGAATCGGGGAGACCGCGAAGGTCATAGCCGCACTCGGAGCACCGATGCCGGGTCGAGGGACGGACGCCGGCCGCCCAGCAGCCGACGAGCGCGATCACGAGCGCGAAGTAGGACACCGGCCACGCAACCAACGCGTGGATGAAGAAGGTCACGAGCACGATCTCGAGGATCACGACGCCAAGCACGATCGGCAGGCAGTACACCAGGCGTCGGTCGCGGAGCGTGAAGTAGAACACCGGCCAGAAGACCACGCCGGACACGAGCGCGACCGCCGAAGCCACGCCCCGGACCAGGGGGTCGGCGAACACCCTCGACATGGGTTGGCCGTAGGCGCCGTCGGTCGGCGGCAGGCTGAGATGGAACACCACGACGTAGACGGAGGCGAAGACGAACGCCGAACCGATGCTGATGGCTCCGAAGAGCGCGATCTTGAAGAGCGTCCGATGGAGGGCTCTGGGCATCTGGAGTCGGCAGCGTCAATCGCCCCTGCGCGTCGTCTTCCGTCCGACCGTCCGGGCGGTCCTGCTTCCGGTGGCCTTCTTCGCGGCGGTCTTCTTCTTGGTGGCCTTCTTCTTCGGGGCGTTCTTCTTCGAGGTCTTCTTCCCCGCGGGTTTTCGTCCAGCTCCAGCTCCGCGACTCAGTTCGTAGCTCTCATCGAGCCACTTCTCCCAGAGTCTCTTCGGCATCGGTTCGTCGGCGGTGAACCTGGCCGTCACCCACCCGGTCGAGCCGGTCTCGTACCGGTCCGGCTCCGCCCTGGCCAGCTTCGCGGCCTCGGGCATCGCATCGCCGTCGCCGTTCACTTTCCGCGGCGAGCCGGAGCCTCGACGGTGCGGAATCCGTCCATGATGTGCATCATCGCCAGGATGGGATGCCGCCGCATCATGCGCGGGCCCGCGTACGCCATGGCCTCTCGCACGCGTGCTCGCAAGTCCTTCTTGTAGCAGTGCACCGGGCAGTTCGCGCAGGTTGGCTTGGCGAGACAGAACGGGCACTTGTCGATGCGCTGCATCGCGTAGTCGTGCAGTTCCCGGCACTCATCGCACAATCCGGGCTCCACGCGCCCGTTGTGCTGGTCTCGACAGTACATGTCGATCATGACCGTGACCGTCTTCTTCTCACGCCGGATCCGTCGGCTCTCCATTGCCTCAGGATAGCAGGGGTCGACGTCCTGATCCGTCGAGCGTTCCCTACTCCGAGAGCACCGCCTCGATGCCCCGTCGGGCTTCTCCCCGTCTCGCCGGATCAGGGCCGACGATTCCCGCGAGCGTGATCAGTGCCTTCCAGAGCGCCCACCCGCGGCCGCGCGCCCAGGTGGCGTCGTCGACCTTCATCGCGGCGCGGAACGCTTCGCGGCTCTCGCCCGCGAAGAGCGTCCACGCGATCGCCAGGTCGCACGCGGGATCACCCACGCCCGTGCAACCGAAGTCGATGACGGCGCACAACCGACCGTCGCGCACGAGGAGGTTCGACGCGGCGACGTCTCCATGCAGCCAGACCGGCGGACCGTGCCGGGTCGCGTCGAGGGCCGCGTTCCACACCGCGGTCACCGCATCGACGTCGATCTCGCCGTGCAAGACCGAGATCGCGTCGCGTGTCTCCTCGTCGTAGGTCGCCGGCGGTCCGCCTCGGAAGAAGTTGTGCCGGCCGGGCGCGGGCCCGCCGTCGGGTTCGATCCGCTGCAACGCGGCGAGGAACTCCGCCAGCGCGGTCGCGAACTCGGCCATGTCGTCGACGCGTTCCGCGGTCGCCGTCTCGCCGTCGATCCACCGGTAGACGGACCACGGCCACGGATACTCCTCGGCGGGAGCGCCCATCGCGAGCGGAACCGGGATGGGAAGCGGAAGACGCGTCGCGAGCCTCGGCAGCCACCGCTGCTCCTTTGCCACCTGCGCGACGTAACGGTCCGCGCTCGGCAGGCGCACCGTCATCTCGTCGCCGAGGCGGAACGTCCGGTTGTCCCACCCGTTCGGTTCGACGGGCCGCAGAGGCAGGTCCGCCCACTGCGGAAACTGGTCGGCGATCAACCGGCCCGCGAGCCCTGCGTCGATCTCGACTCGATCGTCAGCCTTCACCGGAGATCACCACCACCCGCGCCTGAAGATGCGACCGGCGAGCGGCGCTCCGGATCGTTCTACGGCGCGCACAGACTGTTCGCCTCCTGCACGCAGGTGAGGTCCCACATGACGTCGCAGCAGTACGGATCCAACGTGCATACGAGGTTACAGCAGTACGGATCGTCGCACCCGGGCGTCGGGCCCGATGCGAAGCAGCTACCCGATCCGGCCACGCACGCCGCGAAACAGTCGATCGATCCGCACGTCGTGCCCGTTCCCTGGAACGTCCCGGCCTGTGCATCGCACGCAGCCTCGGTCACCACGATGCAGGAGAGGTTGTCCAGGCAGCACGCACCGGGCTCCGCGCACGATCCCCACGCGCCGATCACCGCGAGGATGTCCGCGAAGTCCACGGATCCGTTGCCGTTGAGGTCCTCCGGGCACGGCACCCCGCAGGGACCCCACGCGCCGATGATCTCGAGGATGTCGCTGAAGCCCGCATCGCCGCTCCCGTCGAGGTCGGCGGGACAGCAGTCCACGACCGGCTGCACGCCCTCGCACACGGAGATGTTGTCCACGAAGAGGCGTCCGGCCAGATCCGGATCGTGGCCGGTCCCGATGAGAAGCGCCCCGGGGCCGCGTCCCACGACCCCGTGCGGTTCGTCCTGCACGATCAGGCAACCGTCGAGGTAGAGGTCGTAGGTGTCGGCGTCCATGTCGAACACGAGGCTCATCGGGTAGACGCGGTCGGTCTCGTAAGTGCCGATGGTGCCGAGGAACGAGTCCGCGTCGCTGACCTGGATGATGCCGGATTGGTAGAACCCGACGTTCACGAACGATTGGGCGGACGAGCTCTGCTCGCGCACCCTGACGTCGTAGTCGTCCATCACGTCGAACCACAGGTCGGCGTTGAGCGTGATCGTGCGGGTCGTGACCTCGCGGCGTCCGAGGAACTCGAACCGCGCGGTACCGGCGGCCGACGTGCTGTTGTCGACGATCTCCAGGCACGGCGTTTCGAAAGGCGCCCCGCGCACGGTGGCAACGATCTGGGGCGCGACCGTCACCGGCTCGCCTTCCTCCGGCCCCCCCGTTCCGATGGGCGCGTCGATCACCTTGTCGTCGAAGCCGGCCTCGAGGATGCACGTGCCGGGACAGATCCCGAGCGGACGCACGCCCTGGATGACCGAGACGTGGTCCACGTAGAAGCGACCGTCGAGATCCGTGTCGAAGCCCATCCCGATCGCCACTCTCCCGATGCCGCGTCCCACGACCCCGTGCGTCTCGTTCTCGACCGCGAGACACCCGTCGAGGTAGATGTCGTAGGTCCCGTCGGTCATGTCGTACGCGAGGCTCACCGTGTAGGGGCGGCCGACCGTGTAGGTGCCGATCATGCCGAGGTAGGAGTCCTTGTCGTTGGCCTCGACCTGCCCGGAGGGAAGGAACTTCAGGGTCGCGAAGCTCTCCGCCGACGTTCCCTGCTCGCGCACGTAGAGCGCGTAGTGCTCCAGCCCGTCGAACCACAGGTGGACGTTGATCGTCAAGGTCGCCCAGGTCACCTCGACGCCGTCGAGAAACTCGAACCGCGCCGCTCCCGCCGAGATCGAACTGTCATCGCTGATCTCCAGGCATCGTGAGTCGAAAGGGGCCGCCCGCACGATGGCGTCGATGTACGAGCTGACCCAGACCGGTTCGCCGACCGCCGCTCCACCCGTACCGATGGGAGCGTTGACGGTCTTGTCGTCGAACGTGGCGTCCAGATAGACGACGTCACCGAACGCGGCGCCGGCGACGACGATGAGCGCGAGCGCGCTCACGAAGCTCGCCTGCCATCTCATGTTCATGGCTTCTCTCCTTTGCGCGAGAACGCGACCGGACGCTCCGATCGCGCCGGGGCTCGCGGCGGCGGTGTGACCGCTCAGTCGGTGTGGAGCAGAGGCGATGAGCGCCCGCGGCTCCCCACGATGGCCGCGATACGCCAGCGCGGGCATTGGTGCACAAAACGGGGATTTGCACCATGGGGAGCCGGCCCCGTCTCGTTCACTCGCTGCGAAGGCGGGTCAGCAGCGCGTCGATGAACGCGGGCGGGAACACGTCCCCGGCCTCGAGCGCGGGACGGAAGCGGGCCAGCGCCTCGGCAACCTCCGCGAAGCTCGTGGGCAGGCGGTCCCGGTCGGCGCCGTCGGCTCGTGACCCGGTGCGGTCGAGGAGCGCGTCGAGATCGGGCAGGTCATGACCGTGGCACATCGCCTGGGCGACGCCCGCGAGAAGCAGGTGCGGGTGGGCCGAACCGTCGGGCAGCCGGAACTCGATGGTCGCCGTGGCGAGCGCCGTGCCGTCGGCGGATCTCGGCACGACGGGCAGTCGGATGAGCGCGGACCGATCGCACGCGCCCCAACTGATCGCGGTCGGTGCCTCGAGCCCCTGCCCGAGCCGGGCGAAGGAGTCCGCGCGTCGGTTGCCGAAGACCATCAGCGCTCCGCCCATCTCCACGAGGCCGCCGATGAGGGCGCGGGCCGAGGGAGTGAGCGGGGTCGCGTCGTCGGCGCCGGCTTCCGGTCGCTCCTCCGCCCCCACCGCGAAGTGGAAGTGCAGCCCGTTACCGGCGTGCTTGTGCGCAACCAGCGGATCGATGCTGCACTGAAGGCCGCGCGCATGCGCGAGGTTGCGCAACACCCAGTGCGTCAGGAGAATCGCGTCCGCCGCGTCCGGCAGCGGCAGCAGGTCCAGCTCGATCTCGTGCTGCTCCCAGACCAGGTCGCCCGCCTCCGTCGGCTCGACGTACCCGACCTCGCTGTGACCGTACTTCAGGGGGATGCCCAGGTCCCGCAGGCAGACCATCGCCTCCCGGCGCAGCGCCTCGCCGAATACGAACGGAGCCGTGGCGTGGTAGCCGCGCTCGTCGGCACCAAACACGGGCGTCTCGTCGGCGCGTCTGCCGAGGAAGAACTCGACCTCGCCGAGCGCAAGAAGCTCGACGCCGGTGTGTTCGGCCAGACGCCGGTCGGCCCGCCGCACGATGGTGTCCGGCGATTGCGGCAGTGGCGCGCCGTCCGGTCCGTCGTGGCCGCATCGCACGACCAGCGTTCGCGTGGCGGCGAAGGGATCGAGAAACGCCGTCTCGGGACGAGGGCGCAGCACGATGTCGGAGGCACCGGCGTGCATCCCGCGCGGGAACAGGCTCGACCCGTCGGCGCGGTCGCCGCCGCGCAGGATCCGGCGCAGTTGATGCTCGTCGCGCGGCGCGAAGTCGAGGGTCTTGAGCCACCCGTCGCCGCCCACGTGCATCAGGCTGACGAGTGGAATGTCCTCTTCGCCGACGTACTCCACGAGATCGTCGGTCGTCCAGCCGGACCGCGGGCCCGGATCGACGTCCGAGATGCGTCGGGGATCGGGTGATGGTGTCGGCATGGGCATAGATCGTACGCAGGTGCGACGAATGACGAAGTTCGTGTCCTTTCCTCTTCTACTTCCTCTTCCCGGATTATCTCGCTCCCACCGCCGCGCCGTCACGAAAGCGGGGTGACATTCCCCTAGTGGAGGTAACGGGGGGGGCGGAAACTGGGGTCTGGAGCAGGAGCAATGTGGTGCCGCGCGCGGCAAGGGGGGCGGTGACCGCCAGGAGGCGGCTCCGTATTCTGGCCGTCTCTTGTGGTGCAGCCACCCCCGCTGCACGTACCGGAGCGGTGACTGAGTCCCCAAGCCCGAGGAAGAGACCATGTCGATGCGGACCACACTCCTGAGTCCCGCGCTGCTGGTGCTGTGCGCCGGCGCGACCCTTGCCGGTGGCGCGATCGCCGCCGATGCTCCCCCGCCGACGATCCCGCCGGACGCGGCGGCATCCCGGCACGAGGCGCTTCCGCTGGCGGAGATCCCCTTGCTGACCATGCCGCGCATCGACTTCGCGGCGGTGGCCGAAGAGGACCTCGAACGCCGCGAGCTGGAGCTTCCCCCGCGTTATGCGATCCCCCACCGCGTGACCGTGAAGCCGGCGACGGACGGCACGTGGGAGCGCATCGGCAAGGAAGGCTGGCTCTGGCGACTGCGCGTGGCCGCGCCCGACGCCACGTCGATCAACCTCGGCTTCTCGCGGTACGTCATGCCGCCGGACGGACGCCTGCTCATCTCCGCCGCCGACGGCACCGCGAGGATTCGCCCCTTCACCGCGCGGGACAACGAGCTGCACGGTGAGCTGTGGACGCCGATCGTGCCCACCGACGAGGTGGTCGTCGAGGTGCGCGTGCCGGAAGACCAGCGGCAGCAACTGGAGCTGGAGCTGACCCACGTCGGCTACGGATACCGGGGCTTCGGGGCCGCGCTGGAGGACGGCGTCGCGCTGTCGGGGTCCTGCAACGTGGACGTCATCTGTTCGGAGGGCGATCTCTGGCGCGACGACATCACCACGGTGGCGGTGATCTCCACCGGTGGCGGGACGTTCTGCACCGGGTTCATGGTCAACAACACGTCGTACGACCTGACGCCGTACTTCATGACCGCCGATCACTGCGGTATCCACTCGGGCAACGCGGCGTCGCTCGTGACGTACTGGAACTACGAGAACTCGTGGTGCCGCCCGCCCGGAAGCCCCCAGAGCGGCGGTTCCGGCGACGGCAGCCTTGCCGATTTCAACACGGGGTCCTTCTTCCGTGCCGCGTACGGTCCGTCGGACATGACGCTCGTGGAGCTGGACGACGACCCGGATCCGGAGTGGAGCGTGGGCTACGCGGGCTGGGACGCGACCGGCGCCGACGCGGACTGGGCCGTGGCGATCCACCACCCGAACACCGACGAGAAGCGCATCAGCTTCGAGGACCAGCCCACGACGACGACGAGCTACCTCGGCGAGGCGATTCCCGGCAACGGCACCCACGTGCGTGTCGAGGACTGGGACATCGGAACGACGGAGCCCGGCTCCTCCGGCTCGCCGCTGTTCGACCAGAACCACCGGATCATCGGGCAACTCCACGGCGGCTACGCCTCCTGCTCGAGCCAGACCTCCGACTGGTACGGCAAGATGTCCGTCTCGTGGACCGGTGGAGGGTCACCGTCCACGAGCCTCGCTCCGTGGCTCGACGCCGCGGGTACGGGCATGCTGTTCGTGGACACGATCTCCGGCCTTGGCATGTCGGTCGTCCCCGGTGGTGACGTGATGCACATCGGCGAGGTCGGCGGTCCGTTCGCGCCGATGTCGATGGTGTACACCATGTCCAACCCGTCACCCGACCCGGTGGACTACGAGGTGCGGCTGGGAGCCGGAGCCGCTCCGATGCTCATCGACGGCGGCACGGGGCCGGTCACCGGAACGATCGCCCCGCTCGGCGGCACGACCACGGTCACCGTCAGCCTCGACGACCCGGGATCGCTCGCGGAAGGAACCTACACGCGCGAAGTGATCTTCGAGGACCTGACCAACGCGCAACTGCGCGTGCGCAACCACGTGATCGAAGCGGGCATGACGCTCATCAGCGTGGGGCCGGACGACGAGCTGGAGACGGGCGGAGCGCTCGGCGGCCCGTTCGAAGGCTCGATCACGTACACGATCACCAACGAGCGCCCGAGTCCGGTGATGGTCGAGGTGACTGGCAGCGAGCCGTGGATCTCGCTGGACGGCGACACCGATCCGTTGCTGCTCACGCTCAGCGGTCTGGGCGAGACGGTCGACGTCGTGGTCGGCATTTCCGAGTTCGCGGAGGGGATGGACGCGGGCGTGTACGCCGGTTCCGTGCAGTTCACGAACCTGAACCACCAGGTCGGCAACACGACGCGCGGCATCGCGCTGGAGGTGGGCCGCGTGGTCTTCGCCTCGGCAGATCCGCCGTTGCCCATCACCGACAACAACACCACGACGAGCATCATCACGATCGGCAGCGATTTCTGCGTCGGCGACATGGACGTTGATCTCGATCTCAGCCACACCTACGTCGGTGACCTCATCGTGGAGTTGGAGTCGCCGGCGGGAACCGTCGTGCGGCTGCACGACCGCACCGGCGGCAGCTCGAACGACCTCTTCGTGACCTACGACGACTCCGAGCACATGCCCGACGGTCCCGGCGTGCTCGCGGACTTCAACGACGCGGGGGTGCTGGGCGACTGGATCCTCACCGTCTCGGATAACGCCGGGCAGGACCAGGGTACGTTGAACAGTTGGGCGCTGCGCATCGTGCCGTGCGGTCCCATCCCGCAGCCGGTGTACAGCTTCTCGCTCGACACGGATCCCGGCTGGAGCATGGAAGGACTCTGGGCCTTCGGTCCGCCGACCGGAAGCGGCGGCGCCAACCAGGGGATGCCCGATCCAACGAGCGGTCACACCGGAACGAACGTCCTCGGCTACAACCTCGACGGCGACTACGGGCCCGGGATCATGGACCATCTCACCAGCGCGGCGATCGACTGCACCGGCCTGACGAACGTCGAGTTGGCGTTCCGGCGCTGGCTGAACGTCGACACGCAGCTCTTCGACCTCGCCTCCGTGAGCGTCAGCAACGACGGCGTGGGCTGGGCGACGGTGTGGATGAACGGCATGGCGGTCACCGATTCGAGCTGGCAGTACATGACGTACGACATCTCGGCCGTCGCCGACGATCAGCCCGCGGTGTACGTGCGCTGGACGATGGGACCGACCAACGCGTTCGACGGATTCTCCGGCTGGAACCTCGACGACATCGAGATCTGGGCGGACGAACCGCCCCCCTGCCCGGCCGACCTGAGCGGCAACGGCGTGGTGGACTTCGCCGACATCCTCGCGGTGATCGGAGCGTGGGGACCGTGCGTCGGCTGCCCGCAGGACGTGGACGGCGACGACATGGTGGCGTTCTCCGACATCCTCGCGGTGATCGGCGCCTGGGGAGCCTGCCCGTAACGGCCTGACGCGCCGACGTCCCGGAAGCGAAACGATGCGGAGCCCGAGCATGCTCGGGCTCCGCGTTCGTTGAAGCGCAGGGTGAGCCGGATCGACGCCGGTCGCGTCACGCCGACGGGCACGGGCCCCGATCACCGTGCTTCCGAGCGGCCCGCCCATGAGCCGTGAGGATCGGGTCTGCCCAAGCCCCGCACTCGGGGCATCGGAGCCAGTCGCATTCCGAGTGGCCGTGCCCCGAGGCAGCGCTCCCGGGTCTTGACACCGACGGTGGCAAGGGTTGCGCCGGCGCTGACGTGGACCCCGCGGAACGCACATGCGAAGGGTGGCGCCGTCGCCGGTCGTTTCTGGGCGGAACGCACCAGGTTTGAACGAAGAGCGGCGGCCGGGCGTCCGCCGCTCCTCGCGTGGCTGCTCACCGGCTCACCCGCACGGGCCGTAGCCGTCGATGATGGCCATGATGTCGCTGAAACCGACGTCGCCGCTGTTGTCGAGATCCTCCGGGCACTCAGGCGGGCACGGGCCCCACGCCGCGATGACCTTCAGGATGTCGGCAAAGTCCACGGTGCAGTTCTCGCTGAGGTCGCCCAAGCAAGGCGGCGGGGCCTCGCACTCGTCGGGGACGCCGTTGAGGTTGCAGTCGAAGCTGAGCCCGCTCTCGATGTCGCACTTGTCGCGGACGGTGTTCGTGTTGCAGTCGCAGGCGGGGAGACTACCCAGGTGCTCGATGCCCGGGATGAAGTCGGAGCAGACGGGGTTGGTGACGTCGAGGTTCGCGTCCTGATCATGGACCCAGTCGATGCCCGACGTGCTCATGACGATCCCGTCGGCGTTGCACGTGGCGCAGAAGTCGAGTTGGAGTTCCGTGAACGGGGGATCGACCTTGGTGAAGACGAACGTCGGGCAGACCGCGAGCGTCGCGTCGAACGTCCCGCCGTTGCAGTGCTCCTTGCGGGCGGACATGCTCCCCGTGGTGGGCTGCCCGGCGCTGGTGAGCACCTTGACGCCCACGTCCCATTGCTCCGAGCCGCCGCCGCTGAAGTTGACCGTGATCGGCGCCACGCTCACGAGACTCAGTTGCTCGATCTGGATCGGCACGACAACCGGCGTGAGCGTCGGCAGCGAGCACCGGTCGAACGGATCGGCTGGTCGGGTCACCAGCGTGTCGGCCATGCCGAAGTCGAGCGGCTCCGGGAAGCCGGGGAGCGTGACCGTTCCCAGGGGGTCGCCGACGAAGCAGACCTGGTCCGTGAACGGGTCCGAGCCCGGTCCGAAGAAGTCCGCCGGGATCGGGCACGCGGACGCGGCGCCGAAGTTCTCGCAGTTCGAGGTCCCGCCCTCCGGCGGATCGCTGGTCTCCCAGACGTCGATCTTGACCGGCCCCGTCGTGCAGCCGGGCCCGCCGTCCCCGGACCCGGTGGGGCAGTTGGTGACCATCACGAACATGTGGCTCCACTGCTCGGGCGGTCCCTGGTGATTGACCAGCCGCGTCCGGTAGCTGCACGACGATCCGGCGCCGATGAAGTACCCGCTGAGGTTGTTGCACTCCGAGAGCGTGACGACCCGGCAGTCGGTGGGGGTGACGCAGCAGGCACCGACCCCGCTCGTGCTGAACGCGAAGAGCTGTCCGGCGCTGACCTGGTTGCCGCCAACGAAGAGCACGATCTGCGGGAGGTCGCCGCTGAACGTGTTCCCCGATGCCACCGAGAACTGACCGACCAGCACGCCATGCGTCGCCCCCGTGGGCGCCGTGAAGATGTCGTAGCCGCCGTCGCCCGTGGGGGCCGCCGCATTCGGGGGTGGGTACGGCTTGGCGGCCGAGACGGGTACGAACGGCGACACGAACCAGCCGCCGTTCGTGGTGGTGACGGTCGGAGAACCGAAGCCCGTTCCCGCGCCGTTGAAGGCGGCGAAATTGAAGCCCTGAATCGTCGGGAGGGTCGGCGATCCCGTGTATCCGGCCGGGACGCCGATCGTGAGGAACGAGTCGAGCAGCAGGTCGGGGAAGGCCCCCGTCGCCGCCGCACCGCTGGGAACGTTCTGGTGCGCGCCGAAGACGGTCTGCTGAAAGAACCCGCTGCCCCCGGAATCCATGACCATCGGCAGGGTGGGGGTCCCTCCCACCGCGGCCACCGAATCCAACGCGCTGTCCGTCGTCACGTACAGCCGGAACACGTCGAGGTCGACGCCGCCGGTCGTCGTAACGGTCTTCGCGGTGACGGCCAGACCGGTGAACGCCGCGGATGACGTTCCGGCCAACGCAAGCGTGCCAGCGGCACCGATGATCGAGAGCGTGCGCTTCCGCATGGTGTCTCTCCTGAGCTTGGATTCGCAATCAGTGCACAGTCAGTGCGTGCGCCGGGTCTCAGCACCCTCCCCACGCCGCGACGATCGCGAGGATGTCCGCGAAGTCCACCTGGCCGTTTCCGTTCAGATCCTGCGGGCACGGGATTCCACAGGGCCCCCACGCGCCGACGACCGCCAGGATGTCCGCGAAGTCCACCTCACCGTTTCCGTTCAGGTCCTCCGAACAGGGGCAGGTATCGCACCCCGTACCCACACCATTGAACACCCCCCCCGGCAATCGAGCACGCGAGGTTGCTCATGTTGGCATCGCACCCGCCGGGGCTGAGACAGCACGCCCCCTCGCACTCGTCGGGAATGCCGTTTCCGTTGACGTCAAATGACGTCGCCATGCTGATGTCGGTGTCGTCGCCGACGCCGTTGTCGTTGCAGTCCGGGCTACAGTCGGTGCAGTCCTCGCCGAAGAACGGGTTCGACGCGATCCACCTCGAGATGGACGTGAACTTGCCCCGTGTGATGCGGGCACCGTTGTTGAACGTGGCCTTGGCGCCGTGATGCACCGCACGAACGTGCCGTTGACCGGTCGTCGAGCGGTAGCGCCACACCGGGGCCCCGGACTGCCCGCCGAAGGTATCGATCTGGTAGTTCAGCAGGTAGGAGGTTCTCGAGATGATCGGGTCGTGGTCGAACCACTGCTGCGTGTCATGGTCGCTCGGGTATCCCGAGAGGTTTCGGATCTGGTTGACATCCGACGCCCCTCCGGTGCTGTAGCCGAGCCACCCCGTCCGGTTCCCAATGCGACTATTGAGAATGATGAGCGCCATGTCGTGGTTCTTGCTCGCCCGGCGCGTCCATCCGGTGAAGCTGTACAGCCGGGTCGCCCACTTGCGCCCGTACGGGCGCCACCAGCCGTTCTGGCCGGGGGAGAAGGACACTGACGTCCCCCATCCTCCGCGGGATGCCTGGTAGATACAGTGCCCGGCGGTGAGCACGTGACGCGGGCCAACCAGCGCGCCCGTGCATCGCCGTCGCGCGCCGTCGGGATACGTCGTGACGATGTAGCCGATGGTGCGCCACGGATAGGTCGTCGTTCCGCGGATGCGCACGCGGTCGTCGGGGCCCCAGATGGAGTCGATGGCGGCGCAGAAGTCCGTCGAGCATCCCGGGATTCCCTCCGTGTCGCCCAGGAAGAACTCGTCCGTGTCGAAGGTCTGACTCCACACCACGCAGGTGCCGCCCGCGCAATCGAAGCTATCCTCGCACGGCATTCCGTCGAAGGGCCCGCCGACACAGACCCTCCTGCCGCACGTGCCATCGGGGCAGTCGGAGCCGTCAATGCACGGCTGGCCGTCGTTCGGACCGCCGTTGCAGATCCGGGGCTCCTCGATCTCCTGCTGCGCATCCACGTCGTACAGGATGACCGACCACGGCGAAGGGTCGTCCGGCTGTTGCGGCTCCTCCGGGTCCGGGCTGACCGGAGGCAGATCGAGATCCGCGACCGGCGAGACGTTCGCCCCACAGCCGATCTCCTCGGGCGGAGGCTCGGTTTGGCCGCAACCGCTGGCCGGATCGATGAACTCCTGTGCACTCGCGTAGCCGGTGGCCCACAGGAGGACGACCACCGCACACTTCATTCTCAGAACGGTATTACACGCGCTCATGACAATGGCTCCACTACGTTGACCTGGTGCCGCCGGCGACTAGCATCCATCGAAGTGATCGCTCGGATCGTGACGGTCGCATCTTCGTTGGTCCGGCGCGCAGCACCGCACGCGTAACTTCATGCACGCGACAAACATCTACGGTGCCAAACTGAAGCACCGCATCGACTCACACCAAGATCTGCTTCCCACGCCCCACCGGCTGGTATTCGACGCTCGAGACACGTCGCGCCGAGCGGCGCACAGGGCCCTGTTTTTCCCTGCGTGGTCTTCGTACCGCGAGCTTTCGGTCATGTCAACACAAATCTCTGGAACACTGACCACCTTTCTCGCGCAGGCTTGAACGTTGAGGGACGACCAAGCCCGGGACAATCCAGTTTCGGATAGTCGTGAACGAGTCGGTTGCCAACGTTGTGCTCAGTGTCCGCTGCTCTCGTCGCTAGGCCACTTCGTCTCGGTACAGGTGCCCCAGCTCCTTCCTCGTGAGCTCTTCCTTGCGGCGCGCCGCCCATCGGGCCGAAGATGCGGTCACGATGGCCTCGAGCAGCGGTGTCATCTGCGAGTGGATCGCCAACACCATCGGCTCCACGCCGCCGCCGGGCCCGACGAGCCAGAGAATCAACCGGTTCAGACGACGCTGTGCCCGGACGATGTCCTCGACCGGCAGCTCGACGACTACGAACGGGACAACCGCGACCGGCCGAGACGTCATCCGGCCCTTCCGCGTCATCCGTTCGGTCTTACCGGCGTCGCGAGTTGCGTGGCGGTCCTGCTGTTGGTGGCGGCCGCGGACCGCAATGCGTGGTTCCGTGGGCAATCGCGCTGGGGTCCCACGGGTAGGATCACTCAGGGGCCGCACCTTCGTTTCCCTGTAGGCTGGGGCCGGCACGTCTCGAGCGGGGCCGGCGGCCCCCGGACGGCCTCTTGTATCCGAGTGCTCCCCTGCATGCTGTTCCGGTTCAGCCTCTACGGGTTTCTCAAGAACCAGCGCTACTTCGAGGCGTTCCTGTTCCTCGCCTTCCTCGGCAAGGGACTGGACTTCCTCCACATCGGCCTGCTCGTCGCGGCGCGCGAACTCACCGTGAACATCGTCGAGGTGCCGTCGGGGGCGATCGCTGACATCTGCGGGCGCCGGCGCTCGATGATCGTCGCGTTCGCCGCATATATCGCGAGCTTCCTGGTGTTCGCGCTCGTGGACCCGTTCCCGCTGCTCCTCGCCGGCATGGTGCTCTACGGGATCGGCGACGCGTTCCGCACCGGCACCCACAAGGCGATGATCTTCGCGTGGCTGCGCCTCGAGGGTCGCACCGACGAGCGGGTGAAGGTGTACGGCTATACGCGGTCGTGGAGCAAGATCGGCTCCGCGGTCTCGGTCGTGATCGGGGCGGTCACCGTCGTCGTCAGCGCCGACTACCGGATGGTCTTCCTCGCGGCGATCGCCCCGTACGCGCTGGGCATCGTGAACTTCCTCGGCTATCCAAAGGTGCTCGACGGCACGCCCGAGGTCCGGCCCTCGCTCGGCGCGGTCACCCGCCACATGATCGACGTCGTGCGCGAGGCGGTGAAGCGGCGGCCGATCCGTGGGCTCGTCCTCGAGGCGATGGGTTTCGATGGCGTGTTCGCCGCCGCGAAGGACTACCTCCAGCCGGTGCTCGAGGCGACGGTCATCGCGGCCGCCGCGGGTCAACTCGCCCGTGCGGGCGGGACGGATGTCCAGCGCACGGCGGTGCTCGTGGGCGCGGTGTACTTCGTCCTGTTCCTGCTCGCCGGCGCCGCGAGCCGCGGCGCCCACCGGCTGTCGGACGCGGCGGGCGGGGAGAATCGGGCGGCGCGTTTCCTGTGGGTAGCCGCGGTCGTCGTCTACGCGATCCTCGCCGCGGCGGGCTTCCTCGGCGGCCTCGTCGTGATGATCGGTGCGTTCGTCGCGCTGCACGTGCTGCACAACTTCTGGCGACCGGTCCTGATCAGTCGCTTCGACGTCCACGGCACCGAGACGCAAGGCGCGTCGCTCCTCTCCATCGAGAGTCAGGCGGGACGGCTGGCGACGATGCTCGTCGCCCCCCTGCTCGGCTGGGCGGTCGATGCGACGATGGCGGGCGCAGTGGGCGGCGCGTACTGGCCCGTCGGCGCGGTCGGCCTGCTCATCGCGATCGTGTTCGCGGGGAGGGGGATCTGGGGCCGCGCCCCTTCGCGATCATGACAGAAGGTCGCAAAGGCCGGTATCAGCGATCACTGCCGGAGATCGAACACGAACTGCACGAGCTGCGCGACCTCCGCATCCGTCACCTGTCCGGTGAGACCGGGCATCCCGGCCTGGGGCAGGCCCTTTCGAAGCAGGCCGGCCATGGACTCGCGCAGACGCTCGGGGCTGCTCGCGTCAAGGTAGCGCCAAGGTTCGTTCACGAGTCCGCGCGGCGGCGGGTTCATGAGCTTCGCCATCTGGCCGTCACCGAGCCCCTTGGCTCCGTGACAAAGCGCGCAGTGTGTTTGTACAGCGCGGCCCCGCGAACGTTGGCGGCGGCGGATGGGGGCGACACTGGCGATGGCGATCCGGGTGCCGCAGCCATCGCGCTGCCTGAACCAGGTGCGGGTGGCGATGACGCCGGCTCTGTCGTCGCCGCCCTGTCGGAAGCGGGCATCGGCTCATCCGCACTGCACGCGACCATTCCAAATGCCACCAGTCCCGGGAGCAGGCGTCGAATCAAACCGCGTGTCGTTGTGGTCGTGGTCACGGCGCACAGCATACCGAGGTTCCAAATGTGGTTGGGCACAGGACTACACGCCAGTGCTCCTCGTAGGGCAGGAAAGGGCAGGCACCATGCGTACCGTATGATTCCCCTTGGGCTGGAGCACGAACGGAAGGAGCGGTCTTGGAGGCAGTCGAGCTGAGAGCGCTGGCCCCGCGTGACCTCGAGCGGATCCGCGAAGTTGATCGCTCTGAGCACGTGAGGCTCCAGTACGTCTGCCGGGATGGGGCTCTCCGTGAGGAGGTGGTTGACTGGGATGTTCCGCGCTGGCCTGAACATGGTCCAGACGATTTCAGTGTGCGCGGGCTCGTGGAACGGTGGACCCCGCTCCTGTCCGAAGGGGGAACGCTGCTCGGTGCAATCGCGGGCGACACCATCATCGGGTTCGCAATTCTGAGGCCCGATCTGTCCCCTGGGGTTGCTGAGTTGGTTGCGCTGTATATCGATCAGGGAGCCCGGCGGAGGGGCATCGCCGGCGCGCTGACGGACGAAGTGGAACGTCTCGCTCGGTTGGACGGCGCGGAATTGCTCTACGTCTCGGCGACCCCGTCCGAGTCCGCCGTCGGGTTCTACCTGAGCCGGGGGTTCAGGATTGCCCGACGGGTGCATGCGGAGTTGGCGGCACAGGAGCCTGAGGACATTCAGATGGAGAAGACGCTTTCGAATCACTTCTGGGACAAGCGCGCCGATCGCTACGACGCGAAGCTCCACAAAGGACCGAACTACGCCGCCCGCCTGGAGCGTGCAGCTGCTGTGTTCAGGAAGACCGATTCGATCCTCGACGTCGGCTGCGCAACCGGTGAGATCACCCTCGACCTCGCTCCGCACGCCGAGGAGATCCTGGGCATCGATCACTCATCCAACATGGTCACGGTGGCCAACGCCAGGGCTCGAGAGCGCAACGTCGGCAACGCCCGCTTCGAACAGATGGAGCCCGACGACCCGCGTCTCGCCGAGGGCGCGTTCAACGTCGTCACTGCCTACAGCGTCATCCACCTGCTGGACGACGTCCCGGCGACGCTGGCGCGACTGCGCGATCTGCTCGTCCCCGGCGGTCACCTCATCACTGAGACGCCTTGCCTCGGTGACTGGAACTTCTTCTGGCGGGCTCTGGTCAGGCTGGCGATGCTCGTCGGGGCGGCGCCCCCGGTCGTTTGCCTGAGGGTTGCCGAACTGGAGTCGATGATCGAGAACGCCGGTTTCGAGGTTCTCGAGAGCAAGGTCCACAACCCCAAGAGCAAGCAGCACTGCATCCTCGCCCGGAACAGGTAGATCCTCTCGCATCCGCGGCGGGGCGCTACTCCTGCGGTAAGCGTTCACGGGTCCTGACGGATCTACGTCAGGAGCACGGGCGCTTCCGCCTTTCGGAGGTGTGCATCCAGTGCGCGGGCGAGGAATGCGAAGACGGGCACGTTCTGCTGG